>JAKADL010000045.1 GCA_021820565.1 Thermoplasmata archaeon
GTACAAGGTCATTAGGGAAATTTTGAAGTTGAATAGAATTCTTTATAGGAAAATTGTTATAGTTATATGCAAGAACATATGGAAGCATTATTTCCTTATCTGTGAGAAACATATTCCCTCCCATCTCAGAAAAGTAAATACACGTATCAACGTATTTGTAATTCATGGCAATGTTTTGTGTAAAACTCAGATAACTTGATATTCTCTTATAGGTTAAATTGTTGTTTATTACTACAGTGGAGGCGCCATTTATTATAGTATCCATAAGATCATTTTCAGTTTCAGGATAATTCATTATGGTTAATTCAAAAAATTTTGAAAGATCACTGTATAATTTGAGATTAAGATATCTCTGCCTTAAAGCATCGTAATCAATAACGAATATTGAATCCACTTTCAACTTTAAAATTTCGTAAATACTAGTATAGTTGGAGACTTTTCTGTTCTCTATTGTTACACAGTACACAGAATCAGCTATGTAAAAATACCTAATTAAACTTCTCATAATTTAGTCTTATAATTATTTGGAACAATGAATGTCTAATATTATTTTTAACCTAAAGTTAACCAAAAATAATATTTATCTAATTAATGAAATAAAATCGTCAAATTTAATAATTTACAAATTATATAAATCAAAAATATATTAATTATAGGATACTGAAGGGCCTGTGAATGACTTATTCAAGGGTTTCGAATGTACAATTCCATTCATATTCCCTCCAAGTAAAGACAAGGGATTTGTACCTGACTGACTAAACACGTTGCTTTTATTTATCGGGTGATTTGGTGGAGTTGGAGGAGTTGTTGGAGTTGGAGCTATTGGGACAGGAGGATTCACCGGAGAGGGTACCGTTGGGGTAGTTACACTAGGGTATGAAAGTATAGTAACGTTGGTTCCCAATCTAACGGTGCTCGTGCCATTGAAATATTTCACTAGACCTACATTGATCAATATGGAGTTATTTATATAACCGTAACCGATTGTTGCATCTGTAATGTTAGCATGCTCAATTGTAGTATGCATTATTGTAGAATCCATTATAGAAGAATTACTTATGCCTATATCCTGCAGATATGTGGAACTAACATTAGAATTTTCCACTGTTCCATTTTCAACTGTTGCGTGGGAGATATGGCTGTTATTAACCAATACGTGCGTTAAAGTTATGTCCGATAAAATGCTACCATTCACACTTGCATTGGTTATCAATGCACTATTTATCACATCCTGATTCAAATATGCCCTATTAACAAGTATATGTGTAAGATTGGATCCGGAAATAGTATCATTCGTGAATATATAGTTCTGTGGGGTTGAATTTGCAACACTTGAATCGTTCATATCTTTAATGTAATTTGGTGAATAAGGACTTACAGTAGTATTACCTGAAGACTGTGGAATAAACGCACCCATAAAAGAAGCTGAAATGAAAATGGCCGCGACAATTACAGCAATTGCAATTATCATAAATTTATATCTGGTTCTAACCATAAATAGATATTATACTGGTCTATTTAACTATTTATATTTTACGGGAAATAAAGTACATTAATAAGAATCATGCACCCTTACGGGAATATGAAAATTCATGCTTATAGATAATTTTTAATATTAATGAGAGTTTCATTATCTCCAGGTATGGAGAATAAAAATCCCCTGAATTTATAGCTGCTCAATTGTTGCATGAGATAGTGCAGATCATTCAGGTCTACAGCTGGCTGGTGTATTTTATCAACTATAGGCTCATTCTTCTCCGTTCTTATTATTATGTAGGGAATTAGTTTTTCTGTATTTATTTGGTTTAATATAGCAGTTTCCCCGAAGTTTACTACAAGAAAAATATTCGCTTCACTATTTATCCTTTTTTTTATATCTTCTATGGATTTTCTGAAGCTCAGTATAACACCAGCTTCAACCCCTCTTTTTATTGCAAGCTTCATGGCACCAATAGAATCTATTTCATTGAACTCTTTTCCAAATCTCGGCTTATCACCCTGGGTAAATATCATTGATGCGTTGATAGCCCTAGCGGCAGTTATAATAGAACGTAATTTCAATTCGTTTATGTCCTTTAAACGTTGGTTCATTATTATTTCCTTATGCTGAAATATTTCCCTCACTATGTAACCGATAAGCTCCGGTGGCATTGTAGGATATCCGAGAGGATTATCCGGTATATTGAATCCGTCAAAATCTGCCAGTTTTTCTATTTCCCGTTTCACATTCTCCAAATTCCTGGACGGATAAATTTCAGCATATATCTTCATTAAACTGGAAAAGACTTATAAAATAAAGAGTTTTTCATTACTTTCCAGATTTTGCCGTTTTTGTCATTTTTAATTACTTGCATTAATTAATTCCATCAGATTCTGGACTAATTTTTATATATGATTGAAATTCCATTTTATGAGAGAGGAATACAGCTATGGAATTGTAATTTTATCAAGATTTCAGGGAGAATATAAATATCTACTGCTCAAGAGGGCTGAAGGATGGCTTGATTTCCCCAAAGGCCATATTGAAAAAGGTGAAACCGGAGTAGATGCTGCAATAAGGGAGACCATGGAGGAATCAGGGATAAAAGTGGATGAAAAAAATTTGATTCCCTTCTTCCATTATGATATAATATACAGATTTACATATAATGCAGTAAAAATACTGAAACATGTAAGGATGTTTATGTCTATAGTATCCGATAATTCAGAGGTAAAAGTATCGCATGAGCATAGAGGATACATATGGCTCAATTATTCCGAAGCCATGAAAAATCTTAACTTCGGCAATCAGAGGGAACTCCTGGAATATGCTAACTCATACTTAATAAAATATCTCAGTATGGAATCCCTGAATTCGGAATACCGGAATATACCAAAAAATGGGAAATGGAATTTAAGCATAAATTTTGTCCCTGGGGAAGGAAATTTAAATTCAAGGATATTCTTTATCGGGCAGGCACCGGGGAGAAATGAGGATATACAGAAAAGGCCATTCATCGGTAGAAGTGGGAAACTGCTTGACAGCCTTATTGATGGCATAGGACTTCATAGAGAGGATGTTTACATAACCAGTGTAGTACAGTTTTTTCCGCCGGATAACAGGGTACCGACCGATGATGAAGTTGCCATCTGCATGCCATTCCTGAAAAAGCAGATAGAGATCGTGAATCCACAGATCATTGTGCTCCTGGGTGCAACAGCAGCAGATGCACTTCTTAATTTAAAAGGCATCACAGCATATCACGGGAAAATAATTGAAAATAAATATCTCGTCACAGTACATCCTGCAGCTGCGCTCAGAAATCCGGCAAACCTTGAGATTATGAAATCTGATTTTAATGTACTGGATGAATTTCTCAAATCACATGGGAACTCTTAGTTTCACGTCCGTAGATTAAATATATCAGCCCTCCAATAAATCCTGCCAGATAAACCATAAGAATAAACCATGCATATAGACCAACGGTGGCATTGACGAGAATGAAAATAAATGCGATGTAGAGTGTATAACCTGCAAGTCGAACACCGCCAACACCTCTTCCCCTGTACCGGCTGGTAAAATTTTCTGGTTCCAGAAGTTCTCTGGATGCCCAGGCAATCTCACCGAACACGGAACTTATGGCAAGCATGATCAATAGCAGGTAGAGGTTTGATATCACATCGTTAAAGAATAATAATAGTATCATCCACGAACCAAGAAGACCGGAAAATCCTATCATGGATATAGTTTTTCTGCCCGACCTGCCTATAATAAATCCACCTGCCACACCCGTAATTGATTCAGCCAGTACAGAAAAAAATATAATCAGGTCTGTATACTGTGGAAAATGAAACGGCCCGAGCACCAGATCTGAAAATGCGAAGCCAACAATAATTGCTATACCCATGAGTGATAGTGCAATTACTTTTATTGCATCTTTTATATTAAATTGTGCCGGATAAATATTTTTTCTCTTCTTCCATAAAAGGCTTTCTTTTATTCTGTACCGTGCAAGCAAGGATATCATGCCTCCTATTATTGCAATGCATACCAGTGCAATTTTCTGGACAAAAATGGAACTTGAAAGCAATAAAAAGATACCGGCCATCAAGGTTATTCCGATATTAGCCATGTTAGAAGATTCTACTATTGCAGCTCCCCTGTACCTCGCTGGAAAATATTCAGACATCAATGAGAGTGATACTGTCTCATCACCACCGAGTCCGAATTCCGCGACAAACACCAATACAATCAGGGCAATATAATTATAGGTAATACCAATGCCCGCTAGACCGGCAACAGTTAACATTAAGGTTATAAGGTAACTTTTCTTTCTGCCTGTTTTATCGGATAGTATTCCCATAACAATATTTCCAGTCATTAGCCCTGCAGGTGCAGCACCTATAATGAGATAATATGCAGAGGTAGGAACAAAATACCATGTGGTTATAAGGGGTGCTATGCTGAGGGCAACTCCCCACATTAAAAATGATACTGATACTGTAAAAAAAATTGTCCAGTGCCTGCTATCCCATGGTGATGTTGCTATATAATCTGCAATTTTTATATTATTTTCTGTATCATATTCCAACTCTATCCCTCCGCCGGTATTATCCGGATCAGGTTCATGGGGTCGATCCTTATCCTCTCAGCTCTGAGCTCCCCCTGCCGCAAAAACATTGCTGTAGAATATTTAAAAATTGTGTAAGGAGAGATATTTTTCAGTCTCATGACTAGACAATGAGTTTTAATTCAAAACCCGCAATGGTTACTATAATACCCACGGCCACCATCACAATAATCCAGAACCTTGCCCTTCCAGCTGTAGATTTGCTTATAAAAAGTCCGAGTATGGCAAGGGATGTATATGACAGTGAAAGTGGTATAATTTCATTTCCCCTGACGATAAGCGATGAAGATAATGGAATCAATGCCCCTAAAAACCCGAAAAAGGCTGCAATAAATGCTCCAAGCAGCGATTCTATAAATATTTCAATGCCCAGATGACCTCTCAATAAATAATCTGTAGATTTCAGATTTAATTGAAGTGCAGTTCTATGCAGTTCCTCATTTAAACCGGCATACTGTGCAATAAAATAACTGAATGCACCCGCAAAAGCGGACCCGAAGGAAATCTTAAAAGCCTCGAATATATCTATGGTGCTTTTTCCGATAATTCCACCGGATGCAAGTATCAGGGCAGTGATTATACCATCTGAAAGGCCTATACTAACAGGAAATATATATTTCTTATTCATTTTATAATATGTTTTCCGGTAATAACCTCATCTATGGAATGTATAGCACAGCCCATATCCTCTATAACCTTTACAAGATAATTATAATTAATATTCAAACCTTCAACAGTTATGCTTGTTCCCATGGTTTCCATATCCATCTCTGTAACAGTTATCTTTACAGCATCTACACCAGGCACCTCTTCTATTGACCCTGCAAGTTCAGTAAGTGTCGGTCTGTTCAATCCTTTATCAACGTCCAGTAAAATTCTCCTCAGATTCATAAGTTTATCAAACCTCGAAGTAATTTGGCTATTGGCCACATCCTTCCATTTGTATCATTATATAATTATTATTTATTAAGCTTTTCTGATTTTACCTTATAAATATTATTTTTCTATATGTTTATGCAGTGGTGATACCTAAAAATATTAAAAAGTAAATATATTTTCATTTTAAATTTATACAAGTGAAACAATTATAATTATCAGTATGAAGGCAGCTATCATGTATGCAATATATGCTGATATAGAACTGTTCATGATTTTGTATGCTGTAAATTTTGCAAAATTTCTATAAGCCTTAGCGATATTTATCATGATCAACCAGAAGATATCGACAGTTTCTACTCTGTTTTCATCTGTGCTTTTAGTCCTGAGCACCCTTTTAAGGATCAGGCGGATGTTATTAGAATATGTGGATGAATTATAGTATTCTCCATGTTCTACTCCACCGTTCCAGCGATTGGCAATTCTGGTTTTTGGCCTTCCAAATACGAGAAATATAATTACCGTAAACACCGTCAATAATATAACAATGTAAAGCGGTGTTATAAGCCCGAAATCAGAGACACCAAGCCTTGATTCAATCATAAATCCATTGAATACAAGAACAGAGGGTATGCCTGATATATAGTTCTTACCTACTATCAAAAATGATACAGCAAATAGGAATACAAGTGTTATCCCTGTTCCCAGTATAGTATAATTCTCCAGATTTTTTCCACGGGATTTCCTGTGGCTATCGGTGAAATAGAAAATTTTCAGCATTGCAGCGGTGGCGAATCCCTCCCCCATGGCAATAAGGGATCCAGCTATGATCGAAGCAATACCAAGTGGCCCGTACAGGTAGGCACCCATGAAAAAGGATTCCAGTACCATCCACGTTCCAAGACCACCAAGTGATGGGAATAGCCCGGAAAGCGAAGACATTGCAAAAAATTTGCCTACCTGATTAACAGTGTCCTTGCCTCCGTTAACTGCACTGAAATATTCAACACCTGTATGGCCAATGGATATAAACAACCCGGTTTTTGCTATTGAATGAGCCATGGCAAAAATGGCTATGGAAATAAGGATAAATTCTTTTAATACACTGTCATTGACAGCTACAAAAAGTCCTAATGCTGCCATCAACACTCCATTATTTTCTATAGTACTGAATCCTCCCAGGGATTTCATATTTTCAGATATGTATGCATAGAGTGCCCCGAAGAGTACAGAAATCACACCTATAATAATGAATAATATGCCTATATCAATGGAAACCGGAGAAAGCAGTGCTATTTTTAAAATTCCATATACACCCATGAGGGTCATGGTTGCACTGAAAATTGCGGATGAATTTGCCGGGGCACTGCCATGGGCAATGGGAAGCCACTCACTTATCATGAAGGGCGTCAACCCCATTTTAGACATGGCGCCTATGGCAAATATGAGTAAAACCATATCATTGGAAAGTCCGGTAAAATTGAATGTGCCCGTATAGTAATAGGAAAGTACTGCAGCGGTTATGATCAGTACCGTACTTATTTCAGAAAACAGCATGAATATATAGGCTTCCATGTCATTTTTCTTATTTATTGCCACGGTTAAATAGGCAGGTATCGACATTATCTCCCAGCCTGTTATAAATACCAGGAAGTTATTAGCATACAGTATTGTCATCATTCCGGCAATGGTCAGTATGAACAGTGGTGCAAGCCATCTTCCATATTTCTTTGAATATGAAATAGAGAACACCGATGTTATTATCCATACGATGGCTGCTATTAAGTAAAAGTATGTTATATAATCAAAAATCCTGAACGTGAAAAGGAAAAACAGTACTGAAGCTATAGCTGTAATTATGTAACCCGCGGTTCTGTATTTTATTGAAATCAGTACAGCAAGGAAAATTGCCATGAGCGGTATATAGTAAGATATCATCTTTTATCCCTCGCTTCTATTATTGCATTGAGGATTGATGCCGGTGTCGGAGGGCATCCTGCAATATGGATATCATATTTCTCCATGGCTTCTCTGCCGATAATTCCACCTGAAAGTGCGCATGCACCAAGTCCTATGACAATTTTCGGTTCAGGCATGGCATCATAGGCCTCCTGAAGAACTCTCTCCATTCCATCAGTATGAACACCCATGACTACCAGTGCATCAGCATGTCTTGGAGTATTTGCCATAAAAATTTTGAACCTGCTGGAATCATACTGTGGTGAAAATAAGGAGGTAAATTCAACATTGCAGGCACCACATGTTCCGGAGTCCACCGGATAAAGATACAGGGATTTTTTGAATATGTCCGGGACAAGATGCTGAACAGAATATGTTTCCTGTTTTCCTGTTGGCTTCAGGTCGCACTGCCTGCAGAATATGCATTTATCCATGTCCCAGTTGCCATTCCTGAGTGCCTCCGTTGGGCACTTATAATCACTAACTCCCTCGAGTATAGAAGGATACATAACCTGGTACTGATCCAGTTTCTCCGTCTTTATCCTCTTTCTGATGCCGCTGATGAACCAGTTCACTGAAACCCCACCTCCAGTTCCGATATCCAGATGCCGAAGCTTTCCCATACAAAAAAGAAATCTGTGAAAATATTGCCGCTTTTCAGTCCATATCTGAAATTTCTCATATTGAGATACGATGGTGAGCACATCTGTATATCAATCAACCTGCCTTCATTTATGTTCACATAATAAAAGAGGTCGCCGGCAGGTGATTCTATCCTTGCAGTGCCCTCACCCGTTCCGTTCAATTCCATTCTATGCTTTCTGTAACTTTTTTTAATATCGTATGATTCTATTATATTTATGGACTCAAATATCTCTTCCGCCCTGACCAGAAATCTGGAAAACGTATCACCACTGGTTTCCATTACAGTACTGTATTTTCCATATATTAGAGACTCGGAGTCCAGTCTGGCATCGTACCTGAAGTTTGCCGCACGTGCTGCTGGACCGCTTGATACAGGATTCAATAGAATTCCATTTTCCTGTAGCCTGTCCAGGAATATTTTGGAGGAAAGCAGGCCATTATAAATGGATCTGAACTGTTTCTCAATGGAACTGAGTGATATTCTGGAAAAATCCCCATCAATGGAGTTTATGCCATTTACAGAAAAATAATATCTGTGACCGAAAGCACTGGAAATTATTCTTGCAACTTCCTCCCTTAATAGAAGAAGCTGTTTTTCAGGCACGGCAAATCCAGCAGATTCACATAAGCCTTTTATTACATCGATATTTGACCTTATTCTCTCCAGTTCAATTTCTACAATTCTCGCATCATTTAAATCCCCATTCTCAACATTCAGGGCATCCTCCACGGCCAGTGCATAAGCTATGCTGTGTGATGCTGAATGAAATCCGTTGATCCTTTCCACTTTCAGCATCGCATCTGAAATACTATCTCCCGTTATTTTTACATTCCTTCTTTTAAAACCTGAATTTATTATAACATCCCTTATAGATTCACCGGGTGTGAGGAGCCGGAAATTTACGGATTCCCTCAGTCCTCCTGCGGATGGACCATAATTGAAATAGATTTCCCCCTGGGTTCTTTCTTCATGATCATCTTCATCTTTACCTATTCCGGTAATCGTTGAGGTGTAAATATCGTATTTTTCAGTTCTTCCGATATATCTTCCAGTTTTATCTCCGAATTTATAATATTTCATGATACACCACCAGGAATACAATTCCTATGAATATAGATATAATTGCTGCTATAAGGGGTATAATAGTATTAATTCCTGACTGGCTGTATTCTGATTTGCCCCTGAACAGCATTTTCGATACATTGAAGTTTATGGATACAAATGCGAGGAACAGTGAAAGTACTATTATCCCGAACTGTGCATAGAAATGTATGGACAGCACTGAATAAAGTATCAGAAATTCACCGAAGAATGTTCCGAATGGGGGTGTTCCGGTTACGGCAAAGGACGATAGTAGCATTGAAGCCGCACTTGCTTTATTTCTTATTAATCCACCAACACCGTCAATTGATTTCGTGCCGGACATCTCATAAACATTTCCTGAGGAGTAAAAGGCACCGGCTTTTCCGAAACTGTGTGAGAGGAGAAGCAGGAGGGAACCCACCAGGCCTGCGAAGGTAAAGGTGCTCAAACCTATGAGTGCGATGTTCATATTTTCCATTGTTGAATATGCAAACATTCTCTTGTAGTTTCTCTGGTATCCCAGGAATATGGCTGCAAAAAGCACTGAAATAGTTCCAGCCCAGATAAATATTTCTCTCATAGGATATATTTCATAAATTCTGTAAAGTACATACAGTGCCACAGGCAGTAATACCCCGGAGAACATTGCGCTGACAGGTGCAGGTGCCTCGCTATGGGCATCGGGAAGCCATGTGTGCACAGGAAAAACACCGACTTTCGTGCCGAACCCAACCAGGGCAATTCCCACTGCAAGCCTGACTGCAAGGCTATCCCTGATTCCTTCAGATAGAATTACGGTAACGGTCAGTGTCCCGAATGCATAGTATATCAGTATAACAGATATGAAGGCAAATGTAACACCAGCGGAAACTATAATTATATACCTCCATGTTGCTTCCAGTGATATATCTGATTTCTCTGTTATTAGGAGCAGGGCAGATGATATTGTAGTTGTTTCTATTCCAACCCACATGAAACCATAATTATTTACCATGAGGGCAAATTCCATGGCAACATAGAAAAATCCCATGAGCATGTAATAAACATTTTCAGAAATTCCCTTATTCCCTATATTGTGAATATATTTTCTGGAATATAGCAGGGACATAAGATAAATAGAGCTTACCATGAGAATGAATATGTAGGTAATATGATCAATGAAAAAGAATCCGGAATTGGATAAATCAAAATAAAGCGGGATAAGCAGGAATAATTCAATAATTGCCCCTATTATGCTGGTTATCTTTATATTTTTATAGAATGCCATGGCAATCAATGGTATAATCAGTATGAGTATTTCATAAATCATCCTCTCAACTCCTCCACGGGTTTATGCTCGGTTTTCTCGATACTGATTATTGAAAAAATCACAACCAGTATCAGCACATCCAGAAATACGCTGCTTTCTATTATTATGGGGACAGGAAGAATAAAGGTACCCATGAGTATCAGCGAATTTTCTTCCTCGATATAACCCAGTATCTGTGCAATAGTTCTCCTCCTGGATGCAATAATAAAAAGCCCCTGGAAGAAAAGTAACAGGGGGAATAGTATAATATTACTCGCAGGGAATATGCGTGAAACTATATGAATAAAGGATATTGAATAGACAATGAATATGGAAATTACAATGAACGCAAGGTCAACCAGAAGATAATAAGTGGTTGGTAGCCTTGATTCGTATAAATAATTTTTATTTTTCGGTATCTTCGCTGCAAGGAAATATGTAACCAGAACGCTCCTCAGAAGAATAACAAGCACAGCTAGTATGAAAAATGTATACTGCTTGAGTTCAAAACCCAGGAATATTGCTATAATGGCAATGAGGAGTGACTGAAATGCCTGGGTCATGACCATTGATCTCAAATATTTGTTGCTCTGAATGTAAAATCCAGTAACCACTATGAGTGCGGCCAGGAGATATATTATTGTAAAAACTATATTCATGCGATCACCTCGGTAAGTATCAAAAATAGTATTGAAAATGTGAATGCCACTGCAAGATAGTCTATGACCTTGAACAGGCGCAACTTTGCCAGGGAAGTATCTACTATCAGTACTATTATTATGAGCAAGATCCATTTAGCAAACATCACAATAGCATTGAGGAAAAATAATGGAAACGTATTGAACATTCCCCACGGAATAAGAAATACATTGATCAGTACGGATCCCAGAAGATACACTTTCATATAGGATGACCATTTGTTTACTGCAAGTGCCTTTCCACTGTATTCATAATCTATGCCAGAATCAATCATGCCCATTTCCTGGTTTCCCTCACTCTGTGTTGGCATCTTCCCGAATTCATACATGAAAATCATGAAAAATGCAAACACCGCGAATATATGCACAAGGCTCAGATTGGAAAGTGGATGGCTGATGAGGTAATGATTTGTAGTATATGGATTGTTTGTGCCGCTTATCAGTGCTACTGCGAAGAATACAGTTATAAGCGTGCCCTCGCTGAAGAAGTTGAAGGACATGAGCCTTGAGGCACCCATGGAAGAGAAATTGCTGCCCGAATCCATAGTTCCTATTATTTTTATAAATGCAGCCAGGGAAAATAATATTGCACCGGCAAAGAAATCACCTGACGCGGTAAAAATTATGGGTTCGGTCATGAATACGGGTATAATAAGGGCGATGAGCGAATATATGCCGAATGCCATATAGGGTGCATATAAAAATAATCTGGATGAATTTTCTGTAATTACAGTTTCCTTTTTCA
>JAKADL010000046.1 GCA_021820565.1 Thermoplasmata archaeon
TTATATGTGGAAAGAGTTATATATTGCTTTAAAATATTATTTTATGACGGAAGAAAATAGTTCAAAGAGAAGTGAGGATAGTAAAAATTATGAGTGTGATCTTTCTGTAAGATGGGGGCATATAGATCCGTCTATTCTGCCATTTGATGACCTTGATAAAGAAATTATGTGCTTTCTCAGATATAATGCCAGGATGTCCAACGCTGAAATAGCCAAGATGCTGAACACAAGCGAGGCAACAGTCAGGAGAAGAATTAATGAACTTGTAAGGAGAAAAATTATCACAGGTTTTTCCGCACTTGTTGATCTGCATGCCATAGAGAACAGCATAAAGGTTTGCATCAGAATAGATACGGAGGGTGACAAACTTGATGCTATTGCGGAATCACTTGCCGCCAATCCCAATATACTTTCACTGTACAGGAGAAGGGGGCAGAACCAGCTATTGCTTCAGGGGCTTTTCCTGAATCTTGAAACCATCCAGGAATTTGAGGACAGCCTGGCGAGAAAGGATGGCATAGTGAAATATGATACCATGGTTGTTTCCAAAGCTTTTAAAAAGGATCCATGGGTTGGAATTTAAAAATTTATTATGTATATAAATGCAATTTAAAAAAATAATATATTGATCTATTCAATCATTTATGTGCTTAGTTCATGAAGCTGAATATTTCATTATATTTCTTTTCGTCTATTTTTCCGGTTTTCAGGACCAGTTCTTTTATGCTTTTTCCAGTTTCCAGTGATTCTTCAACTATTTTAGCCATGGTATCGTATCCCAGGTATGGATTCAGCAATGCTGCCGAACCGAAGCTCCTTTCCATGTTTTCCTTTATCTTGTTACGATCCGGTAGTGTGCCCTGGATGGCTTCCTCGTCAAGCATTTTGATTCCGTTTGCGAGCCTTTCTATAGATTTTGATATCTCATAATCTATGTGTGGCATCATGACATTGAGCTCCAGTTGCCCTGCCTTCACGGAAAGGTTTACGGCCTGCTGGGACCCGGTGATTGAATGGCATATCATATTCATTGCCTCGGCTATGGATGGATTTATCTTGCCGGGCATGATAGAAGATCCCTGCTGGACTGCCGGTAATACTATTTCATGGAGTCCGGCTCCTGGCCCGGAATACAGAAGCCTCAGATCATCGGAAATCTTGCTGAGATCTAGTGCCATGTTGGACATGGAATTCATTACCCTGGAAAAGTCTGTCATGAACTGCATTATGCCCATGAGATTTTCTCCCGGGCGGAAATTAAAACCGGTTTCCTCAGATATTTTCTTCACGGCATTTTCCTTGTAATTTTCAGGAGTATTTGCCCCGTTGCCCACTGCTGTTCCCCCTATATTTAATTCCAGTATGTAATCCAGTGATGATTTAAATTCATTTAAATCACGTGACACCGCGAAAGCCCATGCATTGAATTCATCTCCAAGTGTCACTCTAACGGCATCCTGAAGGTGTGTTCTGCCGGTTTTATAAATCTTTTCAAATTCCCTGTATTTTGATTTCAATGATTTTACCAGTGCCCCTGCAGCTTCAATCAATTTCATGGATTTGAGCATAATGCTCACACGCATCATTGTAGGGTAAATATCATTGGTAGACTGGCTCATGTTGATAACATCGTTCGGATGAACATATTTGTATTCCCCCTTTTTATGATTCAAAGATTCAAGTACTAGGTTTGCAAGTATCTCGTTTGTATTCATATTGAAGGAAGTACCTGCTCCGGCCTGGAAAACGTCCACAACGAACTGATCATCAAATTCCCCAGAAATGAGCCTGTCACATGCTTTGCTTATGCTTTCATAGAGTTCCTTGCTCAATTTCCCACCGGTAAAATTAGCATAGGCGGCTCCCTTTTTTACTATAGCCATTGCCTTTATATGATCCCTGTCACGGGATTTTATTCCTGATATGTTAAAATTATTTTTGGCCCTGAGGGTATTTATTCCATAATAAATGCTGTCATCAATCTGGACATCGCCAATTACATCAGTTTCTGTTCTCATAGTTAATAATGTTACATTGGTATAAAAATATTTTAATCTGAACATTGAAAAAAATTATATGCTGATATGCATGGTGCATTTAATGTATGTTGAATTCACAGATACGGGAATGGTTGTTCCTGATATGCTGACCATCGGGTATATAGAGGGGGACGGAATCGGGCCCGAGATTACAAAAGCCATGATTGATGTAATTAACAGCGCTATAGAACTTGCCTACGGGGGCGAGAAATCTATTGAATGGCATAAAATCCTGATAGGCAATGATGCCTATGAAAAATACGGGACTTATATACCGGATGAATCAATAAAAGAGATACAGAAAATATCCATAATAATGAAATCAACCCTGAATCTTATGCCCGATAACCGCGATATAAATACAATATTGAGAAGGAGATTGAATCTATATTCCAATTTAAGAATGGTAAAATATATATCAGGAATGGATGTTCTCGTTAAATCCTTCGATAAAATTGACATTACCGTAATAAGAAGTTCTTTTGCCCGCACCCACGTTTTTTACCACTCGTCTGAAAGTACTGATGACCTGATAAAGTTCATATCAGATAATTATGATATGACCATTACACCAGATTCCGGAATATATATGTTCAGCCAGAGCAAGTTTAGAACTCTGAAAGTTGTGAAACAGGCTGTTAACTATTATAAGAAGTACAACCGCAAAAAGCTCACCATAGTTGATGACCGTGAAAATCCAGAATTCGGGCAATGGTGTTATGATGAACTTGAAAAATATGATAACGTTGAATATGAAATAATTAAAACAAGGATGTTTATAAAAAAATTGCTGGTGGAACCGGAGAGTCTGGATATAATCATGATGGATACGGTCCTCAGCAGATTTGTACTGGATTTTCTCACAGGGGCCATCAACATAGAGTATGGTGCAAGCATGGGAGATCAATGTGCATTGTTTGAGGCGGTTCAATCGTCTTCTCCGCTGGAAGCAGGATATGATGCTGCTGATCCGCTTTCTTTTATTCTTTCAGGATGCTCCATGTTACGGCATGTAGGATGGGAGATTCCAGCAAATATAGTGGAAAAAGCTATTTCTGCTGCATTCCTTAACGGCAAGATTCCCAGAGACCTGACCGGCAGGCAGGATATAACTCCTGTAAAATGCTCTGAATTTGCCTCCGAAATAGTAAAGAAAATGGAAAAGATGTGATTTTTACAGTGATAATTAACAAAAACTTTCCATATTTACTGGTGAAGCTAATTCAATCACGATATGGGCAGTTTAATTTCCCGGGTTCTGTACCTGAACAACTAGGAATTTATTTTCTCCATGAGTTCATTTATGTGCGGTATTGATTTGATGCCCCTGGAGATTCTCAGAGAGGCTACCGCATTCCCTGCCATGCATGCCATCTCCTCTCTATAGCCTGAAAGCATGGCAGCCATATAACCGGCATCAAATGCATCTCCTGCCCCGATAGTATGTTTAATGTTATCGGTTTTTAAAGCACTGCATGGAATCGTCTGTTTATTCCTTATGATCATGGAGCCTTCCCGATCAAGTTTCAGTATGTAGTTTGCATTCTCTTTTTTTCCCAGCATTATCAGAGTACGTTCCAGATCAAGTTTGGAATATGCAAGCGCTTCTTCCCTATTTAAGAAAACGGTGGTCGAGATATCAAGAAACGCATTGAGCCCCTTAATTTCTGATATAAGCGGGCCTATATCAAAGAATATCTGTTTTTTCTGCAAATTTGCCTCCTTGGCAGCATCCAGAATGGTATAGTATGTTTTTCCGGTAGCCGCAAGATTATAACCCTCAAAAAAAATAGATTTTGATCTGGAGATCAAACTTTTATCCACCTTATCAAGCATTATGCCGGCACCGAGGTATCCCAGGAAGGAGTGCCTCTTCTTTGAATCAACTATATTGATTGATGTTGCTGTTGCTTCTCCATTTTCCCTTATTATATATTCGGTATTTACACCGCTTTTTTCGAGTTCTTTCAGTAAATAATCGCCAAGTATGTCTGTTCCGATCTTATCTGCAAATGCAACTTTTAAACCCAGCCGTGAAGCTATAATTGCCATGGCAGCGGGACCTCCGGGGGTTATTTCCATATCAGGTGAGATATTTGTGGTTCCAGCCCGTACCGGGAAATCTTTTATGTTCAGGGATATGTCTAAAACAGCATCCCCGATTATTAGAAGATCATAATTGCATGGCATCCAAAAATTTACCTCCCAGTTCCATTATATCCCGGCCGGCAGAATCGTCTATGGTTTTTATCCATTCACCGGGAATTTTCCTGAACCCTGCATAGGAACCGGCCATTGCCCCCACCATGCCACCGATTGTATCTGAATCTGCACCGAGATTACATGCCATCAATATTGACTCCCTGAAATTTCCCCTGGCCCGTAAAAATACTGATATGGCAGCGGGAACCGAATCCTCTGTAAGCGCCCACTGTGGTTTTAATATGAAATTATAAAGACTGTCCAGGAAGAGGTCAAAATCATTGCTGGCATTAGCAATATTTGCAGCCTCCTGTATTCTGCGTACTATAGAGTCTCCGGAATTGCCCATTAACCGTGCTCCCAGATCGGCACCTTTCAGTGATGCATCGAAAACATTTCCAGGGTTTTTCCCATCTGAAATTGCATTTTTGACTGCAAAGGTGATAGCTGCTGCACCTGAAATTGCCAGTGCAGTATTGTGTGTGCATAAACATGCATTTATTACATCTTTTACAGTTTTTTCATCCTCTGAAAAGGCATCATAGATTCCAACGGGACTGATTTTCATGGCGCAGCCATTTGTTGTTCCATTTTTTCCTGTCTCCCGGTAAGACATACCGGATTTTAAATTGTGTATGGCCCCCCTTGTGCTGGGTCCTATGAGTGTTGTATTCAGTATATCATTGTCATCTGCCCATTTTACAAGCCTGTTCGCCATGTCTTCAGGATCTATATGCCCTCTGGATATAATAGAGTCTGCAACCATGTATGTCAGTTCAGTGTCATCTGTATACTCCCCCCTGACAAGTCTGGAATGCACCGATCCTTCCATTGGTGCCTCCAGGAAATCCGTTACCTTCCCGAACTTCCCTTTTATCTGTTCCCTGCTCATGAAGGTGGTGGGCATCCCCATTGCATCACCTATTGCAACTCCATAAAATACTCCTAAAATCTTATCTTTTAAAGTGTTTTTATCTATACTCATCTATCATCATCCCATATTCTTACACTTCTGCCCTTGCTGGTTTCTATTCCCCATATATACCATGCAACCGATGCAACCAGACCAGTGCCGAAAATTCCTATTCCCAGCCACATGTATGATACTATCGGTAAATTAACCGCCAGAAAGATCACCGGTATGGATCCGCCCAGGGAGATTACCCTAACAATAGCAGAGTACAGCCCTCTTCTCTTTGTAGCCCAGATTTCCGACTTTAACGTATCCTCTGCCAGGAAATATATATTTATGAAAACGGAAACACCTATGAATAAAAACCAGAAGATGAATGTATTTGTTATCCATATTTTTAATGTGGGTATAAACAGATATGCAAATACAACAACCAGTACTGCAGAAACCAGCAGAAAACGTTTTCTGCTGAATTTATCGGCAACAAGTCCCAGGAAGCCTGCCAGGAATGCAACTATTCCGAAAACGAAAATCAACCAGTCAGTAAGGGATGGGAAAAAATAGGGTCCCAGTGTCAGCACAATAAGGCTGAAGCCAGCTGTATATGCCCACCCGATTATTCCACCGACTGCTATTCTGAAATAGAGTGAGGGTAATTTTTTTGGCTTCACCAGGGTATCCTTTTCCGGAGAGGCGCCATAGTATTTTTTGAGTTCCGTATCTGCACTGCTGAATCTTCCCTTTGATTCAAGCCACATAACTGATTCCGGCAATCTCAATCTGATGAGATACATGACCATAAGTGATATTAGGAGTGTTACCCCCAGCACTGCTCTCTGGTCAAATATGGATGATATGGCAAGAAGTGCAAGTATTGCTGCTATGGATCCGCCTATATTGGTAAAATTAAGTTCAAGGAATAATGCCCTGCTCCTGTATTTCCTGGGGAATAATTCATGTGTTGCGGTAAGAATGGTATTGTATTCACCGCCGGCAGCAAACAGAAGCATGCCGATAAAGATCAGGATTGTTATATAAGTAAAGCTGAAAATCAGGCCGGTGGCACCCACTGCGTATATGGCCAGTGTAATGAATAAAGTTTTTTTCCTGCCAATCTCATCGGCCAGCGGACCTGATACTGCACCACCAAGCAGGAGCCATAAAGGCGGCCAGATCGCCAGTAACCCCAATAGTGTACGTGGTATCGTAACCCATCCGGTGGCTATATATGATAGTGAATATATGTACGCTTCAACAGCGGTACCTATTGAAAATGCAATGAATAAAAGGGTGTGTACCGGCCCCCATTTTAAATCCTCAACCTCAGCAGCTGGATTCATAAAAACGTAAAACATTAGCGTATATAAATTTTCTATAAACAAAAAAGAAATGACATGTTAAAGAAACTGTGATTAAATGGATTAAAATTTAAAAACAGATTATTAAACTGGAAAAAAACACGTTCCGGCTCCATGTTAGTATCCCTGGGGAAATAAAGTTAATTTGGTGGGTCAGGTTGTGGTATTGAAGGTTTAGATGGCATTACGTTAATTGTTATTATTACCGCCGACATTCCATTTGATTCAATCAATAGTAAATGCCAGATACCAGGTGTGGTGGCTTCCAACATAATTGATGTGTTGTTATTTATTCCCATACTAAAACTCCTAGGAAGATACTGATTCCCTGAAAGGTTCAATACTGCATTGTTATTCGGCATCATATAAACGTCCATGTGGTTGGAAACTGAGAGTAATGTTGCCCTTACCGGCATATTACAATTATTATGTAAAGTCAAATTAAAGGACATTCCCTGATACTCTGTTAAGGTCATAGGACTGGTTGAATTGTTTACATGGATATTTTCCACCGGCTCCAGGAAATACACCTCTACCCTTTTATGGAATATGGATGTCCCGGTATTTACAGTAATATTGAAATCTTTTATCCCGGAGTAGTTGGCCCTGTATGTTATTAGATCGAGATCGTATGTTGTGGCGGTGCTATTATCTATTTCATGCCCCTCGACTTTTAACCTGCCCGGATGTACTGAAAATGAGGGGATAATATTTACTCCCTGTTCATTCACCGTTACATTTACCGTCACATTTCCCGGTTTGTCCTTATCTATAATGTAACAGGAATCGGCAATAGCCACACTGCTGCTATTTATATTATGAAATGGAAGTGGTGCAAATCCCAACAGTATTACAAAAATTACTACTACAGTTATATATTTCAGCATATGCCCCGGTTTTGCCAGATTATTCATTGGCAGCGCACCTCTGATGCCAAGCAGGAACAGGAGGGCTACGAGTATCAGAAGATAGGGTTCCAGTATAGAGGCTAGAATAATTATTATCGTGGAAAAGTAGGATACATATTTATAACGTCTTCCGAATATGGCTGAGAAAATCAGGCCTCCATCGAGGAATCCGATGGGCAATGCATTTAAAGCGGTGGTCACAAGCCCTGTATAACCTGCCAGTGCCAGGGGTGCCGGTGCAATAGAGACCGGAATGAAATGATCAAGAATTATCGGGAAGACCAGTGGAAAATTGAGGGCTGAAATAGGTGATCTCACAGCAGCACTGTACTGAATAAAAGGGGATGTATACGATCCTATTATTATAAACAGGATAGATACAAAAAAACCGGACAAAAGGGAAATTGTACCGGCATTTATCATGGCTTTTGGTTCCCGGAACTGGTTTTTATTTGAATTTATTGTTCCAAGCGTTCCTATGCCAGGAGAAGGGACAAAAATTGGAAATTTATATTTTATATGGCTTTTACTCAGAGATAGGTATTTGCCTGCCTCCCTGATCATGAGAATCCCGATAACAGGTACTGCGTACAGGATCGTCCCGTAGATAATGCCTGTGCGCAATGAAATAGTCGAATAGTAAGCACTTGAATAAACATATCCTGTGTAAACCAGGGTTATGATTGAAATGAAAAACATCAGAGTTTTAAGCCCGGTTCTCTCCCTGGCCAGATTTGAATTGCTTATAACTATTATCTGATTATCAGGAAGGTCGTTTGTAAATGCCGTGGTACCTAGGTCTTTCAGATCATTCAGAAGCATTTCAAAGGTTTTTTCGTTACCGTTACCTGATATGTGGAATATTATAGAATATTTAGTATTATCAACATCCGAGACGCGGTAATATTTTTTAACTATTTCTTCTATGATCTGGGAATCTCTCATACTGTAGCATCTACTAAAATCTCCTTTATTAACTTTTCACTAATATCGCTTCTGGATGTGGCACTGTAAAGTTTTTTGTTTCTTGCCTTTTCGTCCAGTGATATTCCGTATCCCATCAGGGCAATTTTCAATTTCTCAATATAACCGTCTATGCCAATTCCGGTAATTTCATTTCCATGGTTTATTATAAGGCATGGTGCATTCTTCCTGAATAACCCCTGTATCAGAAGATTCAATTCATCCCTGTTAAGGTTTTCGTTATAAAGCGCTATATTTCCTGCCATTTCATGGTTTGAATTTATAATGCCCTCTATCTTTTCTTTCCTGTAACGGTCAATGAGTTTGATATTTTCAAGGTTTTCGTGGAAAATCTCCAGGGAATGGCCGTAAACATCCTTTACATCCACCTTCATATATTCCTGCTCATTCACTACTGTATCATGGAGAAGCTGTACGTACCTAAGTGCAGCAGGTCCAGCCGAAAATATAATCCTCTGTATCCCTTCCTGTATTGTTTCTGTCTTCATGATTTTTATAAAACCCATTTCACCGGTGCTTTTCAGGTGGGTGCCTCCACAGCCTTCTGAATCGATTCCATCGATGGTAACAACCCTTATTTTTGAAGAAACCGGTACACCGCCCTCGAAGAGCCTGAAACCATATTTTTCTATTGCCGGATTCCAGCTTATGTTTGCAACGGTAATTTTTCTGTTCTGTTCTATGGCTTCAAGGCACATATTTTCTATGTTCCTTATATCTTCAAGGGTAATTTTTCTGTAATGTGTTACATCAATTCTGGATTCGTTTATATCCTTCTTCACTCCACTCTGCCATATATGTTCCCCGAAATACTTTCTCATTATTCCCAGGAGCAGATGGGTTGCAGAATGATGTATCATAAGTTGTCTCCGCCTGTTATAATCAATTACGCCCTTTATCCTGGCATCCTCCGGTATATTCCCATCCAGAAAGTGCACTATGGAATCCCCGTATTTCTGAACATCTGTTACATTGAACCTTTTCCCGTTTGCTATAAAATATCCCAGGTCGCAGGGCTGGCCTCCGCCCTCCGGATAAAAAGCAGTCTGGTTAGGTATTATTCTTTTATCCCCTGAATACAGTGTTATAGCCGTAAATTCAGCGATTTCCGTATTGTCATAATAAAGTGGCCTTGTATGGACAGGGGGATACTGCTCATGCCTTTTTTTCTTTGCTGTTTTTTTCTCATGCCTTGCAATCAGCATTTCCTGAAAATTATCCGGCAGTTCCAGATTATTTCCCGTAATTTTTCTATATGAATCTATTATGAGATCTTCATTGATTCCTTCCGATTCATAAAGTGTCATTGCATCCGCAAGATCCAGTTTGCCTGATTTTATGTATTTCTTTACCTTATTTTCTGCTGTTTTTGTAATTTCATTATATTTCTCCCGTTCTATTGATATAATGTTTGATATGAATGACCTGTCATAATTTTTGATAATAGGGGAGAATGCCTCATGCTGGAAATCCATGAGATCCATGAAATCTTTTGAGAAGCCGGTTTCTTCAATAAATTTGAGTGATCTACGGATCAGCGTTCTGGCAAGGTAGCCGACCTTTACATTTGAGGGGATAACATAATCGGAAAACATCAAGAGCAATGTCTTTGTGTGATCAGCAAGTGAGTACATGGCACGGATCTTTTTCAATTTTTCCATGAATTCCTGATCCATGGGAATATGATTTTCCTCCATATATGGCCGCAACTGCTTCAACAGCTCCGATTCTCTATAGGGATCAATTTCCGCCGCTAATTCCGATAATTTCTGAATTATATGGTCATCTATGGATTCCACAGATGAATTGGCTTTTATATAATCAATGGGAGCTCTGAAAATAGATTCATATACTGTAGGTGTTCCTGTGGTCAGCCATACCAGCCTTTCCAGGCCGTAGCCGGTATCCACAATTTTCAGGGGCATCGGAGAATATTTCGTTCCCTCTATGGTTATATCACCTTCTGGATCTTCCTTGAGATCCATGAACACGAGGGTTGCAACCTCAAGTCCCCTGACGAATACCTCCACGGCGTTTCCTGCATTCCCACCGCCGAACCATGGTTTTTCCTTGTATGTTATTATATTTCCATCTATTCCCAGCCTTTCGGTTAAAAATCTGTATGAATATTCAATTGTCTCATTCTTCCAGTATACGTATTTATCCTCATAATTGAACGAATCATGGCATAACATCTCGAAGGATGTGAGATGCCTGCCCGTTTTCCCGACCAGATCCAGATCCAGCATTCTTATGCTTGGCTGTGACATTGCAATGGGGTTTCCCGGTGGCGGCACCATGCCCGATGTAACCTGGGGCTGAAAAGCGTAAATTGATGCATTTACCAGTAAAACATCATCACGCCATCTGGGAACAACCGGATAAAAGTCAAGAATTTTGTGTTTTAAATTATCATTCCTGAAAAAATTCAGGAACTCTTCCCGCATTTCATTTATTGAATATTTCCGTTTAACCGGTGAATTGCCTATAAAAGAATAGCTTTCGCATGCAGGGTCTCCACATGTTTTTTTCTCCGGATCAGAAGTCCAGAAGTATGATGAACAGACCGAGCACTGTTTCCTGATAAATTTATTATCCCTGAAAAAATCCAGATCAAATTCTCCCTGCGCCATTTTACATATAATGCATCTCAATAAATAAATATAATTGTCCTGCCGATTATTTATAAGAGCTGTATGTTATTATGATAAACAATATTTATATGCCAATTATCTATTTATATAATATGGAGGAAAGTTTGAGAAGACCATCATGGGACGAATATTTCATGCGGATGGCATATCTTGCGGCTTCCCGTTCCAATTGCACCAGGAGAAAGGTTGGCGCTGTTATTGTCAGGGATAATAATGTGCTGGCCACCGGTTATAATGGGCCACCGGCACATACCGTTAATTGTGATATAGTAGGATGCATAAGGGACGAACTGGATGTCCCGTCGGGAGAAAGGCATGAACTGTGCAGAGGATTGCATGCAGAGCAGAATGCGATCATACAGGCTGCCGTCAACGGGTCATCTATAAAAGGATCTAAGATATATGTCACAACGCATCCATGCGTAGTCTGCTCCAAAATGATTATGAATTCCCATATAGGTGAGATTATCTTTGCCGAAGGTTATCCAGATGACCTTGCAGAATTAATGCTGCTTGAAAGCGATATAAAAATAAGAAAATTCAATCTTCCGGATAGTGAAGTAGAATCCATGATAGGTGTCAGGTATATCCACAAAACAGGCGAGGATTGAACTCCGATTTTTTTATTTATCTTATTGTATATTGATTTTTTAATAAAATAAAACTTTTTATAGGTGTTATGAATATACAGTTAACAACTAATGGTTGTTAACTAAGGTGATAATAATGAATGGAAGAAGAGATGATGACTGGGATGATATATT
>JAKADL010000047.1 GCA_021820565.1 Thermoplasmata archaeon
TATCCGTTTTTACCTACCATGTATGTCTTCAATCCTGCTATTCCGCGTTTGCCGTAAAATGCGGGCATGGTGCTGAATACAAAATCCTTGCCATATATTCTATCCCTTGGAGAGGAAAATGAACTGTCTTTTCCGCATGAAATAAACGCGTCCTTGAGCTCAGATGCGCATTCTTTCACGGGTAGATTCTTTTTAACATCAGAGTCATCAATGTAAGTAATCATGTTATTGATCCCAGTGCCTAAAATTATTAGAACTTTACGATTACTGGCTGCATTTGTTTTTGAAAATTAAATATCAGCATATACTGATAAAGGGCACTTTAACATGATTAAAAACGGTTTCAGCACAAATATTATAATGCCACGGCGATCATGCAATATGGCAATACTGCATGGAAATAAAATATACAGTGAAATAAAGGACAGTGGGGATGTATTATTTATATTGCTGGCCGGATCAACAGACATATCAAAAATACCTGGAATATCTGCGGCAGGAGAAAGCCCTGAACTGACGGCACTGACACCGGTGCTGGATTCAGAAATAATATGGTCTGGAAAATGCATAAGCTATGATGTTGTTCCAATGACAGAGAATGGAATACCGACGCCATCAATAATTACAAGGGCTGCCATTGAAACCTCCGGAATAGAAACACTCATTGTGGATGCCGGTATGGTTGAAGACCCTAAAATTCCATTTATCAAAACTGGACTCGGCCCGGCATTGAACGGTTCCGAAAATACTGCCCTTCCATATTATGATAGGGCAATGGAATTCGGAAAATATATAGGGGGTTTAATTGACGGCAGATACAAACACATATTCATTGCAGAGAGTGTCCCAGGAGGCACAACAACAGCATATACTGTGCTTTCATTGCTGGGGATCATGGACATGACAAGCAGCTCCATGAAAGACTCCCCGGATAATATTAAGAAGGACCTGGCTCAGAAGGCCTTGAAAAGAATTGATAAAAGAGCAACAGTACCTGAAAAAATCAGGGAAACCGGTGATTATATGATGCCACTGGCACTGGGCATCAGCAGTGCAGTTAAAAATTCTAACATATTTTTTTCAGGCGGTACCCAGATGGCAACAGTATTCTATCTTGACATGTTAATTAATCATGGAAACAATAGGTATGTGTTCACAACAGGATATATCATGAAGGATAAAAGAGACCTGATGGAAAAGCTTGCAGGATCCAGTATAATTTATGCAGATACTGATTTCACCGGAATGGAAGGTTTAGAATATTATGAGGATGGCTATGTGAAAGAAGGCACAGGCTTCGGTGCGGCCTTCGGAATTGCGTCGATTCTCGGAAACAATACTGATGCAATTTATAAGAGTATTGAGGAAGTATATAACAGGCTGGCTGCCAGACCTGGCTCATAGATATATTCAGCTGCTGTGGATGGAAAATTAAAAGTTATATGGTTTCAGAATACAACAACCTGCCTGCCAAGTGCCCTTCCATCCTCAAGATTCTGGATTCCAGAGGATGCATCCTCGATCCTCATTCTGGCACTGACCGGTTTTCTGTAATTTATAAGACCCTTTCTGGCAAGTTCAACGACCTCATACTGTTCGGATAATGTGCCAACATATGATCCTGTTATGGTCTTTTCCATTGAGACAGTGAAGAACGGAGAAAGTGATTCCTGGACGGCAGTGCCCATGAGCCCGACCATAACATATATGCCTTCCTTGGACAGGGCCCTGCTATATGTGGATAATGTTCCCTTTCCAACAAGGTCTATAACTCCACGGAAACCATGCCCTTTCGTTGTTTCCATTATAATCTTATTTACATTTTCGGATGATGAATTTATATATCCATCCATTTTACATATGCCATCTGCAAATTCTATTGAGTCCTCCCTTATATCCGCGCCTATGATGTTCACCTGGGGAAACAGGAGGCGCAGGTACTGGAGTGCATAGGACCCTAATCCTCCGAGCCCCACAACAGCAACATAATCATCCGGCTGTAATTTACCATCCAGCTTTTTCACGGCCCTGTATGTTGTGAGGCCCCCACAGGAAAGCGGTGCAAGTGCAGGCAAATCCTCTATGCCAGTGGCATCGATCAGATATCTGTAATGCGATACGAGGAAATATTCCTGAAATCCACCATCAATATTTATTCCGGGAACCACCGGCCGGTCCGGAACATTCGTCAATCCTGCCGCAGTGTAACGATCATCCTCGAGCCACTGCCACGGGTATACCAGGACGTGATCTCCTGGTTTGAGCCTTTCCGGTACAGATTCACCGGTGGAAACAACTGTACCTGAGATTTCATGGGATTGGATATGTGGCAACTTTCTGGGAGAACCACCCTTATACCATATTCCCTCCCATACATGTACATCACTGTGGCATATGCCTGCTCCCTTAACCCTGATAAGCACCTGATCTCCCTTTGGTACAGGTGTTTCTGTATAACCCATCTCCAGGGCTGATTTGAAATTAACAAGAAAAGCTGCCCTGTGTTTATCTGGGATTCCCATTTTATTCATAACCTGAATTAAGGATAATGCGTATATATTTTTTATCCATTGAACAATTACAGCCTCTTATCTTATATTTTCAACAACGCTTGATATTGCTTCCATGGACATTGACATTACCCTGGATAGGAATGGCCTTTTAGGAGTAAGGTTTTTTAGAGATGTGGTGCCTGTGCGTTCTTTGAACTGATCCATGACTGTCTCAATATTGCCTATGCCGTCAATTAAACCGTTTCCTTTTGCCTGTTCGGCCGAGAAAACAAGCCCGGTGGCAATATCATCCAGTTTTTCGTCCGTGAAATTCCGCCTCTTTTTAACTTCATCCCTGAAGGCGATGTAAATATCGTTCATTATCCCTGAATAAATTTTATTCTCTTCATCTGTCATGCTTCTGAACGGAGAATTCATATCCTTGTATTTTCCGATTTTATTGATTCTCATTTTGATGCCTATGTTTTCTAGAAATTCCGAGAAATCAGGTGACATGCTTATAACACCTATTGAACCCACAATTGACGTGCGCATTGCAAATATTTTTTCAGCGGAGCATGCCAGCCAGTATGCCCCTGAGGCACCTACTCCCTCTATCAGTGCATATACCGGTTTCTTATCGGATATTTTTGCCAGCTGGTTGTAGAGAATTTCGGTGGAATTTGCATCGCCTCCGCCAGAATTTATTACAAGCAAAAGGCCTTTTACTTTATTTTTCTTTTCGATATATTTCAATGCAGGCATATATGAGTTCAGCATTCCCCTGCTGATGGTGCCGTTCAGATTTAAAATAGCCGTGTACATATATTAATATGTACATTTATCTATTTAAGTTATTGTTAAGATTTTTGTTATAATTATCCAGTGTTTCTACAGGATCAGGTGAAGAGTATATGGACCTGCCTATAATAACATAGTCTGCACCAAGCATTATGGCACTGACTATGTCTCCCCCCTGGGCACCCACACCGGGTGATATGATTTTCAGGCCCTCCGAATGTTCCTTTACCTTCTTTAGATAGTAAGGACGGTTGCCGGGTGCAACAAGACCGTAGACGCCGGCTTCACGGGATGTTTTTATCAGTTCTTCAGTGATGCTGTCAATATAGGATTCCTGGGACATGGAAACAACAGAAAATACCTTCATATTCCCCGCGCTTTTTACAACGGCTTGCAGGGATTCGAGTCCCGTAAATGAATGGCTTATTATGCCATAGGCATCATTATCCCTGGCCTTTTCGGTAATCAATCTTACAGTATTGTCTATATCAGCCAGCTTGAAATCGCAGATAATCTTGGAATATCTGGATAATTCCTTTACAATTTTTATTCCATTTTCAAGAATTATGGGCCAGTTCACCTTTATTGCGAATACCTTGTCGCCTACAGATTCGGCCAGGCTTATGGCAGTGTCACGATCATATACATCCAGGGCAAATATAATTCTATTATCCATTGCATGCTATATATCTGGATTGTATAATAATTCTACCTGTATGAATACAGTTATATAAAAATGAATGATCAGCAGCCATGGACAGGGAAAAATTTATAGAATCTGGAATGATAAAATTCGGGGATTTTACCTTAACATCCGGAAAGAAATCCAATTATTATGTAGATATAAAGGAAGCCTGCACTGATCCACAGACACTATCAGCCATATGTGATGATCTTGCAGGAAATACAGTATATGGAACAGTGGCGGGCATGGAGCTGGGAGCCGTTCCACTGATAGTCGGGGTTGCACTGAAAACCGGGAAAAAATATATTATTGTTAGAAAGGGAGAACGCACGCACGGTACAGGCAGCAGGCTAGTTGGAAAGGTTGTTCCGGGAACCAGAATCGATATTATAGAGGATGTGGTGACAACAGGAAATTCCATACTGAAGACGGCGGAAGTCATAAGGGATGCAGGTGCTATAGTTGACCATGCTATATGTGTTGTTGACAGGGAATCCGGTGGGTCTGAACTGCTCAGGGAAAATGGAATCAAACTTGTATCTGTGGCAAAAATATCAGAACTTTTATGAGAAGGTATCGTCTATACGCCCTATTTCTATGGATGTGGTAGAGTTTCCTACCATTATGCCATTGCAGTTTGCAAGTATGGAGGCACCGATATAGTAGCTTCCGTAGTTTGCTGTCCCTGTTTTAACCTGGACATGGAAGAGTTCACTGAGATTTTTTATTTCATCCTCTGTTGCTTCGGGAGAGACTAGCATGCCCTTATTATTCAGAACTGCAACGCTTCCCACGGTCTTTACTCCTGCTATTTCGGATTTGATAACCTCTACTCCCAGTGTATCTGCTATAACCTTTTCGGATGATTCTGTGAATGATGGATGGACTATGGCAACCTTATCACTGGTTATAATATTATTGCCTATTGCATTCAGCCTGTCCTTCAGAAAAACTATTCTTCTTCCATTGAGATCGATATGTGAAAAATCATCCATGCCGGAAAGACCTGAAACTATTACACCATTTGAATTGAAAACTATCATTGTGCCAACAAGGCTAAAGTTGTCAACTATGACGCCGGCGGTTTTGACCTTAAGTATTTCCTCTATGGAGCTACGTTCATCTTCCGAAATGTTCTTAGGTACGAATGCAAAATCATTGAATACCTTTACGTATACGCCGATGAAATCACTGTCAAATATTGATAACTTTTTAATCATAAAATTACGGGAGAATTACTTCGGTTGTGCCATCTTCAAGTTTTATTATTTTCAGGCTGACCTTTGTCGGTATGTGCTCTCTCCCACGCTTCCATATAAATTCATTAACCTTATTGTCCACCCATATCATTCCGGGCTCGGATTTTGTATATTTTGCAACGGCATCCTTTATTATTTCTATGGCCGTATCTGCCCTTCTTCTTCTGGATGATGCCCTTGCAGGCCTCAGTGATATAGTTATAAGCTCCTCTGTTGATAATTCATTATTTTCTACCATTGCTAACACCTTAAAGTTTTAAATTTGACCTTCTCCAGTTCTTTCTCTTCGGATTCTGGGTCATCTTCCTGTCGGTTCTAAGCATAACCCATCCGGGCACCCTTCTGTTTGAGTTAACGTGTTTCATTAACCTTAATTTTTTTCCAAGTGGTTTATTTTTACTCATATTCATCTCCTCTCTATTTTTGTTTCCCTTTTAGTTCCTATTAGACGCGATAGTATACCCTTTAATTCTTCGTCTCCTATAACCCTGTTGATTCTTCCCATGCCTGCTAACTGTATGAGCTGGTTCTCAACATTGCTTACAAGGTCGGGCTTCACAAGTTTGAGTGTACTCAATCTTTCACGTGCTTCAGTGGATAATATCTGCCTCAGGATCTGCTGCCTTCTTGCCTCTTCCTGCTCCATCTGCTTTTTGCTTTCATCATCCATCTCGTTTTGCTGCTGGGCATTCCGCTGCATTTCCTCGAGTTTTCTCTTCCGGATATTATTTAACTCGTCATCTTCATCCATTTACAACACCAGAGTTAGATATTAATCCAATATTCATAAGATTTGTTATTAAAGGTATTTTTCGAAAACCTTGTCTTTTTCGGCGAGGTTTTTCATTACCTCCTTGGCAGCCTTGTCTACCATAGACTGCCCAGCGGGTGTGAGCGACCTTCCTATTTTTGTATCATTCTTCAAATATCCGAGCTTTTCAAGAGCCTGTAATATGTTCCTCACTATATACCTGCTCCCCTCTACCGGATGATATCTTTTTGTTCCCCTGTCCTGGCGGCCGCCGTATTCCTGGCTCAATCTTGATATGCCTATGCTGCTGTTCAGCGCAACCTTTCTCATTATGGATGCCATTCTTGTATAGTACCAGTCATCCTGTACCCATGACCTCTCCTTTCCAATACCATCCTTCAGGTAATTTACCCATTCCGGCATCTTAACATCGTTCTCCTTGAATTCTGACGCAAGCTTATTTAACAATAAATCTGCAGGAACTTCTTTAACATTCACCATATTATCACGATGCAGGTTTATTTATAAACTATTTATAACATTTTCGTTATTTTTAAAAAATTTCGGTTTCATGACCATGAAAACAAGAATGATTATATTGACAGGCAAATCCATATAAACATAGTAAAATAGGGAACGGAAAACAATAAAAGATAACCCTACGGCAAAACCCATGGATATTCCCAGGAGTATTAATGATAATATAAAAATAAAAAGCATCGGATATGTTCCGAATGAATAATAGTTGAGGTTAGATGTTCCCGGTGGAAGTTTACTCAGAAGCCTGCTGATATTGACGTTTATTATAACGTAAAACAGGATAACCACATCTACAAACTCGAAAAGGTCGTATATGGATATCTTTTTGGAAATTGCTGCTGTAACTATAACGAATGCGGCAGCTATTATGGAGAATATGATCAACCCGAAAATGCTTTTATAAAAGGTTATTTCCTTTTTTGTTACCGGAAGTGAATTCAGCACATCTATGCCCTTGCCTTCTACAACCAGCAGGAAAATTGCGTAAAACGATGATACGAATTCCACCAGATAGAGCAGGGAGAAGAATCCCGAATCAAGAGCTGATGTAGTATCAACAGCAAAGAAGAATGGTATTACAAAAAGAACCGGTAGAAATATATAGGAAAGATTCTGTGTTTTCCTGAAAGTACTCTTTATATCCTTATTCAGAAAAGCCCTTGCCATGCCGTGTGTTTTTATGCTGGAAAATATTTTTTCACTGGAAGCATTTTCTTCCGATGTCATCAGGACCTCATAAATTTTGTACCTTATTTTTGAATAAATCAGAAGGACGATACCGAGGAATAAAAATGACAGTGAGAGTTCAAGGATCCTGTAAAGCAATGGCAGCTGGTAATTATAGAATACAATATATTCTGTGTTTATGGGAAAGGCAAAAATGCGTACATAATACGGTAATGATGATATTGCAGAGCTGACATATCCAAAATAAGCAGGATTCTCCAGAAGCAAATAAAATAGGCCAAGAAAAATGAATAATGCAAGAATACGTATAACGTTCCTGATTGATGTGTGCTTTTTGGCTTTCCTTCCGGAGTATATAAAAAGGATTGATGATATGATAAAACTAAGCATCATGACCAGAAAAGCATATAACAGGGCGAGAAAGATTGTTTCATAATCTCCTGTTAAAATATAGAAAAACACGGCAGATGGAAGTACCACAAAAATATATGAAGAGGAACTGTAAATGAACCATGAGGCAAATGGCACATTTACATTAACCTTTATAGGTATCGATTTCAGAGGAGCCATTATATTATTATTATACACCGAATTCAGAAAAACTATTGAATTGTATATGCCTATTATGAAAAGGTATAGGAATATTATAAGGCCGAACGATGCGAGGGCCGCAATATCCTTTTCCTCAAAATAAACGGAGTCCAGTAAAAGGAATATCATGGTGAAAAGCACCGCGTTGGATAGATAAGACATGAGGATGTTTCTCATAAAATATGACTGTTTGTTGGATGAATTTACGCTTTGCTGGAATTTGGGGGTATCCTTTAATGCGAGGTAACGCTGCTCTACCATTATCAGTTTGCTCAGAAATAAAGTTTTATTGTTCATTTTATGGAATCCCTCAATGAATCGAGAAGGTTATCGAGATCTTCGTCGCCAGTTAATTTCAGGAAAATCCCTTCAAGGTCATTATTGCTGGAACCTGCCTCTCCCTTGAGCTGATCCAGATTCCCTGTGCCGGCAATATTTCCATTGTAAAGTATGGAAATTGTATCGCATACAGTTTCCGCTATTTCCATAATATGTGTGGAAAATATTACGGTTTTTCCACTTCTGGTTATATCCTTCAACAGTTCTTTTATAATTTTCGAAGATTTAGGATCCAGCCCGTTCATACCCTCATCCATTACTATTACCTGCGGATCGTGTATAAGAGAACCGATAATAGCAACCTTCTGCTTTGTTCCGAAAGAGAGCGATCCAATGAACTCATCAAGGTATTTGCCTATTTCCAGCGCGTTTGCAAATGCATTTATTCTATCCTTCAGAATATTCTCATCGATTTTAAATACGGATGCGAGAAAATTGAAATATTCTATAGGTGTCAGTGATTCATAAAGTGCAGGAGTTTCCGGGATATACCCTGTTATTGATTTCACAGCGTCGGGATTTCCAGTAACAGATATGCCGTTTACCGATATATCCCCGGATGATGCAGGAAGTATGCCTGCTATTATTTTGAGAAGTGTGGTCTTTCCTGAGCCATTAGGGCCCAGAACCCCATAAATCTGGCCTCCTGGAATTGACAAATTTATACCATTGAGTGCTACTGTGGCTCCATAACGTTTATAAATATTATTTATTTCTATGGCATTCAACAGTATAAATAGTGAGCGATGTTATAAATATTTTTGTTGTTTATAAGTTTTTAATCCCATCGGACCCTGTTATACCCTTATAGCAGGGATATGTGGAATATTATGTGGAATATTTCACCGGCAGAGAATGTCACGGCCGCTGCACCCAGTGCCAGCAATGCAGCCCTGAGCCCGGATTTCAGGATAGGAGTATTCAGGGAAAGTGCCACAATTGAGTTTGAAATGCCCTGTGCAACGAAAACAAAGGCGACAGCCAGAATGACTGCTAGGAATTTTGAGAAGAATATAAATGGCAATATGGGTATGACCGCACCTACAATATATGAAAGTGCAGTATTCAATGCGGAAGTTGTAGCCTCTGATGAGTAACGGTCTATCATCTGCTGGACCCCCTTGCTTTTTGAGAATATATGCTTTCTGTTAAGCATGGCAATTTTATATTCGGATTCTGATTTCTGTGCCAGATATGCCCCCAGGGTCATGCTGAAGGTTCCGCTGAGTCCCACAACCACCCCGCTCAGTGCAATATCTATATGGCTGGTGATTATGGCAGAAAGTCCTACCAATGTGGCAAGAACCTCTACCAGCCCATCACTCATGCCGTAAAGAAAATCCCTGCTCTTCTGTATATTCTTTACACTTTTTGAAATTTTATTTGCGAATATTTCCTCGTGTTGCATTTCTGAAACTATAAGCTCGTGAACCTTATTCCTGTAATCATCATCCTGTGTATAATTATCCAGGTATTCCTTGTATTTTTTAACCGACTGGTATTCCCCGTGCTCTAGAAGATTGATAATAAGGCTCCCACCGATTATGTTTCTTACCATTTTCATGAAAACATACTTTAACTTCCTGTATGATATCTTATTGATATTCACATTCGTTGATTTCAATGCCTGACCCCAGAAATTGGCGTGCTCATTCTCTATTGTTGCCAGTTTCCTGAAATTTTCCTTCAATTCCGGGTCCACTGTTTTTCTGTAGAGGTATGTGTAGAATACCATATCGGTTAATTCATCACGTAAAAATTTTACCTGGTATTTTGAGTTGGCATCTGAAACCATAGAATGTTATAATATAATTATATAAAAGTCCTTTCAGAAAGTTCGGCATACCTATTGAGGTGCGATCCGGATTATTTGATATTTTTAAAATCTGATAGGTCGTAAAATAAATAGTTCCCGTTTATTTTTTCTTTATCTTTTATTTTCTTTGCGATTATTCCAAACCGTTCTGTTCTATTTTCATGCCATTCAAAGCTTCCGGCTTTTTCCTTTAATTTTATTAATATGTCATATACATCATGTTCATCCAATTCCTTCCATTTGCATTCATAAAATGTTATTAGATTAGTTTTACTGTTAATTGTTATAATATCAATTTCCGTTTCCTTATGCCACCATTTTCCTATTCTATCAAAATTTAAACTTTTTTTATTTAACTCAAGTAAGAATTGCATTGAAATGTATTCAAATATATGACCAATGTAACTGTTTATATCTTTACTGATCATATCAATTAACATTTCTTCATTTCCCATTTCGATCATATTATAATTTGGATATATATACCTGAAATAGAAATTGAACATGTTATCCTTCAATAAATACATGCCTTTCCTGCTTTTACTCGATGTCACGGGGATCTCTCTCCTGATATAATCCAGGTCTATCAATATACTCAGATATTTGCTTATTAGATTCCTCTGTAGCCCGGTATAACTGATTATTTCACCTAAAGTAGTCTTTCCAGAGGAAATCGCTTCCAGTATTGAAAAATAATATCTTGGTTCATTTAATTCTTCCCTTAATAAAAATAGTACATCCTGATTGATAAATGAGTTGGCTTTCAGAAATGTATTCTTGATATTTTCAGTAAAACTTTCAGTTTTATTTATTTCCATTATGTATGCGGGAGTTCCACCGTAAACACTATAATATTTTACAGCAAGTTCAGGGTCATTAAAATAATTTAATATTTCAACAAATGGAAATTCTTTTAATGTTATTTGCCCTGTTCGTCTTCCATATAAAGGTGATTTGTAATCAGATAGATTTTCCATCATTGACATGTTGGACCCTGATAGTATAAGGCATATTTTTGTATTTTTTAGTTTATTATCCCAGTAATCCTCTAAAGTAGATTGCAAAGATTTATTATTAAGGGCATATGGAAATTCATCTATCGCAATTATTAATTTTTTATTTGATGTATTTTTATAAATATATTCAAAAAATGAATCCCAGCTATTTATTGAATTTTTAATTATAAAACTATCATTCAGATAATTTCCAAGTGAGACAGAAAACCTTTCAAGCATTAATTTTTCTGATTCCTCCCTGCATGTTAACAATACTCCACCGTATTCGCTTATTAATTTCTTTATTAATTCCGTTTTTCCTATCCTCCTTCTGCCTGTGAGTAAAATCAATTCTGCTCGTGATCCTTTGCAGGCTGCTGAAAGCAGATTCAGCTCATTTTTCCTGTCAATAAAAATCATATATACTCAAAAGTATATTACTTTAAAGTATATTAATTACACACATTCCTAAAAAGTTATTGGCAATATAGGAAAATAGGCACCTCTT
>JAKADL010000048.1 GCA_021820565.1 Thermoplasmata archaeon
ACGTGGGAGATAGTGAAATCAGATTTTTCAGTAATGTTTTTTGCTTTTCCATTTTCTATAAGTATTACATCACCGGATATTACTCCACGGTCACTCATAATTGATTCCAGAACAGCAACTCCTGTACTGGAAATTGAAATTTTTCCTATCTGCCTGAATCCCGGGTCATAAATGGTTTCTACATTTCCATTCAAATGGATCCGGGATAATTTGGCACGGTACCAGCAACTCTCCATGGGTTTTTCTGATGTGACGGCATAAATTGAGGTTCCATCCGTACTGAATTCCCATATATGGATGTTTTCAGTTATTTTGTGTATTCCTCCATTAAAATCAATAATGTAAAGCTCATTCAGGGGTTCATGCTCCTCAAAGAAATATGCATCAGCTTCCTTCTTTTCAGTCTTTGCTTTTCCGGAAAAAATAATTTTTCCACCCATCCAGAAAGCCTGATCAATATCCCCATTGAAATATATCTGCAAGCCGGTTCCATCGGTATTCAATATGTTAATCCTCCCACCTGCGGTGTATAGCAATCTTCCACTGGGTGAAAAATCCATACTTTTTATTCCCGGGCCATCTATCTTATTCTGCAATTGTAATTCAGAATCATAGATATAGATAGATTTATTCGCCGCCTTTTTTTTATATAGTTTATAATTTTCTGAAATCAGAACAGCTATAGCTGTTCCATCGCTGTTTATTATGATATTTTCTATATTTTTGAATTTCAAAAAATCTTCAACGGTTTGATTTTCCATTATAACATAATGGATTTTGTTATTTAATTTTTGATATTATGCACAACAATGAATACCTATTTTCTGATTGGCATATATTTACCCGGCAGTCAAAAATATATAAAAAAGTAAATTTATTCTGTCAGAAGTTTAAGTATATTTTCTGATACGATTTTTTCATTGTTCAGTATCTCATCTGGTTTGAGTGCTGATCCGGTGATTAAATTGCTATATGCAAGATGAACAGAAAGTGCTTCCGCTCCCTTCAATCTGGCTATAAAGTATAGTCCTGCTCCTTCCAGCTCCACTGCTAGATGCCCGGCTTTTGCTAGTCTCTCAGCAAAAGCTTTATTATGTGTTTTCAGGGCATCGCTGGTAAAAACATTGCCGACCATCGTTTTTAACCCTGATTTCACCATTATCTCTTCCGCGTTTTTCAACAATTTGTAATCCGGAGTCAGTGCTATGGAATAATCTTCTCCCAGATACTGCTGGTAAACACCCCCGGGAAAGTGTGAATAACCTATGGGAAGTATCACAGTACCCGGTAAAACCCTCTCGGAAACGGCGACGGCAGATCCAAATCTGACAATTTTCCTTGCGCCCATAGATATTAATTCATCTACAATCAATGCCATCGACGGTACCCCGATTCCATGGAAAAGTGTAGTTATTTTTGATCCTTTAAATTCCCCTGTGTAGGTCTGATAACCGGCATATTCTGATACCTTTTCTACATTTTCCAGGTATGAATTAACGGTTTTTTGCCTATCCAGATTTCCCAGGATGACTACCTTATCGCTTATCTTATCATTGTTTGCTTTTATAACTCCCATACTTCCTGAATACTGCATAGCGTAAATCTATTGCGTAGTGTTTGCCATAACGTCAAAATCTAATATAACGGAAAGGCAGTTGCCCGGGCGTGGAGTAAAATCTATGGTTTGATAGGTCATCAGCCTGATAGAACCGTACATTTGAAAAAAGTTTTAAACTATCAGGCATTAAAACATCATGTATGATGATATCATCCCCGTGCAGATCGAACTCCGGAACAGCAAACGTGATTACGCAGTAGCGACTGTTATAAAAACATCGGGATCATCCATTGCCAAACCCGGATTCAAAATGCTGGTAGTTCATGACGAAATTATATACGGAACACTTGGAAGCCCTTCCCTTGATAACATTGTGATGAAAGAGTGTGGAAAGTCCATTGACCAGAATGAAACAAAATACCTCCAGATTGCGCTGGATAAGGATAACACAACATCTGATTATTCTATGAATACAACATGCGGTGGTATGATAGAGTTGTTCATCGAGCCATATGTACACCGAAGGAATTTTGTAATACTTGTCGAATCAATGAATGATAAATTATTAGAGTCTCTTGAAACGCTGGTACCCTATACAGGGCTGTCACTATCTGTGTTTAATATTAATGACAAATCAGAATCCAGGAGGTTGCTGGAAGAAGATTTTTCAGATGATTTTGTACTTTTAATAACCAAAACTGAAAACGAAATACCCTATATCTCACATTTTCTCACAGAAAAACCCAGATATCTTTCAATAGTATCCAGCAAAAACAGATTCAATAAAGATATTGAAAAGATACTTTTGGATAATCCAGATATAGATACAAATGGCATAAAATGCCCTGCAGGACTGCCAATAAATGCAATTACAATCAATGAAATAGCCATAAGCATAGTGGCGGAGATAATAAAAGAAAAAAATAATAATAATTTAAAATAATTTCATTCTGTATATGATGCCATATTGCCAGGTCCCTCATGTATTACAATTTCCATTTTGAACTTCCTTATCACTGCATAGAGTTTCCTGTAAATTTCTTTATAACAGTATTTTGCTATGTACTCTGCAGTATCAGCAGGGTATGGCAATATGAAAACATCATCCTCCGGCATGGTTCCCTTGTATACGTTTCTCACAACTATATCTATCATACCCTCCCTGCTGCTTTCCACTGCATCAGATTCAGGGATCATGAATTTATGGTCCATTTCATTTATTATGGGTTTGATAATCTTTTTTAACAATGTAAAATCAATTACCATTCCTGTTGATTCCACATCCCCCGCGTCAATTATAATATCCAGGGAATAGTCGTGTCCGTGGAAATGCCTGCATTTATCATTATCCGGCACGTAATGCCCTGAGCTCCATGCCAATCCCTTCAGGCTTCCTGTTATCTCTATTCTATACATCTAATCACCCATCATCTTCAGGGCTTCCGACTTGAGCGATTCCAGCTCCTTTTTTACAATATCGTTGTATTTAACTGAAGAGGTAACCATGGTGGCACCTTCCTGTTTTACACCCCTCATCATCATGCACATATGCTGTCCCTTGGCAGTTACCATGACAAAAAGAGGATTGAGGTTCTCATATAGGAGCTCAACAATTTCAGAGGTCATGTTTTCCTGCAACTGTGGCTTGCTTGCTATCTTGTTCACGGCCCTGACAAGTTTGCTGACCCCGGCAATGTATCCGGAGGGTTTGGGCAGATATGCAATGTTTATTGTTCCGAAAAATGGGAGCAAATGATGTGAACACATGGAATAAAATGAAACATTTTTCATTATTACCATGCTCTCCTGCCCTGAAACCTTGAATTTTGTGAATGTAAAATTTCTTCTGCCATACCATTCCCTGTAAAACTTTTCTATTCTCCCTGGCGTATTTGTGAGTTCCTCATCATTGAACCAGCCATACTCTTCATGTAAATTATATACAAGTTGCTTTATACTATCACTCAGAATTTTTTCATTCTTCTGCTCCATTTAAACACCTCTAATATCCCCGTATATGTATTTATGTTCCTGCAACATCAGTCTTGCATTATCCGGGGCTTTTTCTATAAATTCATCTGCAAGCCATTTTACTTCCGTGCCGTAAACCGGCTGTATAACTATTCCCGTGTGGCTATCCATAGCCCTGATTTCATTCATTGCCACTGAAAAATCATTTCTATCGTTTACCACAAATTTTATGTAATCTCCATCTTCTATGTATCCTAGATTTTTATCATTGAATTTTCTATACATGCCTGAGGAGGGGAGCTTGAAATCTATATCCTTTCTAACCATGCCATAATCTGGAATGAACCTTTTTATATCCAGGCTTCCCGAGGTTTCAAGAAGAATCCGGTATCGATCAGACAGTCGCCTCACGAGGTTATTTACATCTTTCTGCAGCAGGGGCTCACCGCCGGTAAGGCATACCCATTTCACATTGCTCCGTGCCAGATTATCAACAACTTCGCCTATCTCATCCAGAGACATATTCCTGCCTTCATTGAAGGAATATTTTGTATCGCACCATGAGCAGCGTAGATTGCAGTACTCTGTTCTCACGAATACCATTTTCTCACCGGTGTAATACCCCTCCCCCTGGATGCTCAGAAATATTTCATTGATATTCATAGTTAATCATTAAAATTATTTGATTTCCAGCTCATTCAGAGTGGACTTTGCATTATATTTTCTCGTGAATTTTACTTCCTCAAATTTTGTAATCTTTACTTCCATGAGAGGATCGGCAATACCGCTGAAGAAGTGGCCACCGTATAATTGATGATCCTTTCTTGCGACACCGATATGTATATGAAAACGATTTTTGTCATCAGCAATTGAACCATGGAAAGCAACAAGCTCACTCCGATCCTCAATGTCCAGCTCATCATATTTATCTATGTTCCAGTAACCTATTCTGAGACTTTTTATCATGCCGATGCCCATATCAATGAAGCCTGATTTGATATTATATTTATCAACCAATTTATTGAGATTTTCTATTACATCCTCACCTGCCTCGAATTTGGCCACTATCAGATTATTCTCTATATTATCCTGCATAATTTGCAATTCCACAGGTGTATTAAGCCTTTGTTATCCCAATAACCCATAAAAACATGGTCGCGGCGAATGACATTCCGAGCAATATGGCAATAATGTCCATAAAGAGCGCATTTGCAAGGTAAAACTTGAAATTGGATAGTATAAAGAAAACGAAGATGACTGTAACAATACCTATAGCTATATTGGTCTTGATCAAATTTTTAACGGTCCGTTTTTCCATGATACTGTATAACAGGATGATATAATTATCTTATTGAAGCAGTATTTATGATTCAATCATGGATATAAAATATTCATGGACTCTTTCATCTCCGGTCAGCTCGGGATGGAATGTCATTGCCAGTATATTCTTCTCTCTGACCATGACCGGATATCCATCCATACTGGCGAGAACTGTAGAACCGTCCGCGGATTCTATTCGTGGAGCCCTTATAAAAACCGCTTCAAATTTGCCTGTATTTTTTATATCAATAGTTTGTATAGACGAATCTATCTGTCTTCCATATGCATTTCTTTTGATTGTTATACCAATGAGATCCATGCCCTCTACAGTTTTATCCCCTGTATCACGGGAAACCAGTATTGCCCCGGCACAGGTTCCCATTATATACATTCCAGAACCTGCCTTTTCCTTAATTGTTTCATACAATCCGGATTTTTTTAAAATTTTATATATTACAGTACTTTCCCCGCCGGGTATGATCAATCCGGAAAGATCTTTGAGGTCTGCAAGAGTTTTTACGTTCACCGGCTCTACATGGTATTTTCCCTTTAACCTCTGTATCATATGGAAATGCTCGGAAACATCTCCCTGGATATTGAGTATTCCTATTTTCATAGTTGCATCAATTTTATCTGTTCTGCAGTTTTTCTATTTCCGAGATATCCAGCCCGTGCATTCCTTCCAGTCCGGATGAAATATCAGCCAGCAGTTTGTAATCCTCATAATTCTCTGTAGCATCAACTATGGCTTCTGCCATCTTTTGTGGATTCTCTGATTTGAAAATTCCACTGCCTACAAAGACACCATCCATGCCCATCTTCATCATGAGGGCGGCATCAGCAGGAGTTGCTATACCACCTGCAGCAAAGTTTACCAGTGGCAGTCTCTTCTGATGTTTTATTTCCTTTATAACTTTGAATATTTCGTTGGATATTTCCCTGAAATCCATGCCATAATACACATTATTGTATGGCATTTTCCCCTCTTCTCCATAGAGGTCCTCTGATGTTAGATTCCTGAGGGTAACATAACTCTTTGAAATATTTTCAGCGACATTGAATAATTCATCACTGGTAAGGGAATTCAGTATGTATATCCCGTCCGTTACTGCCCTTATGTGCCTCATTGCTTCTATGATATTGCCTGTACCTGCTTCTCCCTTGGTCCTTATCATTGCTGCACCCTCGAATATCCTCCTGACAGCTTCAGGGAATGTTCTTGCACCGCATACCACGGGAACTTTGTACATTTTTTTGTTTATATGGTAAAATGGGTCAGCAGGGGTAAGCACCTCACTCTCATCCAGCATATCAACTCCCAGAGATTCCAGTATTGAAGCCTCGCTCAAATGGCCGATTCTTACTTTCGCCATTACAGGTATTGAAACTGCTTCAAGGATTTCCTTTACCTTCAAGGGATCTGACATCCTGGCAACTCCACCCTGGGCCCTTATATCAGAGGGAACCCTTTCCAGGGCCATCACAGAAACAGCTCCGGCTTTCTCGGCTATTTTTGCCTGTTCAGCGTTGGTTACATCCATCACAACGCCGCCTTTCGTCATTTTCGCAAATCCACGTTTTAAAAGCTCATCGCCGAATTTCATCTTTTTAAGGTCCAACATAATAAAACATTATCATGATTACATATATACGCTTTATCAGACTGAATTGAAAACCGTGAATACTTTCAGGTTAATACAAAAATATTTAATTTTAATGACTATACCATACCATGGACAAAACGATTTCTATTATTGGCGCGGGAGCAGTAGGCGCAAGTGTGGCACAGGTTCTGGCTATAAAAGATATTGCAGATATCAAAATATTTGATATCGTTGATGGCGTGGCACAGGGAAAGGCCCTGGATATACAGGAAGGAGCCCCACATTTCGGTTTTGATTGCAAATTGCAGGGATTCTGTACCCAGGATCCCACTGAGTATAAAAACCTGAAAGGATCAGATGTTATAGTTGTCACTGCAGGCCTGGCAAGAAGACCTGGTATGAGCAGAGATGACCTGCTTGTCAAGAATATAGGAATAATGAAGGATGTTGGCGAACAGATAAAGAAGTATTCTCCTGATTCAATTATAGTGGCTGTTACAAACCCGGCAGATATAATGGCATATGCACTACAGAAAGCATCCGGAATAAGCCCTGAGAGGGTAATCGGACTTGGCGGTTCACTGGATAGCTCCAGATTCAGAACATTCCTGGCAGAGGCCCTGAATGTGTCTGTAAGGGATGTCAATGCGTTTGTTGTGGGCGGTCATGGCGATGATATGGTTCCGTTCATACATTATTCCAATGTGTCAGGAATACCGATTTCAAACCTGCTTAGCAAGGAGAAGATAGATGAAATCATCAAGAGGACAAGATTCGGCGGAGGAGAAATTCTCAACTACTATAAAACGGGAACGGCATTCTATGCCCCATCAATATCCATATCCGTGATGGTTGAATCTATCGTAAATGATGAAAAAAGGGTAATCCCCTGTGCTGCGTACCTCACAGGCAAGCATGCTGAAAAGTACAAAATAAGCGGCAAATTCATCGGAGTTCCAATAAAAATTGGAAAAAATGGTGTTGAAGAAATATACGACCTTGATTTCAGTGATGAGGATGCAAAGGAATGGCTCAAGAGCGTTGACTCTGTGAACAAGAACTGCAAACTGGCCGACGACTACTTTGCATCTCACTGAATACAGTGTTAATCAAAAATTTTATATTTTATTTCATTATAACATAAAAAATATATACTGGTGGTAATTTCATGGAAAAAAAAGAATATGATGCAGTTATTTTAGGAGGAGGTCTGGCAGGTCTTATGGCTGCCAATATAGTTGCGGCTGCTGGTTTTTCAGTGGCTGTTGTTTCAAAGGTATTCCCCACAAGGTCACATTCAGCTGCGGCTGAGGGTGGCATTGCGGCTTACATCATGGGTAATTCAGATCCCAATGACGATCCGGACTTCATGTCATATGATGAGGTAAAGGGTGGGGACTATCTTGTTGATCAGGATGCGGCTGAATTGCTTTCAAAGAAGTCAGGGGAAATCGTAAATCTCCTTGATGCATGGGGTGCACCTTTCAACAGGCAACCCGATGGAAGAATTGCATTGAGATATTTTGGAGGCCAGACATACCCCAGGACCAGATTCATAGCAGATAAAACTGGTATGGCGCTTTTACATACTCTTTTTGAGCATTCAACCGGATTTAAAAACATAGAATATTATAATGAGTACTATGTTCTTGATATAGTAAGGGAGGGAGACAATGTAAATGGCCTTGTAGCCATGGAAATGAAAACATTGAATCCTATATACCTTAAATCAAGGGCACTGTTAATTGCCTCCGGTGGAATCGGTATGATGTACAAACACACCACAAACAGTTATATAAACACTGGGGACGGACATGGCATAGCCCTGCGTTCAGGTGTTGCTCTGAAAGATCCGGAGTTTGTTCAGTTTCACCCCACCGGTTTATATCCCTCCGATATATTAATAAGCGAGGCAGCAAGGGCAGAGGGAGCCATATTGATAAACAATAAAGGCGAGAGATTCATGGCAAAATATGCACCCCATAAATTTGACCTTGCACCGAGGGATATAGTATCACGTTCTATGACCATAGAGATAAGAGAGGGTCGCGGCTTTGAAGGTGGCTATCTCGGGCTTGATCTCAGGCACCTTGGCAAAAAGTATATTATGGAAAGGCTTGCCCTTGCATACGATGCAGCGAAGAACTTCTCAGGTGTCGATGCTTCAGAGGAAATGATACCTGTAAGGCCAGCTCAGCACTATTTCATGGGAGGAATTGATGTTGATACTACAGGGACAAACCACGATCTAAATGGTATATTCTCGGCCGGTGAATCAGCATGTGTTTCCGTGCACGGTGCAAACAGGCTCGGATCAAATTCACTGCTGGAAACCGTCGTATACGGAAGGGAAACAGGCAATACCATGGTTGAATTCCTGAAATCACACAAAAATGTTGAGACGAATAGCAACGTTGAGCCAATCATCGATGCAGCTTATGCTTACATAAAAAGAGAAACGGGAGAGCACTTCGGCATTCTGACAGAAGAACTCAGGGATGTAATGTGGGATAATGTGGGTATATTCAGGGACAATGACAAGCTGGCTGAAGCAGTTAAAAAAATCAAAGATTTGAGGGTCAGGGCAAAAACAATGTATGTAACAGATAAAACATCTAACTACAATACGGAATTATTCAATGCACTGGAGACAAGAAACATGCTCGATGTTGCTTATACCATGGCTACTGCGGCATTGAACAGAACTGAGACCAGAGGAGCCCATTTCAGGGATGATTTTCCCACCAGGGACGATAAGAACTGGATGAAGCATACCGTTACATATCTGGCGGGTGATGAAGTTAAAATATCATATAAGCCTGTAACATATACAAGGTGGAAGCCTGAAGCGAGGGTGTATTAAATGGAAGAAAAAGAAATAACCGTAAACATAAAGAAATATAATGATAAGGACGGTGCATTCTGGAAGTCCTACAAACTCAAGGCAGATAAATACACACAGATGACAGAGGTTCTGAGAAGAATAAAATCAGAACAGGATCCAACACTGGCATACCGTGCATCCTGCCATATGGCGGTCTGTGGAAGCTGCTCCATGAAGATCAACGGGGTTCCTTCACTTGCATGCAGAACCATAGCTCTGCAGGCTGTAGATGAAAAGAACGAAATCAACGTTGAGAGCATGGATTATTATCCTGGAGTGAGAGACCTGATAACTGACATAGATGGATTCTATGATAAAATTTATAAGGTAATGCCCAGGCTAATAGCAGATGAATCCGTACTTATGGGTGAAAACGAGCAGCGTATGACCCCGGAAAATCAAACAGAAGTCTGGAAGTTCCAGGAATGCATATACTGTGGATTATGTGTATCTGCCTGTCCCTCCGTAAAGGAAGATGAAAAATTCCTGGGTCCGGCTGCTCATGCCAAAGGATTCAGATTCATCGATGATGTGAGAGACACAAAAAAACAGGAGCGCATTGATTTACTCATGGACAGTGCATACAGGTGCACATCATGTTATATGTGTTATGAGGTATGCCCACAGGATGTTCAGCCTGTAATAGCAATCAAAAAGACGAAGAACTATCTTGACCAGTCCAGGAGTGATACACCTGTAACTATAATGGCCAGAAAGCATGATGATACTATCGTAAATCTCATAGAGACTACCGGAAAAATCAAAGAATCTACATTGTTCCTGAAAACATTTGGATTCGGGGAAGCAATGAGGGATGCAATAGATATGCTGAAGTCCGGCAAATTTAAATACGCATTTGAGAAGGACAGCAATGTCAAAAATATGAATGAAATCAAAAAAATGATGGGTGATAAGAAATGAAAGTAGCATATTATCCGGGATGTGCCTCCCACGGAATAGCAAAGGATGTGGATATAGCAACGAAGTTGATAGCAAAGGACCTTGACCTTGAACTCATGGAGGTGGATGACTGGAACTGCTGTGGTGGAGGATTCATGGATGATAAGAATGAGGCTGTCCATACATCACTTAACCTCAGAAACCTGGAGAAAGTTGAGAAGATGGGTTATGATAAGATGGCAACTCCGTGCAGTGTATGCCTGAATTCACATAAAATCGCAACTGACAAGTATGAGAATGATCCGGTACTGAAGGAGGATGTGGATGAAAGGCTCAAGGAAGCAAACATGGAAGAATACGACAACGGTGTTGAATCGGAACATTTCATATGGGTTCTAATCAGAGATGTGGGAATTGAAAATATCAGGAAACATGTTAAAAGACCGCTCACAGGGCTTAAAATCGGTACCTATTACGGATGCCAGTTGCTCAGGCCATCCAATGTAATGGGATTCGAATCCGCATTCACCCCGCACAGCGTAATGGATCTTGTGGCAGCTACCGGGGCAACACCTGTCGGTTTCCCCATGAAAACAGCATGCTGTGGGTTCCCGTTAATGGGTTCAAACCCCACCGTTGCACTGAAAATGGCAAACAACATTCTCTCCAGCGCAAGGAATGAAGGTTCTGAAATGCTTGTCCATCCCTGCTCACTGTGCCATCTCCAGCTGGATGTTACGCAGGACAAGATACAGAGGCAGTTCAAGCAGGACTGGAGGCTTCCAGCACTGTACATAACGCAGCTCATAGGCCTATCGTTCGGCTATACTCCTAAACAGCTTGGCATGTCAAAAGGATCCATAGAATATCTAAAAACCAGGGGAATATCATGAACTACGCAGATCTTTTGAAGGGTACGGACGTAACCGGACAGTCAGAAATACCGCCGAGGCCAGGTGACAAACCATTTGCCACCGAGGTTTACTACAAGAAAGATGATCTGTTCTATGGTAAATTGCATGTAAGGAAATCAAACAATGCAATGTACCTATCGGTAATATCAAAAATACCATTTAACTGGAAACAGCTGGTGGGAAATATGAAATTTGCCGGTACAGTAGTTGATTCTGCCGGTGGCTTATTATGGCTTAAGGAAAATGAAAACACCATAGGCA
>JAKADL010000049.1 GCA_021820565.1 Thermoplasmata archaeon
GTGGATGTTAACATAGTTAACAGAAACCATAACCTAGTAAGGGTCTCGATATATTGATTCCTCTGATAAAAAAATTCGGGGATGATAATAAATTAGAGTTTCACATAGCTGGAACTGGTCCAGTTGAAGAGGAATTGAAGGAAATTAAATCAATAAACTTTCACGGCAGGTTAAGCGATGAGGACCTGGCCAAATTGTACAGAGAGTGTGATATTTTTGTATACCCCAGTCATAATGATTCATATTCGTTGGTTATTCTGCAAGCATTATCTTCTGGGTTATATGTTCTGGCAGGAGATTTCTTTAACGGAATCTTTGATGATTTCAGTAAATATCTGGAATATATACCCATGAACGTGGAATCTTTTTATAACAGGATAAATGAGATTATAAATAACAGGAAAATGATAGATCATGACAGGCAGGAGGAATATGGATATGTCAGGAATAATTATGACTGGAGCATAATAGCAAGGAAATTTTATGATAATATGGAAAATATTTACAACGAATTTTATCATAATCAGAATGGCAATGATAATTTTAAAGATTAATTCGTTTGTTCAATAAGGCTATGAAGGTATTTTCCAGTTTCTCCGTCCTCGCAAAATATATAGGTCCCGTGTATCCCCCTGGTTAATAGTATCCTGTACCTGTTAATCAGAAGTGATATTGCAGTATTATAGGAATCTCTGTTCCCATTTTTGCCGCTGTAAAATGATTTCTTGATTTCAAAATCCTCGCAGTTGTCTCCAAGCACCCACTTACCGCCACGCCACACAAGGTCTCTACCCCATATAACCCCGGTGTAATCGGCCTCAAATCCCTGTGCGCCGTACACTGACGCGCATCTATCCAGTTTATTGGACTCTCCGCCCACCCAGAAAGGTGCATAGTCCTTCTTTGGATTCATGAGCCAGCGGATCCTGATACTGGTATTTTTATATAAATCAAATCCAGAGGACAGTGGGTAGCCAACACGCAGGTTATCCATGGAATCGGAGTTTTTAAGATCACCTTTTGCCTCAGTAAAGGAAGCAACAAGTGCGGATTTCCTATTTCGACCAACCATCTTTCTTAATTCATCAATCATTTTACCAATGTCATTGAAATACTTGAATTCATAGGTCATATCAGGATGCGATGGTTGCCCTCCCAGAAGATCGTTAACAAATTGTCCATATTCATTGCCGTTTCTGTACATTCCCTTAAGCTCTATCTCAACGGGGTTATCAAGATATTTTCTAAAATTTTCAGCCATGCCCTGCTCCCTTCTTCCGAGTATCTGGGAATCATCGTAAAAGAATACTGATATATCCGCAACATTCCCCGCATTTTGAATGTTCCTTACAGTCATCCGCTGTGCCTCATCGAATATGGCAATATTATATTTCACAGTGAAACCATCATCGGCAATTCCCGGATTGCCTGGCCTTCCGGTGGAATAATATTTTATCATGGTTGAAAGCCCGGGATTTAAACCATCCAGCATCTTTCTCAGTGATTCAACCATCCTGTTGTTTCTGTATGCAAGCACGGATTGTTTTTCCATTGTTTCTGATCTTAAAAGAAGATTTATTGCCATAAGTGTTTTACCGGAACCTGGGCCGCCGTGTATCACATAATTTCTGGATATCCCATTTTGCAAATCATCTATAATGCCCTCGTAAGGCTCGAGCTGTTCGCTGTACAGCCCGTATCCCTTTGATGCCAGGGCATTCATTGCACCGTCTTTTATGTCATTATAATATGATCTCACGGCATCGAAGAGATTCTTGTTCTGTATGTACCGCCCATTAATGAACAATGATGCCGTTCTTTCATCGAATCCAGGATCAAGGTTTTTTCTAAGTTTATCAACAAGGCATTTTTCATTGTTCCTGAAATATATTTTCTCGTGCTGCATTTTATGTTCATCCATGTTGTATAAAATCACAAGTGAATCGGTGAAAAACCTGTCTGCATTCTCCACACCGTACTTGATCTTCCCTTCATAATTTAGAACCTGATATACAGGATTGACTTCGCGTTTTCCATCGGCTCTGACAAAGTAATCGCTTTCCGTATTTTCCATGTGCCTCCAGCCTTTCATTTCAATAACTATAAGGGAGGGCTTTTCCGATTTTCCAATAAGGATTGCATCTGCCCTCTCTCCGCCTGCAGGAATTATATATTCCAGAACTATCCCCTTTTTATCCAGATCATTTATTATTTTATGGAGATAACCTATAGAACCTTTCCATGAATTGTAAAGGAATACCCCAGGATCGGAGCTATATAATTCCCTGTAGTTTCTGGATAGCAGACCTGCAAAATCTATATTCTCATAATCATTCAGAAAGGATTGTGTATCATTATAATAAAGATAATTCATTAGGAAGATAACGGCATAACTTATTTATTTGTTTTGACCTAAGTGCTCCGTAATAGATTTATCCAGGAAGATTATCAAGTCTTATGATTGACTTCCAAGACAACCACATTTCGGAAATAGCAAAAAATTTCCCTGAAATAAACATTAAAAAATACTATTTCATTGAAACTGGATGGATGAACAGGATAATAATTATCAACGACAGGATAGTTTTCAGGTTTCCAAGAACAGGAAGTGGTATTACGAGACTGTCATCGGAGTTGAAACTACTTTCAATCCTGAAACGTACTACAGTCAGGTTGCCGGAATATAAATTCATACACATGGTAGACCCGTTCTTCGCAGGATATGAGATGATACATGGAGATACAATAGATATGGCCAAGTCCCTTGGTAAAGGGGTGTTGAATGATTTTATCTCATTGCTTGATTATATGCATCAATTTAACAGGGGCTCTTTCAGCGAAACATCCCTGCATATATATAATAGCAAAACATGGATCGGGCATGAGGAATCACTGCTAGACTCATTCAGGAAAGCACTGGAGTATTACACCGGCCATGAATATTTCGATGGAATTTTCATCCTGATGGATCTTGCATTGTCAGATCTGATGGACAGTGATATTTCATTAATCCATGGAGACCTCTCCAGGGGCAATGTTATACTCAACAGGAAGCACAGCAGGATTAATGGCGTTATCGACTGGTCTGATTCTTCATACGGTGACCGGGCACTGGATGTGGCGGCTATCATCGATGGCTTTTCACTGAAGTATCTCCCATATGTTTTAAATCATTTCAGCATGGATTTCTCATCCAGGGCTTTAAAAAGAGTATTCTTTTATCGTATGGTCTCACCGCTTTATAAGGCCTATTTCCTTGAAAAGACTGGAAAACACATTGAAGCAGAACGTCTATGCACGGATATTATAAATAATAGTGAATATAAAAAACTGGGAAATGAAATAATGAAGGGAGATGGCAATTATAAATTTATAATCCCATGATTATTTTATTACAGTACCAAAATATAAATATTTCGATTTACAAGATAAACAACTAGTATTTCCAATGGTTAGCTTATATAAGCTTCCGGAACATCTGAAAATTATTCGCAAATTACTTCTACATATATTTAAATATATAAAAAGGAATTTTTATTTTTTGAGTTTAATGATATGGTAAAAAATAGTAGTGCCTGTTCAGGAAAACTCATGCTGTGAAGTAGTTAAACATTGCATTTTCTGCATATGTATATATTCGAAACGGTACTGAACCCGCAGATATATATGCTGGATATACTTATACCGGCCTTCGTTCTGATCATCTGGACTGCGTCCAATACATTAATAAAAAGTTTAACGGGAAAAATGGAAAGTGATAATATAGCATTGATTGTAATAGGCGCAGGAATAGTTCCCATGGCTTTATCCATCTTCATGACTCCTCATCTGGATATTGCGGATACGACTTTATTTCTGGGAGTGACCTCCGGAATATTCCTGAGCCTAGGTTATATTCTCTTTTATAAATCATTGAAAGGAGAAAATCTAGGCAGTGCCGGTGTCACCATCAATATGCAGCAGATCATAGTAATATCATTTAGCCTTTTAATTCTCAAGGAAACTGTATCGTCCCTGGTGCTTCCGGCAGTCATACTGATAATAATAGGTTCAATGCTTGTCACTATAAAAAGCGGCTTTAAGATTAACAGGTATCTAATGCTTGCCGCCCTTGCAAATATTATATGGGGAATTTACTATATGCCACTTTCCTTTGCGATCCTGTCCCTGCATTCATCCGTAATGCCGCTGCTTATAGCAAGGACCTCAGGTTTCATAATGACCTTCATTGCTTTTGAGGCACTTTTTATGTACAGGCGCATGAAGGCAAGGCACTTCAATATTGCAAAGAAATCAAACTACACCGCAAAACTATCATTTACACTTATGCTAGCAGTGGTGGCCGGAGTCCTGGACGGGTCAGGGAATGTATTTTATGCACTGTCAATTTCCCAGGGGTTCCTTGTAATGGCGGGTGCCCTTGTAGCTATGCTTCCTGCAACCCTGGCACTTTCAGGCAAATTCCTGTTCAAGGAAAAATTGAGTTCAAAGCAGTACATGGGGGTACTGCTATCAGTTGCAGGTGCACTGCTTATAGCCCTATGATGATAAAAATCAAATTATATATTTTATTTTCAGTGCAAAAGCAGAACTGATACTATTATAGCTACCGGGATGGCAATAATTATGGCAAATATAGCAATGGCAACCGGGTTTCCCATATTAAATGTAAATCCCACTCCGAATCTTTTGGGCACGAGAATTCTCCCATCGTTCCTGTTCACGTATATTACACCACCCCTCCAGTATTTGTCATCATCGGTTATATCATTTACAGGTTCTGTATTTACGGCAGATTTCTGATTATCCCTGATTCTGATGTTACTCCCACCCTGGCCTGTGGAGAATGAGACAATCATTGTAATAACTACTATTGCCAGAACAGGTGATATTAATATGGCTGTGTTCAAATTATGAATTAATCCCCACTCCTCAAAGCTTGACAGGGCAAATGTGATATTCATGAATACCGGTATTACCAGAATCAGGAGTACCATCCTGTGCCGGAATATATTCGTTCTTTCCCCTGCATGTTTTACCGCTGTATCCTCCCTTATGGATGTCCTGCTGATTGCATATGCCAGGATGATAATAAATATGGTTGTAATTGCACCTATAATGGGCACCAGAAATACAGATAATACAGTTTTGCTGGAATATGCATTGGGCAACCCATTGGCACCGAAGTGGGTTGGAAATACAGAGGGAATGCGGGGATAATAGAGTATGCCGGTTATGATGATGAGGATTATGACAATGAGTCCGGGCACTGCGTATAAGAATGGAAATAGATTTCTAGAGGCAACAACAAACTGTCCTGTTACAACCCCACTGCTGCCCGCAAACCAGTTCTCCTGCTTCTTTATTTTCAATAATCTGTAATGCTCAACAAAGTAAACAGAGAATCCAAGGATAAGAATGATTGGTAGCATGGCAACTGTAAACGCTGTTATGCCGTGAAGGATTATATCCAGGACTACCATCCCCAGAGTAATAATTATTACTGACACAGTGTATATACGCCTTGCATTCCTGATGCTCTCTGAATTTATCCTATCTACCGGTGTCCTTACCCCAAAATTGATAGATTTCTCTGTCATATATGGAACGAATGCTAACGAAATTCCAACTACTATTGATACGAAAATCTCAATTTCTGCAAAGAGGCTCAGTGACATTTAATCAACTCCATAAATTACATGGTGCACAATTGATTTTATATAATACAATCATGTTATTTGTTCTATATATTATAGAATATATTAAGTTTATCTATAGGTGTATAATATAAGTACGCCTGATTATTACGAACAAATAAGTGTTGTTAATGATACAGTTTTTCAGGTCGGCCAAATATTTATATATAAACCGGGATTAATGCGTATTATGCATGGACTCATTGAAAAACCATTCAAACTTTCTAAAGAGCAAACAGAACCAGTTATATCTGAAAATAATTATGTAAAGGTACTAGCCGGTGCAGGGGCGGGTAAAACAGAGGTACTGGCCCGTAGAATTCTTTATTTGCTACTAGAAAAGAGTATAGAACCTGAATCAATAGTTGCATTTACTTTCACTGAGAAGGCTGCCAGTGAGATGAAGAACCGTATAATGAAAGAAATAGTTGAAATTGCACCGGATTATAACGGGGCCATGCTCGGAAAAATGTATATCGGTACAATACATTCTTTTGCATTCAGACTGTTGCAGGATAAATTTGACTACGGAATGTACAGAGTAATAGACCAGAATCAGGAAATGGCATATATTATTCACAATGGATATGCCCTTGGCCTTTCTAAGGAGGCAGGTCATAATTATTCAGATAAATGTTCCCGTTTCCAGCATACCCTTGATATTGTGTACGATGAGGATATCCCGGTGGACAAAATACTGGATACCAATCCTCATTTTGTTACAATGCTTGACAGATACGAGAAAAGCCAGGATACCGATAGGGTTCTATCATTTTCCCGCCTGGTATATCTTGCAGTGCACAAAATTTCGGAAAATCCTGATAAAATTGAATACATTAAACATCTTCTGGTAGACGAATACCAGGATATTAACAGGATTCAGTATGAGTTAATCAAACTCATGGGAAAATCTGCTGGAGTATTCGTTGTCGGAGATCCAAGACAGAGTATTTACGAGTGGAGAGGTTCCAATCATGAATATTTTGACAATTTTGAGAATGATTTTCCAGGTACCGCCAGTTTCGTACTGAGCAAGAATCGCAGGAGTTTAAAAAACATTGTAAACCTATCAAATAATATTTCTGCCAGTTTCCAGAATGGGCCAGAATATCCTGATATGGAATCTACCAGAAATGGAAATGGTTATGCTGTGCAGATGGAATTTGCAGACCCGGGTGAAGAGGCCAGGAAAATTGCAGATATAATAAAAAATAGTATAGATAAAAATGGCAAGAAGTATTCAGATTTTTCCATACTCTTCAGGAGCGTCAACGGTTCCGGGAATGTTATAATAGAGGAGTTCAAAAAACGCAGAATACCGTTCCTTGTTAGTGGATCATCTGGGTTATTTAAAAGAGGCGAAGTGTTGGCACTGGCAAAAACCATCTGCTGGCTCGCTCAGGATGGATTTTTTGGGTTCGGGCAAACACAACTCATGAATGATAAATTGATTGACAGTGCAGTGGATGACTGGAAAAAAACCGTTCAAAGCGTAAAAAATATAAAATCAAAGCTGGGTGGCATAAGATCAAATATAGATCAGTATAAAGACTACAAGGAGCTTTATACAGATATTCTAATCGCATACGATTACAATGAATTAAACCCGGAGGATGACCTGGATGCAGCTATAATGGCCAATATAGGCAGATTCACAAAAATTCTCGGAGATTTCGAAAAGTCAGTACGATACAGAGGCGGGAATAAGAATATGGAGAAGGAAATGAAAAATCTGTGCTGGTTCATCAATACATATGCAAGCAATGCCTATGACGAGGCGCAGGTAGATGATTTCTCAGGGCAGAACGTTGTAACCGTAAGTACTGTCCATCAGGCAAAGGGGCTTGAATGGCCTGTGGTTTTTGTGCCATCAATGCAGGTATCAAAGTTTCCTGTCAGTAATGGCTATTCAAGAGACCTGTATATTGACAGCAGTCTTTACCCATCCGAAAGGTACAGAACATCCACTGAAAGTGAAATGAGGCTTTTCTATGTTTCAGTAACAAGGGCCAGGGATTATTGCATAATGAGCAGTTACAAAGAGAATGGTAACGGTCGCAGGTCATCAAAGAGCAAATTTCTGGATCTTTGCAATGACTACACCACTTACAAAGAACTCGATCTTGATTTTGAAAATGGCGGAGAGAGGGAAGAATTCACAACCATTCCGGTTACCTCACTGGTAGAATATCTACGCTGCCCTTACCATTACAGATTATCCCATGACTGGGGGTATACTCAGGGAGTTAGCCCGTTTATGGGATACGGGGAGGCACTTCATTATGTACTCCGGAAGCTCTCAGAGGATATAATGCATGGCATTCCTATTGATTATAAATACATAAAGAAGGTGGTGGATCATGAATTCTATCTTCCATTTGCATCCAGGGAATTCATAAATGATATCAGCAGAAGCATCAATGAGAATATTTATACAATTTTCAATAATTTTCTTAAGAATGCTGCCATTAATCAGGTGGAATCAAGAATAGAATTTCCACTTGAGAATACAGTGGTTCCTGGAAAGATCGATATTATTATAGGCAGGGACAATAAAGTTGAAGTCAGGGATTATAAGACATCCGAGGATGTTGTAACTGAGGAAGAATCGAGAATGCAGGTCCTTTTATATTCCCAGGCACTTAAAAACATGGGATACGATGTGTCGGCCTGCTCAATAATCAATATAAAGGAGGGGGAATCAAAGGAAGTACCTGTTAGCAATGAAATTATCACAAAAAACACAGAGATGGCTGTTAAGATGATTCGATCTATTAGAGGGGGCAAGTATCAGGGCAAAAGAAGCAATTTTTGCCTTAAATGTGAATACAATAAGATCTGCACTTACTGTAAGGTTTGAATTTAAAATGTATTGTATAAGATGCATACTGTGCTAGTTTATCTAAATTGCTGAAATAATAATACTGATAAATAAGATAATATATTTAACCATGCGACCTTGGAATGGCTTTACAGGTGAATCACCTTTTAATGTCCTGAAATTCAAGTTCAGGTTTTTCTGGACTTCCATATACCTTAGCCATTATATGTTCCGGATCGTGGTTGAATATAATTGCAATATTCTCCTTTATTGCCTTCTTTACCAGCTTTTTCTTCAATCTTAAGGATTCGACAGGATAGGAATCTATGGCTGTAATGTAGTAGGGCTTTATGTGAAATGCAGACGGAAACAGGTCTCCACCGTACATATACTTCCTTGAATTTATATTAAACAATGTAACCATATGTCCTTCACTGTGCCCGCCGGTAATAACTGTGCTGATATTTCCGTTTATTCTTCTTGAGCCTTCTAATTTAATAATTCCAGGAGTTATTCGATCCTTTATATAGCTTCCTCTGGTGAACTCATTTGGGTGCCTGTATGCCTGTAATTCCTTTTCCTGTACAATTAAAGATGTATTTCTGAATAGTTTATTTTTTGAAAAAACATGCCCGCAATGATCAAAATGCATATGTGAAACTATGACTTTATCCAGAGCATTTATATGATAATCGTTTTCAATTAATTCTTCGATATCGTGATCTTTTATGGGCTTAAAGATTTTCCTGAACTTTTCCGAAAAATTGTTTCCGATTCCCGCATCCAGAAGTATGTGCCTGTTATTGATATTCAGCATAGGAATATTAGTTGTTATCCTTATTTTGTTCTCTATGTCATGGAAATATCTTGACCATATAGCCTTTGGAACAATGCCAAAATAAGCTCCTGAATCAAGTTCATATGATCCATCATTCAAAAAATATAATTCATCCATGGCAAACCATGAATAATTAAAATATTAATGTTTTGCAAATTCTCTCCACTATACATAAAAAATATAAATATACATGACCTTCATAAATATGATGGATTCAGAGGCATGAGAAATGAAAGAAGGCACCGGAAAAGACGAAATTCAATATATTAGCAAATCATTGCTGAAGCAGAGAGGATGGACAGAAGGCATGATAAAAACATTCCTTGGAGAGCCAGATACAGAAAAGGACAATCCTATGTATAGGTCTGCAGCATCCATGAAACTTTATGATATGAAAAGAGTTCTGGCTGCAGAATCCGGCGAAAGTTTTAAAGAAAGGAAGTTGAATGCAGAAAAAAGATCAAAAACCATGAAGAATGTGGCAGACCTTAAAAAACAGGAATTAATGGGGCAGATTGAACTTATGACTTTCAAAATCAAAGTAATATCAGAAGAGAATTTATTACAAAATGCTGTAAAAAACTATAACGACTTTCATGAAATGATTGCAATGGAGAGGAATAATTTTTCATTTGATTATGCCACACCAAAATCAGATAAGGCATTTCTGGAAAGGATTGAGGTCAATTATATCAGGCATAACCTTACGAAGTACGACACTGCACTGGAAACCATGGCAGGCAGGATAGGCGTACACGAGGCAGTTGTTAAAATCAAGTTCATGATCATGGATGCAATCTCAGAGAAATATCCATATCTTGCAGATGAATGCCGGAAACAGAAAGACAGAATAAATGCATTGATACAGGATAATTAATGATATTATTCATTGAATACAATTCATAAGAAAATATAATTGTCATTATTCAATGCATAATAGGTATTATATAATTTTGAAGCAGTTTCTTACAAATTGCCTTGCTAAGAAAAACTGTATATGATTACTTTGATAAATTCTGGAAGGAAAACCAATTAACGTGTAGTTACTTTGCAGAAATTGTATATAAAAGTAGGGCAGACTGTGCTTAACCTAGTTATTCACATTGATATGGCCATGCCAATACCATGCATACCAAAATCTACTAGGCTAAGCGCATTTGGAGAATTTAACAATGCTTGTCTTTACCTCATGTCACATGTGACACAATATTTATATGAAAGTATGTCTTATATGACATAATGACTTCAGATGAGGAATATATCAGCATCCTATCAGATTATAATTTCTGGGGAAAGAGTATTGATACAGGTATACCAAGAAATTCTTATACTGATATGATCATGAAATTTTTAAATGGCATAAATATAGTAACAGAAAGTGGCATAAGGAGGTGTGGCAAATCATTTATATCCATGCAGGCTGCGTTCTTATTAATACAAAATAGCTACATACCAGAAGATATACTGATTATAAATTTTGATGATGAAAGGCTTGAAAATAGTATCTCAACACTGGATGACATATATAATGCATATAAAAAATTGATTAAAAAAACCGATAACAATATCATAATAATAGATGAAGCTCAGGAGGTACCGGGCTGGGAAAAATTCGTTAGAACATACTCTGAAAAAATAAAATTCATAATTACAGGTTCATCATCTAAGTTATTGAGTTCTGAATTTTCAACACTCTTATCCGGCAGGAATATAAATATCAACATAACCCCCTTATCATTTATTGAATATCTGAAATTTAACAACATAATAATCAAAGATAGAAAGGCTCTGGCTATCAATCTTGAAAAGATATTAAAATATTTAGAATTATATATAAAATTTGGCGGGATGCCTGCTCCGACATTGCACGCAGATATACACCAGGAGTTAGTAAAAAGCTATTTTGATACCATCATTTTGAAAGATGTAATGGATCGATA
>JAKADL010000050.1 GCA_021820565.1 Thermoplasmata archaeon
ATTGACAGGTTTTGGCACACCGTCCTTTCCTCCCAGGCAGAATGAGAATTTTACCGGGTCAACAAAAGACGGCGCATCCCCATAGATAATTTCTGATATATATGATAATGCACGTATTGTTGATTTTTGGAGTCCGGGAATATTCATCAGTTCTTCGAAGGTCCCGGGATTGTATTCATAGAGTTCCCTCATCCTACCCCAGTCAATTTTATAGTTAACATCAAGCGCAGGCGCAGACTCCATAAAATTATCCAGTGATCGCTGCCTGCTGTATTTCAATGGATTGTCCTTGATAACGTCTATAATGCCGTTTCTGTTTTTCCGGCTTTTTTCTGTGGATAAATCCAGATCTATTGCATTCTCAAACCCGGAAATGCCGTTTCTTCCATCGTTATATAGATTTATATTACTGTTTTTCCAGTGGTATCTTCTTGCCAGGCGTGATTTTGAGTTCATGCCCTGGTTTATAATTGTATAATTTCCATTGTAATCCATTATTATGAACTGCATATAGAGGTTGAATCCATCCTGCAGGAGTTTTTCATCAACTTTCCCTATTACTTTTGCATCCTTTCTGATTCTTTCAATTTTACCGGAGGCTATATTGCCTTCCTTTTCAAGGGCATCAAACTCCTGCTTCAATGTTCCCATGTGCCTGCCCTTGCCACCAAGTATTTTTATGCTGTCACCCCTGTTTATATATTCCCTCAGGGCTCCAAGTGTTGCCGTGGTAGTCCCGCTGGAATTCCAGTCAAAGCCGATGGCCAGTGATAGTGAATGGAACCAGAACGGGTCTGCAAGCCTGTTGAGATAGAAATCATCTCCATAATTCTGTATTATTATATCGGAAATAATGCCACCGAGTTTAACCATTCTCTTATAGAGATACTCCGGAGGATGGCCGTAATGCAGGGGTAGAATAGAGGAACCATGGTTTTCCACGGTATGATATTTTCAGGACGTTATATATGTTTTTCTATGAAATGGTACAGAGTGACGAATCAAAGCAAGGCATAATCCCCTGTTATCTGGTCAAGCAGATCATCTTCGTCGGGGCCGATGCCTATACATGTGATTGTTCCCGGAATAATCTGAGTAAGGCCTGCGTCCATAATTGTTTCGCTGATTACTCCCTGAATTTTGCATTCTTCCTTGATTTTATATATTTCCTGAAGGCTGTCCACCTTCACAACAACCTTCTTCTGACCTGTAGCATACCATTCATTGAACATCTTCTTGTTTTTTTTCATGGAAATAAGGGTACATGCAACCGCAGCATGCGCTACCTGTGCAGCAATTTTCCCCTTCCCCATCGCGAGGTCTTTTCTTACAGCAATAACCATTTTTACCATGGGACATCCTTCATTTTAAATTTGTATGCAAGTATATTTACACCCCTGTGTATGGGCGGTGTTATAACTAGTATTACAATCACCGGTAATAAATCACCGTAAATGGACATGAAAAAATGCCTTGCGAATATAAAAACCATCAGAAATGATACCACAACAAAGGGCCACTGATCAAGTATTGATCCCTTTGCCCCGCGTTTCATGCCTATCCTTCTCTTTAAGAATGACCCTGTAATATCACCTAAAAGTGACCCGAAACTCATGGGTATGAGTACAAGAACTGCATCAAGGAGGTTCTTCCCGTAATCCGGATATGGTATATTCAGTAAATGTACAGCATAATATATTATGATTCCCGATAGAATCCCAATGAGGGACCCGCCGATAAATCCTGACCATGATTTCCCATCTCCCAGTATTCTTTTCCCCTTATACGTTCTGCCCCTGTCAATTACAAAATGGCCTCCGGTAATCACCGCTCCGGGATTTGCAATGAACGCAGGTGCAAAAAGTATTATCCCATATATTGTAAAAAGTATGATATTACCCATAAGTTTCAACTGCCTTCAGTACATCAGCCTTTGTAATTATTCCCTTCAGCTCAGCCCCGTCCAGTATTAAAACAGCGTTGGAATATTTTAAAAGTGGATATATCATTGATATGGGGCTATTTTTATCCAGCTGCGGCAGAACCTTGCCCATTACCTTTTTAACTGTTAAAAGTTTTAGTGACTCTATGCTTGTTCCCTTTATTAGCATATCATTGATGTCCGATTCAGTAATTGTTCCTATTATACGTTTATCCGATGTTACAACAGGCAGCTGTGAATAACCTTTTTCCCTCATTTTATTCAATGCGGATATTATTGAATCATTCATTTCACATGTATCTACATCCTTTGTCATGATAAATTCAGCCTTTATATCTATATCCTTTGCGCGGTTGCCAGATGTATTCAGGTATTCAAATATCTTCCTTACCTTGTCATATGCAGGGTTTATTTCTCCCTTTTCCAGCCGTGCAATATAGGACTGGCTTACTCCACTGATCCGTGCAAGTTCCTTCTGACTTATACCCAGTGATTTGCGCATTTTTCTTAATTCTTCAATACTAGGAAGCATTTAATTGATATAATTAATTACTATTAATAATTATTTAAGTTTATAATACTATTTCAGATAAATAATAATTTATAATCCTTGAAAATATCCTTATAATGTTCATAACCGTGGAGGGGATAGACGGATCGGGAAAGACCACATTGATAGACTCATTAAAATCAATATTCCCGGATTTTTATTATACAAAGGAGCCAACGGATGGTTTTCAATTCGGCGATCTGAAAAAACTTTCCAGCCCGGAAAATTCATTTTATAATTTCTTTCTTTTTACCTATGACAGGCTGAATCACCAGAGGGACCTGAAAAGTAATAAAAAAATAATATGTGACCGTTATCTTGCCTCCTCCATAGCCTATGAGGGCCCCATGATTGAGAAATTATTCGGAAGCAGGAAAGAAACCATTGAGTGGATGGTCAACGTGTCGAAGATGATGATTTCCCCGGATGTCATTATTTATCTGGATATTGATATAGACAAGGCAATGGAACGGATAAAGGCAAGCAGGAAAAACCTTAATTTCAGGGGTAAACAGCTATCCATGCTGGAAGAGAGAAACGGGCTCATAGGCATAAAAGGATATTATGATTATTTTCTGGACAGTATATCAGAGTTTATTGAAACACCTGTTGATATAAGGAAAGTAGATGCCAATAAATCCGCATCTTATGTTCTTGATGAGGTGTGTAAAATAATAGAATCGGTCTGATCATGCCGTAGTGACAATTATTTCATCGCCAAGTACCATTATTGTATGTTCCGACTGTGCAATCATTGCCTTGTTATGTTCCTTTAATACGGCAAATCCTGATATATATTTACTCGACATCTTCTTTCTCAAATATTCCTGATCATCTTTCATTATCTTTGATACCCATCTTTCCGCGAATGGTGCTGTATTGAAGTTTTTATAAAGAATCTCCTCCTTTTCCTGCTTTCTTGGCTGGTCAATAATATAGATATTGCCCAGCTGCCCGCTGTGAATCATCCCTATTCCTGTACTTGCAAATGGCTCTATTGCTATTACCTTGTCAGTTTGTATTGTTTCGCCGTTACCGTCATCATAGTTAGGTATGAAAATTTCAGAATGCAGATCGTAGCGGTTAATTCCATGCCCGCCCAGATTTTTGATAGGTTTGAAACCGTGTGAAGTGATAACGTTGCCTATTTCCTCTCCGATTCTGTAAATGCTTATCTTGGGCCTGAGTACTTTTATGGCGGCATTGAGTGCTTCCCTGGTTGCATCTATCAGGTCACTGTAGTTTCCGGTATTTCCCACCTCCACAGTGGCTGCATTATCAGACATGTAACCATCTACCATGGCACCCAGGTCGACCTTTACGAGGTCCCCTGTGTGGAATTTCTTCTTATCGCCTTCAAATGGAGTGTAATGTGCAGCTTCATTGTTAATGGATAAATTTACCGGAAATGATGGAAGTGCTCCCCTGTCCCTTATGTACTGCTCTGCCTTCTCGGCAACATCGTAAAACAGGGCTCCTGGTTCTACCAGTGTTTTGGCGTATTCCAGTGCGTCTCTTCCAATTTTTCCAGCAAGAAGATATTTTTCTTTTACATCTGTTTCCATGAATATCTTACATTTATTTCTTCATTTAGCATTAACTTAACTTAATAATAAAAAACTTATAGTTTCCCGGCGTTGAACTGTTCATCTGTCAGGGGAACTTCATTCTCATTCCATTTATTATAAAGTGTGCCGAGAAGATAACCGAATATCAGAAGGGCTATTATGTCCAGTCCTATAGACGTTAAATAATAAAGCAAACCATAAGAGCTTATATCCAGAGAACCTAAAAGAACATCGAAGAGTATCCAGAGTATCAATCCGAACATCTCGCCTTTTATTATCATGTTTTTGCCCGGCAGTTTTCCATGCACATAAGCGAATATGATACCTAGAATCAGCCCGGCTATCAGGCCACCTATTATTGCCTCTGCAACAACTCCATCAATTTCCAGTGAATATAGTTCTGCAGCGGTAATGTGGATGCTGGGATTCAGGGCTGATTCCGTGGCGGCTTCCTTTGCGAGGAACTTCATTACATCAGCTTTATAAATAGTCAGCGTTGCATATCCGAAAATACCTGAAAAAATTCCATAAACGAGACCCGCAACAAGTCCTGCCTTTGCACCTGTACCAACTTTTCCCATAAAAAATAATGTTATGAACGTATTTAAAGTTTGTTCTATTTAAACTATAACAAACCTTAATAACCTTTTAGCAGCAGAGATAAAATTATTTTAACCATGCTGTAAATATACATTCTATGGATATGTCAAGGTATGCCAGGCAGATCGCCCTGAAACAAATTGGTAAGGATAACCAGGAAAAATTGCTTACAAAATCTGTGCTGATAGTGGGCCTGGGCGGTACCGGCAGCGCTGCGGCAGAAATGTTTTCTAGGCTTGGGGTAAAGCAATTAATTTTGATAGACAGGGATAAAATAGAAATAACAAATCTGAACCGGCAGATTCTTTATGGCATGGAAGATTTGAAGAAATACAAGGCTGAAACAGCTGCAGACAAGGTAAGAGAGATCAATCCGGATATAAAGGTTGAATTTTATAATAAAGCATTCGATGCGGACATGGCATACCTGGTAAATACTGTGGATCTTGTTTTTGATGGAACCGATAACATGACCACCAGATTTATAATAAACGATGCCTGCGATAAATATGGCATACCGTGGGTGTTTACCTCTGCTATAGAAACATATGGAGAATTCAAGGCAGTAATTCCAGGTAAAACTTCGTGCTATGCCTGCTTCAATACTGAACCGGCTGAACTTCCCTCCTGTGCCACTTCAGGTGTACTCAGCACAGTTCCTGCAATGATTGCTTTGTATGGAGTCAATACTGCAATTAAAATACTTCTCGATTACGAAAATGACGGCAGCATTTATTTTATTGATGGTTTTAACTTCGAAATAAACAGGATAGGCATAGAAAAAAATATCAATTGCAGATGCTGCCATGATAAAAATTACAGGTACCTTAACAGGGAATATTCGGGAATAGGAAAGTCACTTTTATTATAGTATGGCAATTTTTACTATCTCACTGATTACCACTATTATGAAGACTGCCCCGAGGAACCGGTAGATGAATTTTTGATCCAGTTTATGTGCCAGCACCGAGAAATAATAACCGGAAACAAGGGCTACCAGGCCTATTACCAGTGCTGCAAAAAAATCTATATGCCCTATTCTGAAATAACCAACAGAACCGCTTAAGGCGGAAAGGAACATCGCAAGGGTAGCTGTCCCTACCATATTCTGTGCCTTCATAGAAAACAGGAGTATGATAACCAGAATGAACATTATTCCCCCACTGGTACCTATTATTCCGGTCAGGGTTCCTATGGGTATGCTCAGCAAAAAACCCAGTAAAAGTGCAAGGGGCCTTTTGATGTTTATTTTCCTTATGCCTTTTTCTTCCGTCCTGAAAGACTTTCTGATTACATAAAAACTCATATACGCCGCCATGGCAGTAAATGCGATTTCCAGTGGAAGTACAGGTACTATGTGGGCAACAAATGCACCGAACTGGGCGCCTATTATTGCACCCATCCCGAGGATCAACCCGATTCCAATATCCAGCGTTTTCTTTTTTAAATAAACATAAATAACGATGGTTGTTGTAATAACATCAACCAGCAGGCTGGTTCCTATGGATGTTTTGAAATCAATGCCCATATATGAAAGCACCGGAACAACAACGAGAACCCCGCTGCTTCCGGTAATTCCGGTAAGCCCTCCAACTGCAATTCCGACAATCAGTAGTATTATTAAAAGCAAGTACATAGAGGATGATTAAAGCATGGCTCAAATAGTGTACTAAAATTGATAACATCTTTATATTCATTCCTGTGGCATTCCTCATGCTCGGATGGGATGGTATCGTTTAATATGACTAAATTTAATATGGCATAGATCATTTCATCTGGTGGGAACTGATAAAAAGTATATAATCGATACATCAGCAATACTTTCCGGTAAAATCAATATTTCCCAGCCCGATTATATTTATGCAGATTCCGTTATAGAGGAAATCAAAACCGGTTCCCTGGAAAAAATTCTAGACTCGGCAAATATTGATATCCGGAACCCGGACCGGAAATATGTGAATATGGCTTCAGAAGCCGCCATGAAAACAGGAGATTACAGTGTACTGAGTAAAACAGATATTGATGTACTTGCACTGGGAATAGAATATAACGGCATTATAATTACAGATGATTATGCCATTCAGAACGTTGCCATGTATTGTGGCGTAGAATATGCAGGAAGTGGCATAGATCCTATAAAGAAGAATATAGTATGGAAATACAGGTGCTCTGGTTGCCACAGGATATATGATAAATACATGGAGATATGCCCGATCTGTGGCCACACAGTAAAGCGTTATTCAAGAAAATAACCTATCTCCTGTGCAACTCATAATCAAGAATATCTATAATTTCCCTTACCTTTTCCTTATACCTCGAAAGATTGTCATATAAATTGACAACAACCGGCATCCACTCAATTAGATTTTCCGGCGGCATCAGTGTAATTTCATAATTGCTTTTGAATTCTTTCACAATTTTTCCAGAAGGTTCATAAAGCACCCTGAACTGTTTATAAACATCGCTGTAGAAATTGAATGGCTCGTATACGGCCGGCTGGATAATGAATAGATGCTCAAAGTATTTTCTGGATATTTCAACATGGGCAAATATTTTGCTGTATTTCTTGCCATTGTTGAAAAGCCTTAAATGAAGCTCCCATGGAAATGACATCTCTTTTGCAAGACTGAATACCTCACCCTTGAAAAAACTTGGTGTTGCGTCATGGAACCCATTTTTTATCAGTGCAACCGCCACATTATCTGTATACTGTGCTGGATATAAAAGTGAAAATAATGATTCGTCAGTAATCTTATCCTTATCCACTGTAACTCTGGCTCCATTTTCAAGTATGATTTCCTTTGGGAATTTTACAGTTATGTTGTGGACCTCCATTATACCTTATATATTAGGGGTAAATTATATTTTTCTTCTGTTTTCCAGATATTCAGCGTTTCATGTAGTCATATAATTTCTCAATGAATTCATGCGAATCCATAATTATTCCCATATCAGAATGGTTGAATATAGCTGCGCCGGGATTGTTATTTATGGCTATTACCTTTCCGGCATACCTTATCCCGACAACGTGATTATCGGAACCGGAGATTCCTATGGCAATATAAAGGCCCGGGGATATGGATACACCGGTCAGCCCTATCTGGAATTGCCTGGGAATTATACCTGTATCAACCACCCTCCTGGTTGCACCCACCGATGCTTTGAGTTTATCGGCAATAGCATAAATTGTCTTTATATCATCTACCCCGACTCCTGTACCGATGCCGAAGATAATATGTGTATCCAGCGGCCGCAGTTTACTGTCCAGGGGAATTTTTTCCAGGAGTCTGTAACTGGATGTGGTATTTGATCTGACTTTCAATGTTTCAAAGGACCTGCTGATATACTTCACCGGAAACATACCTTTCCTGACCGTGGCTGCATCCGGATCGGTTTTAGATTGTATCACTGCGATTATTCCTCCTCCGAATGAGGGCTTATATTGTATCATCTTTCCGTCTTCCAGTTTTATATCAACACAATCAGCGGTCAGCCCCAGACCCAGGGAGGCGGCAACAAAGGACATTATGTCACGGCCATTTAAATTTGATGGGGCGAGTACATGTTTTACGGGATTTTCATTTATATATTTAACGACATATTTTGCTATGGAAGCATTATCATATCCCTCGAGATATATATACTGGTGGCATGCCAGTCCCTGGAGATTTGCTGGATCTATATTGCCAATTACCACAATTTTGTCCCTGCTAATTTCACATATTTTGGATGAAATTTCCATTGAAATTCGGGGATCATCTACTGCCAGCCCCAGAAATATATTGCCACTTTCCGGTTCACCCATATATTTATACTGGCCAGATCCGTTTGCATCCTCCGGTGCATCAATAATTTTAAGAAACTCATTGAAATTTATGAATTTATTATTCCTGGAGCTGTTGAGGGAAAATGTGTCTATTACCCTGGTTGGTGATTTGTTTCCTTTCCACGGGGTAATATCTGAGTCGTATACTTCCACTTCTTCTGGAATTATGGACGGATCTACCTGCCTGGCCCTGTTGATTTTCTCACTTACTGAAAGAAATGCTGGTAGCGGAACCTCATATTTTGCCATGCCATCATCTTCATCCCTCGACACAACAACACTTTTTTCCATGACCTGTATTTCCGACACGCTGGACATGAAATTATATCCGCACATTTGCGCAGTTTCAGGCGGTACCTGCGATGTCTCCCCATCCAGTGATGACTTCCCCGCAAGAATAATATCAGGATTGATAATATTCACCAGTGCAGCCAGGATATGTGCTGTAACAAAGGTATCTGACCCGGCAAAATTCCTGTCACTTAACAGGATGCCGTGATTTATCCCCATTCTCATGGAATCCCTGAGAATATCCGCAGCATCAGGTGGGCCCATGGAGGCGGCGTATGTTTCACATCCGTATTTTTCCGATAGCTGTACTGCAGCCTCAACTGCCTTTTTATCATATGAATTGAATACAAGTTTTACGCCGCTTCTTATTATTCTCTTTGTTTTCGGGTCAAATTTAATTGCGTTTATATCCGGAATCTGTTTGACAAAAACCAGGATTTTCATGGAAGTTCCACCATTACCATACCTTTCTCAATCTTTGTAGGGTATGATTTGAGATTGCCTATGGGCGAACTTTCATCCTCAGGTCCGGAAACCACATGGCCGGTCTTAATATTAAATGATGCGAAGTGGGCCGGGCATATAACATTGCATTTTTCTATAAAACCCTCCGAAAGGTCAGTTTGCTCATGTGTGCAGTAAAGATCCGTTACGTATATACTGCCATTGAGATTCGCAACAAGCAATGGAGTGCCACTTACCGTAACAGCTTTTAAGGAATTGTTGTCAATTTTATTAATTCCAAATAGGGTTTCCCACATGATTATTAATAATTACTCTTATTATAAATATTGCGCATCCAGGCAGATTAAGAGAGATATAAAATTGTAAAATGTATTGTAAAACATTGACCTGATCTTGGTTGAATTAGAAATTTATATATATAGATAAACTGATAATTATAAATGAAAGCTAAATTAATAAGATCATCCCCACAGTTGAAGCTCGGAGAGTCTCCAGTGTGGATTGACGGGGTACTTTACTACGTTGACATTCTGGGCGGTAAAATTTATGCATACAATGGATCTGTCAGGGTTCTGTACAGTGGTGATGTCATACCGTTTATTGTCCCGTGCAGTGATGGTATTGTTTTCGGAACCAGGGACTCCATAAGGCACCTTTCTTTAGATAAGATGATAGTGGAAACACTGTTCACCGTGAATCTTCCGGGAAATGTGAGGTTCAATGACGGCAAATGCGATAAAAATGGCTTTCTTTTCGCCGGTACAATGGATATCAATGAAACTTCCCCCTCCGGAAAACTCTATAGATTTGGCACCCGCGAGGAAACTGTACTGAATGATATAACGATCTCAAATGGCACAATATGGGATTTTGAAAGAAAGATTATGTATTATATAGATTCCCCCAGGAGAAAGATCAGAGTTTTTGATTACGACACGGACAAATCCATGATAATATCAGAAAAACAGGGCATTGATGTTTCATCCTTTGCCGGGGTTCCTGATGGCATGACCATAGATTCTGAAGGAAATCTATATGTTGCCTTTTATGGCGGCAATGGCATAATAAAATTCAATGTGGAAGGGGATGCTATGAAAAAAATTTTTGTTGGTGTGAAAAATGTAACCTCCTGCATATTCGGGGATGATGATTTGAAAACCATTTATATAACAACGGCCAGCGATAAAAATGGAAATGGTGGCCATCTGTATAGATTTAAAAATGATGTTCCCGGAGTTGAATCCTCATCATTTAAATTTATTTCATGATCTGGTTGATTTCATCTATATATTTTATATATTAAAATATATATTATATCGATTAACTATATATATAATTACATTATAATTTATTGGGAATAATGGCAGATATATTTGAAGATCTTGATAAACAGAAATTTGGATGGTTCCATGCCAGGTCTATACTGACCACAGGCATGGGGGTATTTACAGATGGATATGACCTCTCATCAGTGGGCATAGTCCTGGCGATTATACTGAGTGCTTACGGCATTACTAAAAGCAACCCGAATTACGTACTTTTTACCAGCCTTATAGCCGGTTCCGCATTAATTGGCGCTGCGGTTGGCGCAATAATATTCGGTGAACTTGCAAAGAGAGGCAGGAAAAAATTCTACGGTGTGGATGTTTTAATACTGGGTGTTGCTGCTTTAATGCAGATATTCGCAGTGAATGTCTGGCTTCTTATAGGCATAAGGCTTATACTGGGAATTGGAGTCGGTGCCGATTACGTTATGTCACCGATGATAATGGGCGAGCATTCAAACGCTAAGGATAGGGGAAAAACTATAGGGTTCGGATTCGGCATGATGTGGGGATTCGGTGC
>JAKADL010000051.1 GCA_021820565.1 Thermoplasmata archaeon
TTTCTGAATTAAAAAATGTACCAATCGCCCTTCCTATACCTGTTGCGAGGTCCAGCGTCAGATCCTGATTCGGGACCCCTCTTATTCCATTTGTACCGAATAACTGTGGCGTTTTCATTATTAATAATAGTTATTTATTATAATAAGTTTTTATCCTGTATGTCATAGGTGTTTCCACGCCACTTGATGTTTTTCATTCTCTTTGCTATTAAAAGATTTATCATATATACAACAGGTAGAATTATGGCACCTATAATGTTTACAATTTTTACACGTTTCAATCTTTTAAGCATATTGTAAATATATACTATTGCCGGAATCAGGAACAGGAAATAATACGCACTGTAAAAGGTTCCCATGAAGATCGCTGACAGGAATAGGAACAGGTATGATCCGTAAAATAACATGCCATAATAATATACCTTTGGAGATGCAGATATGGAAAGTGCAGTTTGCCTGTTAGCCCATTCAAAGAATACATCAAAATTATCAGGAGAATTTATATCCGGCATGGCAACGTCAACATAATATATTTTTTTCCCCTTGTTCTTGCATATTTTGGTCAATGCAGTATCGTCTGATATATGCTCGCTGAAAAAATCCATTGAATCCTCAATCAATTCTTTTCTGAAGGCAAGTGAGCCACCCCATCCGAATCTTGTTAATTTTGATTCCATGAGTCCCATTCCAACAAATCCCCATATCTCCTTTACCTCTGACCAGAAGCCACCCCTGGGTTCAAAGTACGGAAATGTAGTGGAAATACCTGCATCAGGATTCTTTAAGGGCATTACCATATTCAGCAGCCAGTTATTTTTAACATTTATATCTGAATCAGCAAGCAAATAAACATCATATTCCCTGTATGTGTCGATGGCAGTGCTTATTGCCCTAACCTTCCCGCTGCATTTCCTGCAGTTATAAGAACTTACCATGTATTCTATTCCGAGTTCCTTTATGATATTTAGAGATTCATCATTTTCAGTATCTACAACACAAATGAGTTTAAAGTTTTCATACTCCTGATTCTGTATAGATTGAAGATTCTCTTTCAGAGAAAAGTCAACGCCACGAACCGGTATGATCACCAGCGTCTCTGGCCTGTAATCGTTTATAATATGCTCACTATGGTATTTACTTGATTCTATATATAGAAAACCCGCCGATATCAGAAACAATAAAATTGTATAAAAAATTATAAAAATATAAAAAATTAACATTTTATATTAAGGTAACGTCTCTTGTATCTACCTGACTAACGTTCTTTACTGATGATATAGCGTTTTCCACAGAATCTATTTTCCCTTCCTCATCGGGAACTATAACTGAGAACATCAATGCACTGAGGCCGAACCCTATCTCTTCTTCCTTTATCTCATTAATTTTGCATAATTTGTCTATAGCATTTGTTATCTCTGTTTTCAGCGCACCAAGATCAACATCTACCGATTCCGGCAGCACCCTCAACTGAACCATTACATCTCCCATGATATCACGGCCCCATAAAACCACATTTCGGGCACTCATACTTTGTAGAATGCTCCCTGCATTGTTTACATCTACCAATCATCTCTTCCCCGCAATTGGGGCATTCAAATATTGAATATCCAACCTCCACGAGGCCTATGCCACAGGAGGTACATGTTTCTTTTGTGTTTATTTTAATCACTCTCTGGCTCTTTATTGAATAAACCTATATAACTTTTATATATTGTTCAGTTACCGGCTTTCTTCTGGAACTGCATAATAAAAATTGCATAAACTAATTTATAAGTTTATTATTATCCTTCATGAAAATATTATTCGGAGACAAACAGGAGGAGTTAGCTGAAGATAAATATTTTATTGCATCAGAAGAGCCTTTATATTATGGCCTTATCATAAATCCATCTACTGAACTGTGGGGTGATATTGTGAAAGCTCATAGCATACAATGCAATCTTAATCAAAAAATGGCAGAATATTCCATCCCGTATAGAATAGATGTGGGAGAAAATAGTATATTTTTTATTACACCGGAGTTAAAGCAATAAATATTTTATATATTCTCGACGTCGGTCAATCCACTAATCATGTCGAATAATAGATAATAGGTACCGGCTATTATAACATATTTATCATTTGAAATTAAGCAATGGATATGATTTATTATTTATAATGAGGCTAATCCGGATCTACTTTTAACCATATAAATATGGTAATTAAACTACTTTTATATAGTTTCAAGCATCTTTTAATTTATAACTTTTAAACTGAAAGCTGGGAGCTCTATGCGTTAGCTTGGGAGGAAGTCAGCAGTAACTGCAATTCGGGCACCGAAAATGTACTACATGTGATTTTATTAATATAAAAATTTTTGTTAATTCCTGGAATGGTCACTGCGCCTACACAGATTAAATGGCGAAAATATTAATAAAGAAACCATCTACAAAATTCAGTATAATCGCTATGATAAAGACGGCAGCGAAAAGCTTACTATTCCATCTGAATACCTTGCTCCCGTCCAGCGGTGGGAAAGGTATCAAATTAAACAGCGCAAACCAGAGGTTCAGCCAGGCTATCCAGAGCAATATGGTGAATACTACCGGACCAAAAGCAATAAAGGTAATTGCAGCGAAGGCAAGACTTCCTATGACTATATTTGTTGCAGGGCCAGCAAGGGCTATTTTTCCCTCACTCTCACTATCATATAACCCTGCAAATTGCACTGCTCCCGGGGCTGCAAATATGAATCCGAATATTGAGGTTACAAGGGCCATTAAAATTCCTACGGGCCATAACTTGAAAAATGCAACAGCACCCAGTCTTCTGGCAACCGTTCTATGAGCCATCTCATGAAGCAAGAACGCCGTTACAGTTACTGAAAATCCAATCAGAACCTCTATTTCAAAGGCTCCTGGATTTACAGCCCTCAGACCGCCATTAATCATGAGTGTAAATGCTATAGTAAGAACTATAACTGCTATAATTATATCATTTGATTCATTGTTTCTGCTGTACATCATTTAAATTTATCCCTTCTTTATTTTTTCCAGTATAGCCATGGAATCCAAAAGTCCTATATCATATTTTACCATAATCTCTATCAATCCAGGAATTTCACTCTCATCAAAGCCGGCATTAAACGCCCATCGATCGAGATCCATTGAATATTTATAATAACCTTCCATCGCTCTTCCAAGGAATATATAGAAATTTTTGGCCCTGATCACATCCCCGATTACGCTGTATATATCATGAATTTTGATGGTATTTATGGACAAAATGCCTTTTTCTCTGAGTCTTTTTATTATATTTTTTGATTGATCATTAAATTCATTCTGATCTATGTATGAATATGGCAGGTCGTTTGTTATAAAATTGTAGACATCACTTACAAGGTATTCAGGAAGATATTTATGCATATCATTGAAAGTTAATATTTTATTAAGTTCAATTTCTTTCTTTAAGATTGAATGGGCATGGTCAACAACACTTTTTACTCTGTAAGAAGCTTTAATTCTTGAACTAATTTTCTCCATAAGCTGTTCAGTAATAATGCCCGAGTATTCTTTTACCATGGCTCTTACTCCTATATAGTTAAATAATTTTATCTGCGAATAAATGAAATATTCAATATTATCATCAGCTATAAATTCAGCATTATTTTTGAAAATATTGACCAGCGATGAATAGTCCTTCAGGTCATAGGTAATTTTAACCATCCTGTTGAAAGTAGATCTGGATTTATTGTTATGGTAATTCTTATGTGACAATTCAAGCGCGGCCCCTTCCTGGTTGTCCATAATAAAGGCATTTACAAGTTTGTTTTGAAGCATAGATTCTTCCGGGTATTTAGCAACAAGTATCTTCAGGATAGTGACTTCCTGATCGTATAGTTCCAGGTCATGGAATTTCCCCGCCAGCAATTCTCCCAGTATCTTATCACCCGTGCTCATAAATATGCCAAGCATCAGCTCTTTTAATGCCATTGTTTCCCAAACATGGTTCACAGCAAATTCCAGAATTTTTTTATTTTTGTATTGAGTTCTGATAACTTCTTTAACATTATCATACTCTTTTCTGAAATAGTAATACAGGAATAAATCAAACCATTCATTTGTTGATTTCATATCTTCTATTATCTTCTGGGAAATTATATTGCCGTTTACCAGTTCGTTAAATATGGGATTGTTAGTTGCACTACTATTTCTGATATATGCACGGTTAAAATATTCCAGAGTTTTTTTGTAAATTCTCTTACTGTAATAATAACTTGAAAGTATTATATAAGTTATATACTTCTTGTTGCTATAATACTCCAGGAACATTATAGATAATTTTTCATTTTTTGAATTCAACAAGGAATAATGTTTTACAATATCTTCAGAAGTTCCGCCGTGGAGTATCGACAGTGCCGAGAACTTTATTCTGGTCTTATAATCATCGAGGCAGTATGTCTTTAATCTAAATATGCCGATGTTATCAACTTCCAGTTTTTCCAGAGTTTCTTTAAAAGATTCTTTAACCTCTATTTTATTTTTTTCAACAAAATCATCAACATGAATAAAAGTTTCCACAAGTTTCTGTTCTATGCATAGATTTACATAGTTATCCACCCTCTCATTTCGCTGGAGACCTATATCAATCCGTAAGGCAATAAAATTTATATTATTCAGGAGTGTTATTGCCTCATCAATATGTTTTATGGCTTCCCCCAGGTTTGATTCTGACTGTTCAAGCAGGGATCTTATGTAATAGTAAAAAGGGTCTGGTGATTTATTATTAATAGCCTCTATGGACTGATGGGCCTGTTCGTAAAAGCCGTTTTCAATCAAAGCTCTCGTAATCGGATAAAGGAAATACTGGGAATCATTAATATCGTCAGGAACGATACCGATCTTAATCGAATATATACTGGATAAAATTGATCCTACAGTCTGGTATTTATCCTTGCTAAGTAAGCCCCTGATATAATTTTTCTGAATGCTTATTTCGCCATTGTATGCCGCAGTGGCCAGTATATAAACACATGATATAGATTTACTAATATGTACCTTTTCCATATATTGATTGTAATCTATATTTTCCTTTCCCTTTAGAAATGCTATTATCATCTCCACCAGAGTACCAGAAATATCAACACTTTCAAATTTCTTCATATTTTCTTTAATCTTGAGGAACTCAAAAAGTGTATCCACCACTGGTGCAGAATCAAGCAACATTTTATCCTCTGAAATGAATCGCATTGCGGTATCAATATCTCCGGTGTGTATAAGTGATGAACAGTATTCGGGCTTGAATTCAGAAATGTTTTGCCCCCTCTGGAGAAGTTTGATTATACTTCCGTAATCACGATTTTCAAAAAGATAATCAACTACAATCTTGTAATTCCACTGTTCGGTAATTCCCCTTTCTATTAAGGATAATGATAATTTATATGCATATTCCTGGTTGTCCACGTTCAAATAATACTTGATTAATAATTGATTAATATCCATGTCTTCCGTAAATTCAGATTTGTATTTTGAAATATCAGATTCAGCCTCACTGTACATTTCTAGATTGATTTCTGCTTCTATTTTATAAAGAATAAAGGTTCTGGATAGTTTTGTGTTTTTTACTTTCGAATTAATGTAGCCGAGTAGTGAATAATAGTCCTGAAGATCATATGTGATTTCTATGATTTTATCAAGTACATTTTTATCTTCATTGTAATATATATATTTATAAATTTTTAATGAATTTTCATAGTCACCTGTATGATAATAAGCATCGGCAAGGGTGGCATTGTCCGGAGAAGTTATGTCCGAATATTTTATTACCGATTGATAATCTTCCAGATATGAATAGTATACCGGAAGAATAGGATTTTCTGGAAATAAATAGGTCATTTTATCAATTAATTTTTTCAGATTTTCCTTTTTTCCGTTTCTCATGTAAATATTTCCCAGTTCTATATAACATTCAATATCATTTTTTTGATCAATGCATTGTAACAATATTTTTTCGAGGTCCTCATAATTTCCGGAGTTTTCAAACTCCTTTACATAATTTTTGAAAATATCGCTGTTATAATAGCTGTTAAAATATCTGATAAATTTTTCCTTATTATAAATTCCTAATACACATAAATAATGTATTGATTTCTCTATATCCACCGAATCTAATACATCGTTTAATGACCTATGAACCTGCTCATTTTGCATGATTTCTTTATGTTCTTTAATGAATTCTATAAAACCTTCTAAATTTCCCTGATTATAATATTTCAGAACCTTGTATTTCAGTACAGGGAGGCTTCTATCATCTATATAATTTAATGCCTGGAATAGCTCCTCTGATATATCCTGTTCCATGAACCCGTCTGTGAGAATTTGAGCAATCTGATTATCATATGCATTCTTTATTTCTTCATGCTCCTTTATAACAAAATTACTGAAAATCTCCGGGGAATCCCGATCCACCGCCTTTTTATATAAGGCCCGTAATTTTTTTTTCAGCATCAGATGCTCTACAGCAATCATCGGAAGGATATTTTATTAGATGTTATAATAGTTTATGGTATATTGAAGATACCATCAAAAATCATTTTAATAGAAGATAATTCTGTTTCATCAATCCACGTTCTTTATAGCTAATTTTGATGGCATTCTTTTGCTCTAGGCAATTCTACGGGATAATCATCTCCAATTAAAGCAATACTCCTGAGGGATACTAATGAGAATAAGTACAATAAATATAGGATTGATTCTGTATAAATAGCTACCTCTACAAACTGATGCATTGGCATCTACTTTAAAGTTAGCATAAAACGATTCAAGATTCGTAATATGGAAAAATATCATCTATGAACAGGATATTCCTTATATGGAATTCAGAATGTAAGTTACAATATAGATATCATGGCCATATGTGATATTTTAATTATTTCCAGTGTAAATTCAAATCCGGTAAGTTCGTAAAGTGCTATTCCAATACCTGCTCCGAGAAACATGGATGAGATCAGATAGGCAAGAGTCCTGATACCGAAAAATACCAGTACTCCGGTTACTATTGCAACTATGGGGGCATATACACTTGTTGATATGCCTATTCCAGAAGATGAGTAATGAACAAGATAGGGAAATAAAAAAGTGATAAATCTGACTCCGAAGACAAATCCTACAATTATTCCTACAACTGTCTCAATGTCATTTTTCCATTTAATATACTTTTTAATATCCATCTGAGTGTGTAAATAAATTTATATATTAAGTTTTTCTGTATGAATATCTTATAATTGTTTATATGTTATATATGAAATAATATACACTAGTGTACACTTTTACTTACTATTATATACAAAAAAGCAATTATCGTATATGGAAACCCAGTTAAAATCGAACTCAATATCACTACATGGATTAATATTTCAGGGAATGGGGCAATTGTCGCCACTATTCACCTTCGATGGAATCATCAGTGTTGCGGCATTTGCTGCAGGAGCAAGTCCATTAACCTTTCTGATAGGCCTTATAGCATCCCTGCTTACAGGGAATACATTATACCAGTTTTCGAAGCGAACTGCCAGTGCACGTGGTTATTACGGATATTCTGGATATGCTCTGGGAAAGCATGCTGCATTTATTACATCCTACCTTTACCTTATTTACCAGCTGGCAAATTTAATTTTTATACTTTCCTTCTTTATCATGATATTCAATCCTGCGATATTATACCTTACAGGTTTCAACATACCATTTTACTATGGCATAATCCTGATTATAATAATCAGCATACCCTCATTCTATGCCGTTTACAGGGGGATAATACTCTCATTCAAGTCGCAGATAACAATCAATGTAATTGAAATTATTTTTGTTGTTGCTATTTCCATAGCCATAATCTCCACATCAAAGGACAACACCCTGGCAGTTTTCACTCCGATTTCAGGTTATAAAGATCTGTTTCTCGGCTTCATAACCGGAAGTTTCCTTGCATATACAGGTTATGGATCTGTTGTTTCCCTGGGGGAGGAAGCAAGAGCCCCAAGAAAAAATATTGGATTATCTATTGTTGTTATGCTCCTGATTATTGGTGTACTTGATCTTTTAATATCCTATTCACTGGTCATCGGATTCGGTGTAAGCAATATGGGAAATTTTACCGATACGGTAATTCCGGCATTCATGGTAATAAAATCTCATATAGGTGGATATGTCTCAATGATTTTCCTTGCATTCAATTTTTTTATCATTTACACTCTTTTCAACACTATTGGAACCGCGATCACAAGGAATATCTATTCCATGGCACGTGATGGGTACCTTCCAAGTTCATTTTCCAAACTGAATAGATACGGTTCCCCGCAAAACGCACTATTCTTACTGCTGGGCATATTTATATCCATAGCTGCAGTCTCTACCATAATATTTTACGGTTCGTTCAGTACCGGTGGATTCCTTAACCAGTTCATCTTCTATGCCACCATAAGCACAATCTCTACACTGATAATACACATGATAGTAAATACCGGCCTCTCCCGGATACATGAAAATTTTATTTTTGATATAGCTATACCCACAATATCAACAGTGATAATACTGGTAGCTCTGTATTATGCAGTTTCTGGCCTTGCTTTTCCATTCATATATGCACTTGTAATCATGGCTGTCTATGTCATAATTATTACAATAATGAGCTTCGCAATGAAATCAAAAATAAAAGACACATATAGAAAAGTGGAAATGAAAGAAGATATTTAAAATTATTTTTTGTCCAGTATTTCCATAATAGACTTTGTATCCATAACAATTGACACTGCAGATATGGATTTAAGTGAAGTTTCATGCATTTCTTTGCTGTGGGAGGAACAGGAATCAGATGCCACAACCGTATAATATCCAAGGTTTCCGGAATCTCTGGCACTTGATTCAACGCCGATCTCGGTGGCAATCCCTGTAAAAATTACCGTCTTAATTCCTGCTGCCTTGAACATATTATCAACATTTGTTCCTATGAAAAGGCTTGCAGTATTCTTATTGAGAACATAATCATCCTTTCCCGGGGCAAGTTCCGGATAAATTTCAGCCTCACTGGAACCTGGGGCCATAAAAACAGGAAGTTTCGACGGATCACTGACCCCGAATCTTTTCATGTAACTATATATTCCGGATGGGGCCATGTACTGGAACGGTAAAGGTGTTATCTTTGTATACAGTACAGGAATGTTTTTTTTTCTTGCCAGTTCTGTCAATTTTTTTACATTGCCCACGAATTCATCCTTATTGAAAATATTGTTTACTAAGCCATTCTGTACATCCCAGTTAACGAGCACAGTATGCTTGGGGTCCAGTATCTCTTCCATATTTTCAAATATAGTTTTGCTACCAATTGTTTTCATATCATAGCATTTTTTTATGATATATTGCTTTTATGGTATCCTCGAAGCTGTATTCTGATGTCTTCAGGTCCTGTATAAGTAAATTTTTCAACCTTTTGGATGTTTCCGGCGAACTGCCGTCAGTACTAATTGCAACAGTTATGCCTCCGATATGAGCACTTGCCGTCATCATTATATCAGAATTTTTATGGTTTCCGGAATTATCATGCAGAATATTCCTGTTTTTGCAGATGTCAGAAACCATGTTATTCACATCCCGGTTATCCGTTGCACATAATACCATAAAATAATTTTCATTTATATCACCGAGCTCTATCATTTTCCGGGTGAGCTCTATCCTACCCTCATCCGACAGTTTTTCTATAAATTCCGTTGTTTCCGGGGAGATTACATGGATTATTGGATTTTCAGCAAGGAGCGTCTTTATTTTTCGCTCTGCTATTTTTCCTCCCCCTGCTATCAGGATTTTTCTGTTTTCCAGGGTTACGTTAAAAATCATACAGATCACATAATACTCACCAGGAATATTAATAAATTTCTCATCCGGGATCATTTTTGATCTTAAATGCGGGAAGCTATGCGATAGCGTGGATGCAAATCCAGAGAATTAAAGTTTTTTCTTCATGTCACTGTATGATTTATACAGGGATATTAAAAATGATTCTCTGGTGAGCTTATGTTTATACGACCATTCAACATCCTTTTCAATATACGATAAATGGCTGCTCTTGTTTTCATTGGAGATATAATCATCTCCATGCATATACCCTGTTATGTTCTTTACTATTTCTTCTGCATCCTGGCCTTTCAGCAGGCCCAGTGACTGTCTTATCCTTATCATGCGTATTTCTGATTCGTATGTGGCCTTTGCAATCTGTTCCACATTCATCCACTTTGTATAATAATTCAAAAAATCAGTCCATATCTTTCCATTTTCCAGAAGGTTGAAATAATCACTGATTGTTTTTGCAGTAATTGTGAAGCCATAATCCTCCGGGTGTTCATATATCAGAGAACCGGGGTCTATGAATGGTGTGAGTGGCGATATAAATGTATAAAGCTTCTCCTTATCCTTTGTGAATCTCTTCATAAGACCCTCACTGTAATCCAGGTCTATATTAACATCATCAACAGTTTGTCCACTCAATCCGATGGTGAAATACACATCTACCTTTTTTGATCCCGCGGCAATAGAATTTTCTATAAAATTTTCAAGGCTCTTATTGTCATAAGGCCTTCCATTCTTATTCCTTAGAGTCTCATTTGAGGATTCAGGGGAAATTTCAACAGTAAAATCAGGAAAATTTCTCCCGAATTCATCCAGATACTGTTTTCCGGGTGGCACAAAAAATTCGGTTAATAATGGCAGGTCCATGTTCCTGTTTTTCATTTCCCTGAACAGCGATGAATAAAATTTCTCTCCGGCATGGTTTATATCTCCTGTAATAAATACCGGGCTACCAAGCATATCTTGCACAAGAGATATCTCTTCTGCTATAATTTCAGGTTTCCTGTACACAGGGGATATATCATTGTAATTATTTCTGTAGGCAAAATTTGAGCCACCGCAGAATGCGCAGTTGAAACTGCAACCGTGCTCTATTA
>JAKADL010000052.1 GCA_021820565.1 Thermoplasmata archaeon
CCTGTTTTTGGCAAAATCCGTTTCAGCAATGAGAAGCCTTTTTATGAGGTCTTCTTCATGAAGGTATGATACCTCCAGTATCCTGGATGCTACCTCAGGACCGACTCCCCTTGCCGCCATAACCATTATTGCCGTTATACCATGTTCCCTCACAAGATGTGCATTTTTAATAAGCCTCTTCCTTGTTTTTTCATCTATTTTTTTGGATATTGATTCTTCATCAAATTTAGATATGGAAGCAACAAGCCTGGAATGGCATACCGGGCACTGTATATCGGTTATATCCTTTATTTTCCTGGTTCTCTTATATCCACATGACGTACAGTAAAGAATAACCTCCTCATTCATCAATCTCTTTTTGATTGAGTCCAGAATGGCCTTGGTCGGTTTCAGGGGCATGATTCTTTCTGAGTAATGCGAAAGGAAAATGTTCGATGATTCCGATATTTTATCCTTGAGTATAAAATTTGAATCTTCCAGCCCTTCAAGGTATTTTCTCAGCACATCTATATCCATATAATCGAATATTAATTTCCTTATGGAATCCTCATAAATAACAGTATCATAATAGGAATCCACAATCTTTTCAAACCTTATTCTTGTTATGTCAGCCTCATTTGTAATAATGCCGAATTTTCTTGCCTCGTAAAGAAATACATTGTTGAAAAACCGGGACCTTCTGGCGGATGATTTTACATAACCATCTAGATTATTCCTGTCGATATTCATTATCAAATTCTTTATGTCATCTGCAGAAATATTTCTTGATACTCGCATGTAAATGTGATATGGAGAATAATCCATTTCCACACTTTCACCTGTGATTGATGTGAGCAGCCCTGAAAGTATCTGTGCAAGAGTAAAGTTGCCCAAGCTACCCAGCAGAACCTGGATAACTATTTCAGAATTATGAGCCTCCACTATAATCCTATCCAGTGTGGCCATGTCATTTTTATACCATTCTGCAAGTGCTGCCTTCCCAGTTTCATTTACAAAGTCAGGGATTATTTTTGCCTGCCGATCGGATGATACTCTTGAGGCCGCTTCATAAAGCACAGGAATCTCCTCTCCTGTCCAGTGGGGGGCTATGGCCGCTGTTGCGAATGGCTCAACGTATATCTTATCATCATCAATCCTGATTGTCCTCCATGTGCTCCCTTTCATCACGAAGTAGGAACCGGGGGAAATTTCGTTTATTACGTATTTTTCATCAAGCGTTCCGATGAACTGTTTGTTTATTACGTCGATCACACGATAATTTTTCTCTCCGGCTATCATAGATATATTCTCTATGAAGTACTTGAGAACAGTATATCTTCTGATTGCAAAATTTCCATCTATAATGATTTTTCGCGTTTTTGACAGCAATTCCAGAACCGAGTAATAGTCCTCAAATTTTAAATCTTTGAATGGATAGGCACCTGTAATAATCTTATAAAAGTAGTTGTAATCCATTTTCCTGGAAAAATTCAACTCCAGCATAACCTGATTGGCAACGGTGGATAGAGAGTTTTTCCGGATCATGACGTTTTCCAGCTCACCGGATTTTATATTGCCCACTATGGCCTTTGCCTCCTCCAGTTCTATGACGTCATTGCAGATTACTGTACCCCGTGAAATTTTCTCCAGGGAGTGCCCGGCACGGCCTATACGCTGTATCATCTTGTTAATCTGCCTAGGGGAGTTGAACTGCACTACCATGTCAGCTGAACCGACATCTATGCCAAGTTCCAGTGATGATGTGCATATAAGTGCCTTTACACGATTCTCCTTAAAGTCGGATTCAGCTGTTTCCCTTGTTTCCTTTGACAGTGATCCGTGATGCACCTCTATATCAGGATTTTTCAGCCATAGTTTCATCCTGAATGATATATCCTCGGCAACATATCTTCTGTTCACGAATACTATTGTTCCGGTATTTTCTTCCACTATGGAGTGAATCTTCATTATGGACCCGGCGTACTGTGGGTCACACGCCATTATTTCTGCGGTTTCCTCATCACTCTTTTCCGGCATTATTACCTGTATATCCATTTTCTTATCTATAACAGGCTTCAGTATTTTGCATTCCTTTGATGGTGAAATGAAAAGTGCCAGCTCATTTTCATTTCTTGCAGTGGCAGAGAGACCTATAACCTGGAAATTGCCTGCAAGTACCTTTAAACGCTGCATGGCTATGGCGAACTGGGACCCACGCTCGTTCTGGGCCATTTCATGAACCTCGTCAACTATTACATACTTTACATTCTTTATATGCTCCCTCAGGCGTTTGCCCATCATGAGAAGCTGAAGGGATTCCGGTGTTGTGATAAGTATCTGTGCCGGATTTTTTGATATTTCATTTTTCTGTGCCTGTGTTATATCACTGTGTCTTACCTGTACACGCATGCCCAGTGTGTTGCAGTAATCAAAAAGCCTTGATAGCATATCTCTGTTAAGAGCTCTAAGAGGAGTAATATAAAGAAGGGCTATTGCTTCTGGCCTGTCTATGTAAATCCTGTTTAAAACAGGCAGAACGGCTGCTTCGGTTTTCCCAGAACCAGTGGGAGATATCAAAAGCACATTTTCTCCTGACAGTATTTCAGGTATTGCAAGTTTCTGTGCTTCCGTTGGTCCACTTATACCGTTTCTGGCCACACTGTCCTTAAGTGCGGGGTTGAGCATATCAAAAACATTTCTTCCCTGTGATGGCATTGTTCATATCCAATAGCAGGATATTATTTAAAATATTACAGTTATTAAGCGAAAATGAAATAACATTTATATAAAAATTTTAAATGAAGAATCAGGAATATTCATTATATATGATGATCGTCCTGTTATTCAATAAGATAAATATTTTAAATAATTAATAATACACCCCTATGTTACTTCCAAAAAAGATTTTTTTCACCAGGGGAATTGGCCGTGGAGAAACCCAGTTGCAGTCGTTCGAGAATGCATTGAGGGATGCCGATATTGCTGCATACAATCTGGTCAGTGTCAGTTCAATTCTGCCACCATATGTCGAAATAGTTGATAAACCAGAGGGCATAAAGCTGCTTTCTTATGGTCAGATTTTATTCACAGTCCTTGCCAGGAATTCATCCAACGAGCTTAACAGAATGATATCATCTGCTATAGGCGTGGCGGTGCCATCTGACAGAAGCAAATGGGGATACCTGAGCGAACACCATTCATTCGGCCAGACAGAAAATGATTCCGGGCACTTTGCCGAAAAGCTTGCTGCAGAGATGCTTGCAAGTACAATGGGACTGGATGACCATCTAAGATGGGAAGAGAAAAAAAATGAATATGTGCTGGATGACAAGATACTTACAACAAAAAATATCGCTGCAACCACGGTTGTACTCAAGCCTGACGAGTGGGCAACCGTGGTAGCAGCCGCAGTCCTAGTGGTTTAAATGGAGAGAAGCATAGAGGAAAAATGGCGTGATAGATGGGCTGAAAGCCATATTTTCGAGCCCGTTATAGATGTTGGCAGAAAGAAATTCTTTGTCACCGTGCCCTGGCCCTATACGAATGGTTCCCTTCATGTTGGACATGGCAGAACATATACACTGGGTGATATAGTTGCACGGTACAAACGATTAACTGGATACAATGTGCTTTTTCCCATGGGATTTCATGAAAGCGGCACACCTATACTTGCATTCTCTGAAAGATTGAGAAATGGTGATAAGGATACCATCAAACTTTACAGGAATTATCTGTCTGAATATGAAAAACCAGAGGATATAGATAGAATACTGGAATCTTTCAGAGAACCACAAAATATAGCAGACTATTTTTCAAGGGTGATAATAAAGGATTTTATGGATCTCGGATACTCCATAGACTGGAGCCGAAAGTTTACGTCTGCCGATCCATTTTACCAGGAAGTTGTAAAATGGCAGTTCAACCAGCTGAACGAAAAGGGGCTTATTAAAAAGGGGAGTTACCCGATACTTTATAGCATCAAGGACGAAAACGCAGTTGGGGAAGATGATATAAAGGATGGTGATACAGATAAGGTAAGCATAGAGGAATTCACCGGAGTACTTTTCAGGGGTGAAAAGTATTATCTCATGGCAGCATCACTCAGGCCTGAGACAATATTCGGAGTGACAAATCTGTGGCTCAACCCTTCTGCAACATACGGACTGATAAGATACCGTGGAATGGATATAGTAATGTCCGATAGCGGCTGCAAAAAATTCTCAATGCAGCATGAAGGTGTTCAATACAAAGGCGACGTCCCATCTGAGGATATAATAGCATCAGAATTCCAGGTTCCACTATCAAATGAGAAGATCGGAGTTTTAACGGCCAGTTTTGTTGATCCTGATAATGGAACCGGAATAGTATATTCTGTTCCCGGGCATTCTATTTTTGATTACATTTACTACGAAAAGAACAGTATAAAAAATAAGATAAGGAAAGTGGTGAAAGTAGACAGTAACATATCAGTGAAATTCCTGGTTGAAAAATATGATCTGGTGAATAATGATGGAAAACTTAAAGAGGCAACGCAGGAACTCTATAAGGAGGAGTTTTACAACGGCACACTTATTAATTCCGGAGAATACAGCGGAATGTCGGTAGAAGAGGGCAGGGAGGCGATCAGGAAGGAAATGCAGGAAAAACATCTGGCATTTATATTCTATGAAACTTCGAGAAAAGCAGTAACAAGGTCCGGTTCAGAGGTTACTGTGGCAGTACTCAATGACCAGTGGTTTATTGACTATTCACCTGAATGGCTCAAGGAAAAGGCGCACAACCTTGTGAATTCTATGAAATTTTATCCTGAACTGTACAGAAAGCTCATGAACGATGCTGTTGACTGGTTGAAGGAAAGGCCGTGCGCCAGGAGGAGGGGCATTGGAACCAAACTGCCATTCGATGAGAGATGGGTTATAGAATCTCTTTCGGATTCAACAATCTACATGCTTGCTTATACGAATAAAAAGGAACTTGAAAATTTGTACTCCCACCTTCAAAGAATACCCTATGATATACTTGATTACATTCTGCTGGGAAAACAGGTGCCAGAAAATTACGATGAATTTACAATGTCGAATGCCCTGAAGGCCAAAGATGAATTTAACTACTGGTATGGAAACGACTTGAGGATAACTGCACCACCACATATATCAAATCATCTTGCGTTCTTTATAATGAACCATTCTGCTATATTCAGGGGAAAGGAACTGCCAGGTGGACTCATGATATCGGGGCTGGTGATTTCCAATGGCGCCAAGATATCAAAAAGCAAGGGAAATGTAATATCACTTCTGGAAATAATCAAGCATTATTCGGCAGATATATACAGGCTTTTCATGGCGGCAGGTGCTGACATATCATCACTTCTGGACTGGAATGAAAAGGACCTGTCGTCTGTTATGAAAAGATATTCATATTTTACCGATATACTTGACGGATATTCTCCGGGAAATGATGGTGATAATTATATTTATACATGGTTCAAATCCTCATTTTACAGGAATTTAAAAACTTACATTGCTGACATGGAGTCCATGAACATAAGAGATTCATATATTGCCATATTTTATAATGTAATGAATGACCTCAAGAATGTAGAGAACCATGGAGGCAGTATAAATACTGCCCTTAACCCCGTTCTCCCGGACTGGCTTAAAGCCCTTTCGCCCATAATACCCTTTGCCGCTGAAGAATACTGGCACAGGCATGTGGATAATAATAGCTTTGTCAGTGCACAGACCATTGATATAAATATAGACGGTAAAATTGATTACAACGTTTTAAAATCTGAAAACTATCTTGACAGGGTTATATCGGATATAAGGGAAATCCTTAAAATTATACATATTGATGCAAAAAGAGCCACTATTACTGTCTATGGAGATAAACAGAAAAAATTCCTTGAGGATTATCCAGGGGGAAATCTGGACAGGGAATACCGTACCATGATAGGAGACTACATGAAAAACAAAAACAGGATAGCTCCGGAAATGCTTGATGAATACAGCATAATAGAAAATAATAAGGGATATCTCGAATCTATTCTGAAGATAAATGTAGATATTGTAAAGACAGACATCATACAGAAGAAAAATCCATGGCCAGGCAGGCCCCTCATAGAGATAAGCTGATCAGATGTCGAATACAACTGTGGCGGATCCATGTTCCGGGTCCATCCTGAGATTATAATATGTAACTGCCTTTATAACATTTTTATATTCTACATTACTGGGTAAATGGGATCCATAAATGGTGCCGTGAAGCCTGTTTCCTGCGAACTCCAGTTCTGAAGTGAAATATATAACATCCTCGTATTCCATATAAAAAAGGATGTCATTAAGCAAATTTACCAGTATATCGTCCGGAGAATTTTTTTCAATATCAATAGGTTTATAGAAATCTGGTTTCAGAAATTCTCTATCCACTATTAAATCAGACATGGCAATTATAGAATTTTCAAAAATTGTGAGATAAGAATTTCCGTATATTTTGACTTTGAGATCCGCAGTATGATCCAGAATGTCATAAATCATAACAAGTAATAATAATTATAAATATAAAATCTAACACTAAAATAAAATATGGGTTTATTGATCCGGATTTACGGATGATATCATGGGTATTTCATCCTTGTCCAGGTCAAGTCCGATTTCCTTGGAGGTAAGGTTTCTGCCAAGGCTTCTTTCGTAGAAGCGTATGATCCTCTTCTTTTCCTCCACGGTGTATTTTCTGAAGTATTTGTCCTTCTTCAGGTCAAATCCTGTCTTTTCCTCATACACATTTGCAGGTATTGAGTATTTTCTCTGTGTTGAATCCCTGTAAAGTTCCGGTATCACATTGAATGCACAGAAAGGTATGACCCTTCCATCTGGCATTGCATAGTGTATATCGCATCTCTCGACACGGTCTACATCATATGTGTACGGATCCTGGAAGTGCATAAATCCAACAAACAGGGACTTGTAATGGAAAGCCTTCAGTCCATGGTAGTCGCCTTCTGTGAATGCGTTGTATACCATATCCTTCAGTTTGAATCCCTCCGGTGCCTTGCTGTAATCCACGAATTTCTTCAGGTTTAACAGCAGCTTGGTAACGGATTCTACTTTCTTGGGTGCCTGCCATTTTGCATATTTTATGTCATCTCCCAGTTCTGAAAGGTACTCAAACATTCCCTTGACATCAACAAACCTGGTTACAGGTATGATCTTATCGTTGTCAATGAATATGTATGTTCCCATTCCGCATGCAAAGTGTATGGATAACTTGTATGTTGGATGGCCTTTAAGCGCTGCAACGAAGTTTGATACATCAGTTGTAGCTGGCACTGTGAAGAAATCTTCCCTTCCTATTGCACCATCGAGCTGCTGCTCGATCTTTTTTATTGCCCCAGGAATTGTTATCCTCTGCCTAGCTCTGGCACGATCGGACATCCTTCCCACAAGACTTACCGGCTGGAAATTGAGTCCCCTTACAACATCCATATTGGATTTTGCAAACTTTATCATATCTCCCAGGTACATATCATTTATTCCGCCTATAACAGTGGGCACAAGTACAACTCCCATCGGTGCCTGCTTGTAATGCTCCAGTGCCATTGGTATTTCCCAGAAGTTCTTAGGATTTGATCTTGGTGTTGGCCCGTCGAAACTGGTGTAAACAACGTTGGATCCTGCATCCCTTGCCCTCTTGACGAAGTCTGGATCATATGCTGCTCTTACACTGTTTGTGTTCATCTGAACATGTTCATAGCCTTCTTCCCTGGCGATTCTTATTACATCTATAATATCATCTCTAAGGGTTGGCTCTCCGCCTGTTATCTGAACTGCGTTGGCTCCAACGGGTTTCTCGTTTCTCATTCTTCTGAGCATTAATCTTATCTGATCAAGAGACGGCTCGTATATTGGCTCATTCTCCTTTGCATAGAAGAAGCAATACCAGCATGAAAGGTCACACCTGTTTGTTATAACGACGTTCCCCAATCCTGTATGGGATTTATGCTTTACACAGAGACCACAGTGTGTAGGGCAAACAATTTTGTCTGCATATACTGCAACATTCGGGTTCAATATTTTTGTACCCTCTTTGTCCTGGAATTTTTTTGCCTCCTCATACATATCATAATCTTCCCAGTACTTTTCCTTTGTTATTCCATGTTCTGCGCATTCCTTGATAAGATCAACTTCTCCCCCTTCTTCATACACGATAGCAGGAACTCTCATCTGATCGAATTTCTCCTCATCTGCACACAGAGGGCATAAGCTTTCTGTTACTCTTAAAACAAGCATATCGTCTGTAATTAAATGGCCCATACTTTTCAAGAATTCATCTACAGTCTTGAAAGGCGCGTTTCTACTTATCTCAAAGTCATTCGCCAGTCTGACCTCGGATTTATTTCTTTCTTCTGTCAATACCATATTAATTCACCTAATTAACTAATCATGTTAAGCATACAGAATAATATATATGTTTTGTCTTTTTTTATGCTAATAATGCAAAACACTAATTAGTGACAATAATTACAAAAATATGCCTTTATATATAAGAAAAATAAATATTTGAGATTATTTTCTTTTTTATGACTAATTTATTCCGGGTATTATAACTATAATATCAGTATTTTTTATTCTGTATTTTGATCTCCTTCAATATCTGATTATACATATAATCTATATTAGAAGCTATATTTACAGTTATGCCTTTATCAGAAAGATAGCTCTTTAATTGATCTCTGGAAATCATATCACCGGTATTCCCGATTTTATCTTTGATTACCCCGGGTATTAACTTCAGTAACTTTTTTCTTTCCTCGGATTTAACACTTTTATCAATTTTTTTGCGTGCTTCTCTGTTTACCCTGTCAATTTTCATTTTTAATTCCTGTTCTATTGGAAAGTCAAAATTAATGCCTTTATCCATCCAGAAGCCTTTTATGCCGGTATCTATTTCGTCCTCTCCGTAATCAAATGATTCATTGTCCAGATACTGTAGCATATCCTGAATAAGAGAATCTATTGATTTTTCATTTACTTCCCTTGTTAATGGCAATACTTTTTTCTCCTCATTTTCATCCAGAAGATCGTCTATATTGAAAGTATTCAGCTCGGAAAACCAATCTGCTTCTTCATGGTATTTATATCCAACGTCATTGGCTATGTACATAATGTCAAGCTCTGCGATTTTATTTTGATATTTTTTGCAGTCTATAGAGGAGCAATCCATATCTTCATCTTCGAATCTTTTTATGGAAATCACAATAGATTCTATTCCATTGTCTTTAGCATTCTTGAGGAATTTTGATGCACCGCCCATACGTTTATCCCATTCAAAACTGATTACTATATCCACATCAGTGGAATAATATATAGAAATTTCATTCCTTCGGGAATATCTTACAATGCTGTTCCACAGTAATTCCATTTTATCTTTCATATTAGACCACTGTCTAAATGAATAAGATAAAACTAATATAAAAGGATTTTTAATAATATTTTGTCTATTTACAGCAACATGTCATTTTTGCAATATATTGTTAAATTGATACTTATTATAATACTCACTGAGGACACCCGATTTTATTGCATTAAATACTGTTTCGGATTGCTGGCTGGAATTTTTTGCCAGTATCCATGAAAATTTCATTTCTACATCGTCCGGTACATAATATTTGAATTTCCAGTATCTTGCCTCACTTTCCCACAAGATTCCATAATCTGCGGTACCGGACATTATTTTCTGTGGGATTTCCCGGTGATGAATATCACATATTATAGCCACTCCTTTAAGATCTCCGTAGTAACCACAATTTTTTTCATAGTATTTCTTAAATATCATGCCTGCGGACGAAAGCCTTGGATTCGGTATGGCCAGCTTTTCCTTTTTAATTTTACATATATCCGGCTGTTCCTTGGTTCCAACCCACGCAATACATAAATGGTCCTCAAATGCCTCAAATTTTTGGCTAAACTTCATTCCGTGCAATAAATTATTATCAATGCATACCAGTTCCGGGATTCCATCTATCTGAAGATTCCCTAGACTGAGCGGAGCCCCGTTTGCCCTTTTTCTCACGAGAACAGAGGGTAGTGCTTCAATATAAACTTTAATACTTTTAGATTCAAAATGTGCAACAATTTGAGGGGCAACAAACCACTGGTTTCCTGTTACAGACATTTTAATTCCGTCTGTATGCCCGAAAAAGTCAGAAACCATATCAAATCCTGGAGAAGCGAATTTCATAATTAACGATATTACAGATATATAAATAGATTATTTCCTCTTTGTAAAAAACCTTGTGACTTGCCGCAGTATGTATCATATTGCAAAATCTGCCTTTATATTATGTACTTACATCGGGTTCATCGGGTTCTTCAGAGGTGCAGCATTTACCTTTTCCGAGATGTATCTCTTTGATAAGGGTATAGTCGTTTTATATTTTTCATTTATCTTTTAATGTTATACTGCATGTTATTCAATGCGGAATTATTATAACGGGCTATTATACAAACAGGGGCACAATTGCCACATTAATATGTTCTCTCGTTTACTTTTACCGGAACATTCAAAATTTTGACAGCTGGCAATCTTGATTATGCCCTTATATAGTTAATTATTACTCCCATATGCTCTTATGATTTAGAATGAATACCCGGGTAAATAGAAAGAAATGCTCAGAAAAAATAGGAATCTTCAAAATTTAAGTGTTCTACGGAAGGAAATCAAATCAAATAAGAAATTCAGTGATCTTCCTTTCAGCCTCTTGATTTCTTTGCACACTAACAATTATTTGTTAAATTTTATTATCATTATAATTTATTAATCACTGATTTAGAATATAATAAATTCCAAATTATATCATAAATGCGAAATTGCAATTATAAATTCGTATTCTGTAGTAAATTTGACTGTATTCGACCTCAATATTCACTA
>JAKADL010000053.1 GCA_021820565.1 Thermoplasmata archaeon
GATAGGAAAAATTTCAATTTCCAGTACAGGAGTTGCTGTTCTGGAATCAATTATGAGTGACCGTGGAGTAATATCCGGTGATGTAATACTTATAGAAAATGGAAAAGCAAAAAACATTACTGAAAATTCTGATTTCACTATCTCCCACGTCATATTCAGGGACAATAAAATATATATTCTTGAAAACAGGATGGGAACCTTTAAAATAAGGTCTCCGGGGGATGACAATGCTGTGTGGGAAGGTTCCGGTATAGTTTACCCGGTATTTTCACCATCGTTTGCCATGAATGGGAAACTTACTGCATTTTCATATTCTAATGAGAATGAAATTGCCGAGGTTATGCTCATAACGAAAGACCGGGTGATCAGGTCATCGATAAATACTGGACTGCAGAACTTGAAGGCATACCCATCAAGAAGGATTGTATGGAATTCCAGCGATGGAAAATCTATTTATGGATTCCTCAGATCAGAAAACCCGGAAGATCCACTGGTTGTTTATATCCATGGAGGGCCAACATCCTTTTCGTATACTGCATTCATGGATAGAACAACTCTTTACTCGGGCGCCGGATTCTCAGTGTTCCTTCCCAATTACCGTGGAAGTATCGGTATGGGAAGGAAATATGCAGAATCAAACAGGGGTGATCTGGGAGGTATGGATTTTCAGGATATTATTTCCGGGATAGAATATCTCAAAAGCTCCGGACTGGTAAAAACGGATCGGATTTACATAACCGGTGGTTCCTATGGTGGTTATATGTCTGCACTTGCAATTATGAAATCTGATATGTTTAAGGCCTCTGTATCTTTATATGGAATATCTGACTGGATAAGTTTTCACGGGGTCTCAAATCTATATAACTGGGATAGGTTACATATGGATGAAGACCCCTACAAATTTGACCTTTATGATAAATTTTCTGCCATAAGAATGGATCACAACGTAAAGACTCCTGTACTATTGATGCACGGAATTGAAGACCCATATGTTCCAATAGGACAGTACTATGAGTTTTACAGATTCTTGAAAGAGAAGGGAAAGGAAGTCAGGTTGCTGGTTTATCCAAGGGAGGGTCATGGATTCACTGAAAAGGGCCATATGATTCAGCAGTACCGTGAAACCTTTGATTTCTTCAACACGCATAAATAAGGGGGCTTTTGTTTGAATGATGTGGAGAAGTTTCTATGGGCGATATCAGGAATTACATTTTTGCAGATTATGACGGGATTTTATCTATCGCAGATTTCAAATGCTATCAGTTCTATAATATTAATTTTCCATATAATCACCGGAATATTGCTTCTTATTGTGGCAGTTGCATCTATCACGGTTGTTTCGCATATATCAAGATTGAAACATCTTGCAATGGTGAACACGATACTTATTGTGATAACGCTAATAACAGGAACAGGTTTCATTATATTCAGATACAGCAATTTTTATGATCAGTATATGCCATATGTTCAGATGGCCCTTTCCATCGGCATAATCAGCAACTATGCTGTCATGCTCGGAATCAAAAGAACTTTAGACCTGAATCAGTCGTGAAGAGATTATCCTGATTCAGCAGATATAAAAGTATGCAATAGCTTTTTATCTTTACAGTTGTTTATCAATTATGAAGAATGTGGAACTGTCCCGCATATTCAATGAAATGTATTATATGCTTAGCACAGATGAAAAGGCACGATTTGAAGCACTTGCCTACCAGAGGGCTGCAAGATCTATTGAATCATTGCAGGATGATATCTCAGAAATTTATGAAAAAGAGGGAATAAAAGGATTGATGGGAATTCCTGGAATAGGGAAGGGACTCGCAGAACATATTCAAGAATACTTAACCACCGGCAAGCTTAATAAATATGAGGAATTGAAAAAGAAATTCCCTATCGATTTCACTGAGTTTTCCAGCATGGAAGGGTTCGGACCTAAAAAGGCAATGATTTTATATGAACAGCTGGGCATTACAAATATTGCTGACTTGAAAAAGGCTGCAGAAGAACATAAAATAAGAAACATACCCGGTTTCGGAGAAAAAAGCGAGGCACTTATTCTTAAAAACATATCCATGGTAGCAGCCACAGGATCCAGAATCTTATTGAGCACCGGATTGAATGAGGCCAGAAACATTGTATCATATCTTTTGGCCCAGAAAGTTGTATCCAGATGTGAGATAGCTGGTTCAACCAGAAGGATGAGGGAAACTGTGGGAGATATCGATATTCTGGTTATTTCCGATCAGCCCGGCAAGGTAATGGATTTATTTACAGGGTATAAAGGTGTTAAATCTACGGTTGTAAAGGGAGAGTCGAAAACTACCGTACTTCTTGATATAGGGACAACATGCGATTTGCGTGTGATAAAACCGGAAAGTTTCGGATCAGCAATGCAGTATTTCACAGGCAGCAAGGATCATAATATCAAGGTCCGCAAAATTGCAATAGACCACAATTATAAATTAAATGAATATGGATTGTATTCAGGCAATGAAAATATAATGGAAGGCAAGGGTGAAGATGCAATATACAGGGAGCTTGGCATGGACTATATTCCCCCGGAAATGCGTGAGGATCGTGGAGAAATAGAAATGGCATTATCACATAAAATTCCTGAATTGCTGGAACTATCTGATATAAAGGGAGATCTGCATCTCCACACAAAAGAAAGCGATGGTATGAACACGACGGAAGAGATGATAACAGCGGGAATGAAAAAGCATTATGATTACATAGCCATTACAAATCATTCAAAAAATCTGAGAATAGCCCATGGAATGAACGACGACCAGTTCATGGAGTATTTCAAACAAATAGATTCCCTATCAGATAAGTATCATATTAAAATTTTGAAGGGTGCTGAGGTTGATATACTCAAAGATGGAAGCCTGGATCTGGATGATAATACACTGAAATCAATGGATGTCGTTATAGCATCGGTACATATGGATACGAATATGAATACGGATGAGATGACCGATAGAGTTATAAATGCGGTGAAAACAAACCTGGTGAATATTCTCGGTCATCCCACGGGGAGATTGATCAATGAAAGACAGCCCTTTCAGTTAGATCTGGATGAGGTTGCAAAATACTGCAAGGAATACAAAACTGCAATGGAAATAAACGCTTCCCCACAGCGTCTGGATTTAAATGATGAAAATATTCTGAAAACTTCGAAACATGGAGTTTATTATTCAATAAACACAGATTCTCACAATATCTACGGATATGATTATATGGAGCTCGGGGTAGGTACTGCCAGAAGAGGATGGCTTACTAAAAATAATGTTATTAACACAATGAATTTACAGGATTTAATAAAATTTTTAAAAAAATGATTTTATAGTACATTTACTGGCTATCCTTCCATTCCTCGGCTCCTTTCTTTGTATACAACTCTTCAGTAAAATCTTTATGTATAAACTGTTTTTTGAAGCCGGAAATTACTCCCAGCGGGTATACGATAAGTGTACATACCAGGAATGTTATCAATGTTCCTTCGAGATAACCAAAGAATTGAGGAAATACGGCAGATGATAGACCATCATGGCTTGTAGCCACCATGAATGTTACAAAGGCTATGAAAAATATATACCATAATGCATTCTTAGCACCGATCTTAACCCTAGACCATATGCCGAAAATAACCGCTCCTGCGGCTATAAGTATTACTGCGTATGGTTCTGATGGCCATCCTGTCCAGAACACGATTAGTCCGCTGGCACCAGTGGCCAGAGGTGCAATAATATTCATTCCCCGTACCATGTCCGTCTTCTTCGTGATACCCTGACGCCGTGAAACTATTAAGGCAATAGGCGTTGCAATAAGGCCTATGTAGCCGGCAGCAGTGGCGTCGTCAATAAATGTGTATATACTCGGATCAGGCGCAGTTACAAATACAAGGAATGTTCCCACAGCGGCGAAAACTATCAGTGATACAAGGGGTATGCTGTGTTTCTCATCTATGGATTTAAGTGATTTGCTAATGTATCCTGACCTTCCCATGGAGAATAGCACTCTTGTACCGCTCCCAAGGTAAATATAACCTGTAACAAATGGTGCAAGCACGCCTGTGATAACCGCGGCAATGAATACATACATAACCCCGCTCTGCTTGCCCAGTATAAAGAAGGGATTATCTCCGTGGAAGGCCGGTGTCAACTGGTCAAAATGCCCCGGAATTATGCCCAGAAGGCTCCAGTGGGTTCCCATCAGAACAGCAAAGGCCACACTGATATATATCAGTGTTTCAAAAATTATAACCAGGCCAATTGCCCGTGGAATTTTCTCCTTCATATTAGTTTCCTCCGCGAGATCTGGAATAACCCTGATAGCACCGAAATCATACATTGCAAAAGGCATTATGGCAAACAGGGCCGTCGGCCCGTATGGGAATACTCCATGATATGCGTAAAGATCTTTATAATCAAATACTATAAATATTAGGCCTAGGGACATTGATAAATAGAAAAACAATTTGACAACACCTGAATAAAGTGATGCCTGACCAAACTGCTTTACTCCGTAGTAATTGAAGGGCACCAGTGCCAGCATCAAAACCAGCCCTATCCCTACTCCGTAATATGTAGGTGCACCAGTGACAGTCAAAAAAATGGGATCGAAGTAATTTAAGCCGGCAATGATTGCAATTACTTCTATGGGCGGTATGAATATATACCATATAATATCTGAGAGGGCATTGATAATATTCGTCCATCTGCCGTGAGTATAAATTGTATATCTGGTCGGCCCTCCGGCTTCTGGGTATACCCTGGATAACTCCATGTAGGAAAGCCCGATGGATGAATATATTATTGCACCCAGAACGAATGCAAGAATTGCCTCTGGACCCGCCCCGGCAACCATAACAACAGTTCCGAACAGTGCGCCATTGCCGAACGAACCTACAAGTCCGATCATAAGCATCTGGTTAAATGTAAGATCCTTTTTAAGCCTCGGTTTTCGTCTTTTAATAATATGACCATGAGTATTTGTGTCTTCTACCATGACTTACTTATTGGAGCATTATATAAATATATTGGTCAAAACCTTTTAATATCAAATTTTAGAAACAGCATCAACTATTATTATAAAATTAGAAGAATGCTTTAAAATTTATCTGCAAACAGACATTTGGTAAATGGAATATCCGGACTGAACATTATATATTTTATATAGAACTCCCGAATAAATATGACTTATATGCAGACTGAAGGTTATTGTATCCCCGGAGATCGTTTCGTTTTGACCGGTTATATTTGCAATGGGATTTTTCCCATAGTTGCTGTATACTGTTATATTGGAGCCGGTAAAAGCAGCAGCGGTAGTTTTATTAAAGGTAATTGAGTTTGTATAGTTGCCTGGAAGCAGAAACGTGCTATTGCCTTTATATATGTCCATACCCTGGAATTCAAGTTCCTGAAACTGTGGAACTCCTCTATCCGGAATTGGGCCGCAAAGAGTATTCCCTGTAATATTGAATGCCTCAGCTTTGTAATTAACTGAATATGGGCCGGTTAGCACGGGATTGCCTGTATACTTATATTCCAGCACAATTATTCCGTAACCTTCAGCAAAGATTCCATAATTGCCGCTGTTCATATAGTGTACCGCAAGATCAGAAAGAGAAATATTATTGCCATCTACCAGATATGTCTGGCTATCATTGAAATTTGCAATCAGGTACTGGTAATGCGAATTCATTGAAATATTCATATACGGAAAGGCCGCAGCATTAATATCTTTATAAAATAATGGGTAAAGGCTGTTACCGGTGACCAGGGTCGAATTCATGTTTATGTCCTTTACAATTGAATAAACAAATTTATTCTGCATTTCCATGGCTCCATGAGAATCATTATAAATATTGTGTATGGACGTTGGCTCCACGGATAGGGGTGAGATGGGAGAGACAACAATAAATGATGCTATCGCAAAGGCGGAAATCGCTATAAAGATATTTCTTGAATTGTTCAGTTTATGAAATCTTTTACGCTTTTTACCGGGTTTGGACCCTACTAATTTACCGATTGAAAATACACCGGCAACGAAAATAAAGGGGATAAACATCATGGAATACTGATAACCTATGAAATAATACGGAATGTAGGATGATATCATTGAATATGCCAGGTATGGAAGTGCGGGTAGCAATGCAATGGGATATTCTATTATGGTAAAATCTACTGCCATGAATGCAAGAACCAGGAAGAGTATCTTTATTTCATAATTGGATGCGATGAATGAAAAAAATTTGAGGGGATTGTAAATTAAGGTATAAAATAGCCCTTCAATGCTTCTGGAAGCAGAACCTGATTCCCCGGTAACAAATACTGAAACACTTGAAGAATGGCTTAGATCAGCCTTTATAAATCCTGTAAATATATAATAAGCCAGAAGTATAATTATACCTGTGATTGAAAACAGTTTCCACTTTCTGCTTTCCTGCTTGTCAGGATTATCCTGCCGGATAGAGATAAGCAGTTCCATTACAATCGTCATTATAACTATAAAAATAAATGAAGAGTGAAGGCTTGCTATCAGTGCTAGAAATATGATATTCAGAATGAATTTTTTCTTTATATAAAAATAAATTGCCATGAAATAAAAAAATGGGAGGAATACCATAATATGAAAATCAAAGTATACGGGGCTTTCCGTAAGGGGTGAAAGCAGGAAGGCAATGGCTATTATGAATGCATAAAATTCTGGATTTTTTAATTTTTCAAGTATGCCTGGCCCGGAAAATACATGGAGAGATATATAATAAAGCGGGATAGCCGCAATTGACAGGAATACTGACTGGATAACAAGTAATGTGTACGGCGAAGGATACAGGTAAAATAATGGAAGTATCAAAAAAACAAATGGAGAAAAATGTTCTGCGAGATAACTTTTTCCGATCAAGTTTGTGTAGAAAAGATGGCCGTGGAGTGTAGAATAAAACGCCTGGGAATATAAGCCCAGATCCCAACCGTATGCATTGATTGTGTATGCCTTTAAAATTGAATAAAATGAAAAGAGAATAGCAAATGATATGGAAACCCGGATAATAAGGGGACTATATTTAATCTTGTATTTACCGTTTAATATACTGCTAAAAATTGATGAGCCCCATGAATGCATTTAATTGGTCAGTGCCAATTTATATATCTATTTTACTGGTTGTCCTTTATATATTCATAAAATGCCTCAATGCCCAGATATGTTTTTGATTTCCTGATATGGAATTATAATATAATCTAATATGTACAATAAAATATTCGATATATTTTGTCTTATATTACTATTATAATTATGCTAAATTTATACTAATATTACAAAAAACATTTATACTATTTAAAGATAATACATACAGGTGTATTTATGGTTATTACGCACACCAAATTAAAAAGAAATTCTGTCGGACTTCTCCAGGGAACATTTCAATCTCTGGGGCAGGTGGCGCCCGCTGCTGATATAGCTATACTTCTGGTAGCTTCGTTCTCCATCTCCGGTGCACAGACAGTACTTTCGGTAATAATTGGCTGGATAATATATGCATTATGGATGATAACCCCATATGAATTTTCAAAGTTGAAATCAAATGCAGGGAGCTATTATGCCTATGCTGCGGGAGCAACTGATAAAGGGCATCTGGGGCCCGTTACCGCCCTGAGTTTCATGTATTATGATATCACCGGTGCTGCATTCGGAATACTGGGGCTTTCTAGCTTTATATTCCTCATGGCCCCGGAGGTAACTTCTATACCGTACATATGGATTTTATTCGCTGGAATATTTACGGCATTCATTATACTGGTAACCTACTTCGGAATCAGGCCTTCCCTGAACTATACAGCAATCACCGGCTTGCTCGAAGTAATGTTTCTACTCATAGGCTCCATTATCATTATTATTCGTGTTGGTGCCCATAATTCTATTGTCCCCTTCGAGATTTCAGGGCCATACAGCATTGGATTTTCTTCAATAATGTTTGCTTCTGTCTTCTCCATACTGGATTTTACTGGTTCAGGAGTCGTTACAACCGTATCAGAGGAAATTACAGAACCCAAAAAGAACATCGGGAAATCCATAGTATTTGCAATGATACTCACGGCCATAGCACTCATACCTGCAGCCTATGCATTAACCGTTGGATGGGGAGTTAGCAGCATAGGATCCTTTGCAACACACAATGATGCGGGGCTTACAGTATTCTATAGATATCTCGGGCCGATAGGCCTGGTTCTGTTAATAGTGTTCACAATAAACAGCTATTTTTCCAACGGTGTGTCCAAGGCAACTGCGGTCAGCCGCTGGTGGTACTCGGCAGCCAGGGATAATGTTATATTTCCATCAACTGTGGGAAAAATCAACCCAAAATATCATTCCCCTGCCAATGCAGTGGTAATATGGGCATTATTATCTTTTGCTCTTGACGTTACCATGGGCCTGCTCTATGGGCCTCTGAGTGCCGCATTTGTACTGGAGGCTGGAACAGGTATTTCCATAATTATCGTGCATATGCTGGCGAATAGCTCTCTGACAATTTATACCAGAAGGATAAATAAATTCAGTATTCTGAAGCACGGAATACTTCCAACATTGGCAACTGTAGTGGGGCTTATAGTAATGTACTTCACGATGAGCGATATTTTTACAAAATATTTTACGGCACCAAGTGCGGTAAACGACGCCTATTTCGCATCCTTTATTATAACCATAGTATGGATACTCGCCGGCGGGCTTGCGGTAACACTGTATTACAGGAATAAACACCCCGAGATACTGAAGGAAGCGGGAGAATTCAATATGAAGGCACGACAATAATATTATTTTTATTTTTAGCTGAACCATGAAATTCAAAATATTTATATTTAAACCTTAATAACAAAAACAATGAATTTTCCTGATGAATATCACAGGATACTCTGGTGGCTTCTGGTGGCAACACGTGGTGGAAATACCCGGGCAAGGATAATAGAGCGCATCCACAGCCAACCGGGAAACATTAACCAGATATCACTTGATCTGAGAACCAATTACAGAACTGTGGAGCACCACATAAAAGTGCTTCTTGATAACGGCATAATCAGGAAGGAGGGTCAGGGTTACGGGTGCATTTATTTTCTTTCAGATTATTACCAGAAAAATTATGATGTGATTATTCAAACGATCAGCGATAGGAAGTGATGATTCCTACAAAATATTTTCATTATTTGTAATTAATTTGTACATAAATTGTATATAATCCTTAACTCCGCATTTTTTGTGTAATAGGAACTCCATATTCTCCAATTTTATCCTCCCCCAATTCCTTATTCTATGGCATTCTAACTTGATTGCAAAAGATATTTATACATATTACGTATACTATGTAATATGAGTGATATGCCTGACTGGGTAAGGAAATACAAGACAAAGGGTGTTGAGATAAGGGTTTCAGGGAACAATTACTATGCCTATGAGATGAGCAGCAGATGGAATAAGGAGAAGAAGAGGGCGGACAAGGTAACAGGGAAGTACTTAGGTGTTGTAACACATGATGGAATAGTTAAAACAAGGTCAATGGGATTAGTAAGATCTGACTATGAGTACGGGAATATAGCACTATTATATGGAATAGCAGAGAAAACAATTATACCTATTTTAAAGGAAATATATCCAACCATGTGGGAGCGGATAATATCATATGTAATATTAAGGAATATACAGCCACTGCCCATGAAGTCCGTACACTACCTGTATGAGAAGACATATATTTCAAGAATAATGGATGAATCAATGTCACCTGATTCACTGTCAAGGATGCTCTCATCGCTTCCAGAGGAACAGAGTGTAAGGGTAATGAGGGGATTGACGGAAAAGGGGGAATATGTATTAATGGATTCAACAGCCATATTCTCCAGATCAGAAAATATGTCATTCCTGGAGAATGGTTATAACTCAAGGGATATGCATCTCCCGCAGATCAATATTATGATGCTGTTCTCATCCACCAGAACCATTCCGACATTTGTAAGGATTATTCCCGGTTCTGTGAGGGATGTTTCAGCAATGTCAGAGACCATTGACATGGCAGGAATAGATAAATGCGTAATTGTTGCAGACAAGGGATTCTTCTCAGCTGACAATATCAATAGATTGAGGAAGAAGCATCTAAGCTACATAATACCATTGAGGAGGAACTCATCGCTGATACCTGAACCTGAACATTTCACTAATGTATTCCTCTATGACGGCAAACCGGTGAAGTACTGGAAGAAGGAAAATGATGTTTATACATTTGAGGACCCTGTACTGAAGAGTCAAGAGGAAAAGGACTTCCTCTTAAGGATTGAAAAGAACAAAAAGAGCAGGAAGCAGTATGATGAGAATGAAATAAACTTCGGGAAGTTATATTTATTATCAGACCTCAATGATGAACCTGAGAGAATATATAAATTATACAAGCAGCGTGAATATGTTGAATACGCATTCAATGTGTACAAGAATGATTTAGAGGTGGACAGATCATACCTGAGGGATGACCATATGATGTTTACATACATGTTTTTGAATCTCCTGTCACTTTACCTGCACTTCCAGGTATTGAATATGATCAACGGAAAGTACAGTGTAAGGGATATTCTGCTTATACTCTCAAGGATTAAAATATACAGGATGGAGAATGGTGAAATCATGGGCGAGATACCAAAGAAGGCAAAGGAGATTATTTCTGATATGAAAATAGATATGGACATATTACGTAAAAAGGACTGAGTTAAGGATTAAATTATTAATTA
>JAKADL010000054.1 GCA_021820565.1 Thermoplasmata archaeon
CACGTAGAATATCCAGTGCAAAGCCATGAATTGTTCCTGTAAACATGTCACCGAAATCTGCCCTTTCCGGGCATTCCACATCAAGTATCCTCCTAATCCTTGTTTTGAGTTCTTCTGCAGCCTTCTCGGTGAATGTAATTGCTACTATTCCTTCAGGTTTCTCACCATCTTTGATAAGCTTGGCAACTCTTCTAGCAATAACCTCGGTTTTTCCAGAGCCGGGACAGGCGATTACTCTTAATCTACCGGATTTATGCGCTATTGCCTTTTCCTGTTCATCTGTAAGATTGATGTCGGGATTCATAAGTAAGTATTGACACAGGCTCTTATTAAATTATCGTTAAGCCGGTAACCTGTAATTTGATGTTTAACACGATCCATGACAGAGTCCGGACTGATTTCAGAATGGAATATTATCATAGATGCAATCAAGAATTTTTCTATTAGAATATTGAAGCGTTGACCGGCATACTTTCCCACCATGTGGGCTCCGGGTATTTGCAATATTCCTGATAGATGTTTTAATTCAAGCATTTGATTGTAAGATGCATGCAAAAAATAATATTTCGCGACTTTAAAAAATTTCGATGTTCATTAAAACCGTACCGGATAGTTTTTAAGTTAAACACAGGGGTTTCTGGTAAGATGAAATTAGGGTAAAGTTGTATAAGAATTATTTTCACTTTCCGGAGCAAGTACGGTAAAAGGTTCCATATCCCTATTAAGTTCCACTTTAAAAATCTCCTTAACAGTGAAAACTGGAGACCTATTGAGTTGATCATTCATTCTATCGGCAATCTTAGAATACACCCCACCAAGAGGTATGATACTTTTATTCTTCTTTCTTATATGATCCCATATTTTTTTTCTTATATTCTGTATTGTTATAGCCGCTTGATAGCTTCTCCTGAAATCATCTCTGGTGTATTCAAGTTCTTTGTGTGTCTTAATAATCCAGTCATATATCTTAAGTACATCCTCAATTGACTGGGGATGTTCTATATTATAAATATTATACTCACCACGATCCGTGATAATTGTTTCATAATTTTCCCACCATCCACGTATATATTCCGGATTTTTCGCGATAAGATTGAGTCCGGACAGGCATAACGAAATTTTTTTATTACAGTCAGAAGCAGGGTCTGTTTTCTCACAGATAGATATCGCCTGTTTAATTGCATTTATCCAGACATTTGCAGATTTTATGAGGTCATAAAACCCTTCCCAGATTTCAGTTGCACGTGTAAATCGGGTTTTGTTTAATATTTCTGTGTCCCTGTACTCCAGAATTGTTTCAATAAAGATTGTTTTCAATGAAGTATGTATACCTATATTGTTAGTAAATATCCCCACATTTTTAAATGCCTCTGTAAAATTATATTTAGGTATGTTTTTACAATCAATAATATCTGGTGTGTTGTCTTTTCTAACAGTGAGAAGCGCATTAAACGGTATTAACATAAACTCATGATTCGCATTTTCTATTCTAAAAGCCTTTTCGCCCTTTTTAAGAAGAGAGTAATGTGAAACATTTTTAATTTTAGTTTTCCCTGTACTACCTGCATTTATTCCATCAAAATTTATTTCAAGAGTATTAATAGTATTCCTGATCTTATCATTTTGTGGCAGATCGCCGGTAATGCGTTTTAATAGGTCCGGATACTGCCCGGAGTCTGTTGGCTTGAATAAAGGTTTCGAACTGCATATTGAAAGCCTATTGTCGATCATGAATTTTATATGTTCAATATTTGATTCACTGGCAATAAATATAAATTTGTCCAAATGTCCACTATGTATTGAGTATTGTGCATATGGTGCAATGAGGGCAATGACATAATGCTTTGAACTGTCCGGTATACCTTCTTCCCGTGCCGAGAGGCCATTCCATGTGCATACATGTATACCGTTTTTGTTTAAAAGTTTTTCAGTGCCCTTCACTGAATATGCGTCTGTTATGACGGTAATGAATACTTTTTCCTCTCTGGATAATTCATCAACTTTCTGGTTAATCATATCCATAAGAGGATTTATATTATTCCCTGTTTTATTATGATAAATCGTATTAAATATTGTTGCTATACTTTGAAATTCCTCTTCATCGTCTAACATATTATCATGTAGTGTATTTTGCAGTATTGTATATGTTACTGAATCATTGTTATGGGTAAATGAAAACACATCCGGTTGACTGTAATTCCCCATAAGCATAAGCGGAGAGCTTTTTAGTTTATACAGGTAATATGAAAAATTTTGTGGGTCGCCCTTAATATATTGTTTAATTATGGGCTGAATTTTATCCAGTTCATCGAGATTGTCGACAGGAATATATTCAATTTCAGGTTCTCTGTTATTATAATCGAGTTCATCTATACCGGATGACGCGGGTCCGGGATACCATTCATTGTCGTGGGAGTGTTTCTGCTTAATCCTTTCTATTACAATATCAGAATCCCATGTATGTGTTTCTATATTATAGTCTTCCACAAAATTTCCCGTTTCATAGTTGATACCATATAAATATCTGACATCCCTGTCTGTTGAGAACATTAAAACTGTAGAATTTTCTGTATTTTTTAAAAAATTCAGGAATGGTTGTGTATATACCATCCTGTAGGATCCTGGGCTATTACTGAAATTATAATATCTCATAAAATAATCGGCATCTTCAATAATCACAAGCGATGGTTTTATTTTATTTATATATTCAAAGATTGTATACCAGTGGCCATCTATACCTTCCGTTTCCTCCGGTATCATATATAATTTTTTGCGGTTAGATATTTCATCAAGTTCTGTCGTAGCCGTGATCACTTCATACGGTATACGTTTTTTAAGCCTGTGCATTCTGTCCGAATGTGTCAGTACTTCTGAAATCCAATCTGTATGATAATGTAATGTACCGCTCCATTCTTCCACTTCATTAATTCTAATATCCACAGACCCGTTTTCATCAATAATTTCCGATTTTGATTTTTCTTTGTTCAACCTCATTAATTTTATTCGGTGTATAGAAATGGAATCTTCCATGGCTTCCCTTTTAATCCTGTTTTTACATTTAATCAATGTATCGTTACAGTCAATTTCACCCGATTGTGATTGTATGAATTTCTTTTTGTATGTTATTTTACAAATTTTATTTTTAAGGAATACGAGATGTTGGAAATTCAATTTTTTTATAATTGCCCTTATAGAACCGGTATCCGGGTCTATCTGTTCTTCTGTAAATACTATGCTTTTGAAGGTCTGCTCAAAATCTGGTTCATTTATTATTTTTTCAGATTTTTCGCCCGTACGATAAATAACCACAATATTACTATCTGAACACCTGGAAAGATATGTATCGATAAGTAACGGTAAAAATTTAACCCGTTCCCATGGCCATGTTATAAGAAACTTCCCCGAGTAAATACTACCTATCCAGTTCATATATTCTTTCTCGATAGCATTTAATTTTATTTTCCATGTTAACGGGAATTTTTTCAGATATTTTTGTGGTTCCTCTATTCCATACGTTTTCAATGTGTTTATGGTGTCTATAGAATAATTATTACCGGACAATAGTTCAACACTTTCACGGAAGTGCGCTCCACATGTATCACACTTATATGTTATATTTTCTCCCTCAGCGGTAATTTTACTTAAACTGCCACCATTATGAGGGGTATGACAATCAGGACATGTTATAAATTTATGGTAATATATTCTCATATCAATCATCATCCCCCATAACCATATGCCTGTCAAGATATTTATTCCCATGCTCGCATGATGTTTCTGACACAAAAAGGCAACTATAGCATGCAGCGCCATTAAAATTTTCTTTAGTTTTAGTTAATCCATTGCACAGCGGATCGTTTGAACAGACATTGATACGTTCTAAGGCTTTAGCCAGTAATGATCCGAATATTGTAGTATTCCCGGCAATGGAAGACAGTCCGCCCATACTTCCATCCTCGCCCGGAGTAGATGTGTATATTAAAATTCCACCAAGTAATTTATCGGTATCTATATATATCCTTTCCTTTAAGGATGCTGAGGAGTATCCAGAAAACAACGATAAAGTGGTAATTATTGAATGGGATAACGTGTGCATATATACGAAGAGTGGATTGTTCACACAATCATTGTTGCGTCCGTACTCTGTAACTTTTTCTTCATATCTATTGTTAATCCACCCATCATAAGTATATTTATGTTTAGTTTTAATATTCAGCAATTCATCTCTATCAAACTTAATGAATATACCATCACCTATACCTTCATATCCGGGATACCATGAAATGCCACTTTCTTCTCTAGAAATGTCAACGATTTTCTGATTACTTTCATGCAAGTTGTCGGGTGGCATTCTTATATAGCCCCTCTGGAATGTGACAGTCCTTATCTTATTGACAGGATAAACGGTAATATCCGGAATATCCCCGTTGGAAGTTATACTATTTATCTTTATACCATCGGACATTTCAAAATTTTCTGATTTTCGTGGCCCAACCAGTAAAGATTCAAATTCTTCATTTATAAAATCTGTAAAGTGTTTTCCGGCACGTTGGGAGGAAATCTGTTCCATCTTTTTATAAAGTGATTCGATGCTGTGTTCTACGATATATTTTTCGATAGTCTCCAGTACATCCGTGTCTATTTTCGCATATTTGGTATGGTCTTTCAACCCTTCTATAAACGCTTCTGTATTTTCTTGTTGAGAATCGTTTCGATACTGTTTTTCTAATCCTCCAAGAGCAGATTGAATAACTGTATTTTGAAGGGAGTTAAATATTGGTTCATCAAATTCAGGTATTGTGAGCAACGTGTATATTACAGGCATATGAAGGGATAAAGACTGTCTCTGCATAACCTTCATATGCGAATCGCATTTTTGCTCGTTTAAATTTACATTTTCCGGAAATCTACCGCTGCACCCGAAGGATATATAATATATTTTCCCCATATCTGTTTTTATACCGCATTTAGGGCATTGAATTTTTATATCTGCGAGTAAAATCCCCTTTGGGTCCCAGTAATAATAGCCCGGAACACATTTTCTATGCTTATGTACAGCGTAATCCCAATCTATATCATCAAGATGGCCCTGGTCACATGCAGCAACAAACCTGACGGCAGAAGAGTTTCTGTAATCTTTACATTCTGGGCATGTACTGCCGGGATATAGTATATTACCGTGGTTAGCATGATCATTATAACAAATATTCCATTCGGGGAATTTTTTTGTTTTATATACCAGTCGTTCACCACTTCCACGTATTGAATCGTTAGACGGCAACATAAAAATCTTGCGTTCATGACTATTACTGTCATCTACCATTTCATTAAATGAGCCTATTGCCATAGCCGATCTTATGTCTTTTATTTCATATTTTAATAGAGTATCAATATTAAAATTATTACCAAGACCGTTGTCTAAAATTAAAATCATTCTAGGTCCGCGTTTCCCCTCCAATATGGCACCTGGACCGTATGTAAGAACGAACTGTGATCTCCTTATTTGCTGTGTATCCATTTTCACACCTCAAAATCTGTTGTTTCTTCAATATCTCTTAAAGACTGTGGCGCGTTTTTATAGACCACTTTCAGGTTGTGGTTATACATATGCGCAGGGTCCCCAAGAACAACATTTTTTTCAACATCATTGCCTTTCTTATATGTAGGTTCAGTAAAAGCAAGTTGTTTATCGTTCTGTGCAAGTTCCCTTGAAATCTCCATCCAGCGATTTACGTCGGGGTATTCATTTAAAACATCTTTCGTATCAATAACATTATATGCAACGCCCGATATATTTTCAATTCTTTCCTGCAGGAATGCGATAAATTTATTGATATCGTTATATTTGTTATCGTCTCTGTATACCTGTTCATTGTCATCTTTATATGGTTCTCCGTTAACATATTTACAGAGGCTTGCATTATCAGTAGTATTCCAATCTCCCGAGGGATTATTCATATTCCTCAAAAATGATACCATAACCGGTCCAGAAGCCCGTTGTAGACATCCTACAGAAAATGGGGAAACAGAAGAATTTTCAACATTATAATGTATCATATTATGGTATCCCATAAACATCTCGTAATGACTTAGATCCCGTGGTCTATCGGGCCTGAGCAATGTTATAACTAATCCACCATGCTGTCTTCCAATTCTTCCGGTAGCCTGTATATACTGGGATGTAGTTTTAGGCTGTCCATTTACAATCATCAGTGATAGATGTGGTATATCTATACCTGTTCCGAATATAGAGGTGGCAAAAATCGAATCACTGTTATTTTCAACATTTTTATCATTAGAGCCTTCCTTTTCAAGTGAATCGAGTAAAACAGGGATTTCAGTAGAATTAATTCTGCTAGAGAGCTCTATAATTTTTCCAGGGTCTAGTTTTCTGGCAGGCTCTGAGATTTGTGTTAGCCTCTCACCTATATCAGCGGTATAAAGTGATCTATTACCGGCAAGTTCCCTGATAGAATTGAAATAACCTATAAGTGTCCAGTAATATTTTATGTTTTTCTCCGAACGGCTATCATTGAGTGTTTGAAGCATTCTTGCCCATACTCTTATTGGCGGACCAAACCTGCCACTTCCCAGAGAGCATATTCCTGCATATATTTTTGATGGTTTTTCCTCGTCCCAGCAATCCTTGATGGATTCTGGATATTTTATAAAGAAGCTATCATCAATATCCATCCCATCAGGGGGAAATTGGAATAGTTTTCTGTCAAATAGGAGTTTTGAGACATATTCTGCATTCTTTATTGTGGCAGTAGAGGCTATATATTTAGGTTTTGAACCTGTATTTTTAATCAGTGATTCCACAGCAACTTCATATAATCCAAACATACTTCCAAGAGGGCCATTTAACAGATGCAATTCATCCTGTATTATTAATTCAGGTGGTAAAATGTTTTGACCGCCAAAAATATTTCCAGCTTCTTTTACAAATGCTAGCCTTGCTATTTTATCCACAGTTCCTATAAGAACTGACGGGGGCGAGTTATATATCTGTTCATCCACGGTATAAGCTGTTATAGGAAACCCGGAACCGGGTATAAAGGGCAAATTGTTATTAACAGGCACACATCCATCCGGAAATGTAAATTTATTATCTGTTCCATTGAGTGACGGGGTTCCTTCTTTATATGAGATATTTTTATTATTAATCTGGCAGTCTGGATTTGGGCAGTAAATTTCAAAATTGTCAGGCACAAACTTTTTACGATTCGTACTTTTATGTCTAATTCCAAAGTATCCTGGCCTTGAGGCCCTGAAAGACATAATCTTTGAGTCAAGCACATATTCTATAGCTTCACCGATCTCATCAATCTGTTTAATGGATAGTTTATAATTTGATTCGGTCACAATTTTTAGTATAAAATATTCTGAATTATCTTTATAGTTAATGACCTCACATTTCAGGATGTTTTTACGTTTATCTTCCGGTAATTGGGATAAGATATCATCGTTTGCTTCACGATTTCCGTATTTCAGTATAAGGAAAAGTGTCTCTCCCGAGGAAAGGCCTGAACTGGGTACTGCAAGCCATGATCTACATACAGGGCATCTTATTACCTGGGCCGGTTCGCCATCTATTTCATTTTTGTTATCGGTCAGGGCTTTTATTGCTCCACTATCTTTTAAACGATTTGGGGTCACCTGATTTCCTGTCCATAAGCCGACAGCGAATCTCATTGATCCGTATAACATATCATACTTTAACCCGCAGTTTTCCGGTTTCCATCCAGTTGTACCATCATTATTTTTATATACCCTGAGGTATTCCGCTGCTATTATCATTTTTAAAGTTCTTGTGAACTGCTGTATTGTTAAAAGTCTAAGTGTATATCTGGTTATTACAGCTGTTCCGTTTCCGGGTGTACCAAGCTTTCTTGCTCTAATTCTCCGCAGAGAAATGGTAAAAGCCATCAGGGCAAGATACGCTTCTGTTTTTCCACCACCGGCTGGAATCCATAAAAGGTCAAGATAGTCCCGGAATTCGGACTCGGGATGTGATATAGATTCAATATTCATAATTATAAAAGCAAGCTGGAAACTTTTCCATGTAAAAATATAGTCCCGGGATTTCCACTCACCCTGCAATAGTATTACTCTATTGGCAAAACAGAATGATAGTCTAACATCCTCGTCATTCTTTAAAAGTTCTATACCTCTTTTTAATCGAACTAGGAAGGTTTTCTCTTTTTCAATTAGCTGGCCGGGTGTTGTTATATCGCTATCCAATTCATCTTTATTGTAATTAGACTTAATCCAGTTTTCATAGGCATTAACGAGTGGAGTAAGATATGTATCAATTGTTTCCGGTTCCCACATTTCGGAAAGTTTTTGCGTTGAAAATTCAGGTCGCTTACCATAATCGTGATTCCATTCAAAGATTGGGGACGGACTTGCAAAAAGAGGAACAAATTCACTTCTCACATCAGGTTTCTCAAATTCTATACACTCATTAAAATATAACCCGTCTGGCCATATAACATCTTTATTGATATATTCTACATAATCTATATCTTTCCATATAGCAGAGCACATGAAACCCCTTGCTCTGGTTCGTTTATGTCTGTAGAGAAATTTTAAATTATCCGTGGATTCACTATCAGGTTCGTCGTTCATATCTCCCAGTTCCGTGTCCCCTGTAAATTTGATTCTGATTGATGGTTGAAAAATGGTGTAAGATTCCTTTGATTCTTTAGGTTTTATCTTAATATTATTTATCAATGTTATCGTTATTAATGCATTTTCCCCAGTAATTGTTTTTTTAATATTCAGGCATAAATCATTATTATCGCCCATATCGATTGAAATTTTAGGTTTATCCACCATTATATTCTCTATAAAATGGTGGGGAATTCTTTTCCATTTCGTCTTCTCTGTAATGTGTTCATATGTTCCGTAAGTAACACATATTTTAAAGGATGGAGTTTTATTATTAGTAGTAAAAGAGATGCCCATAGATTTTTGTTTCATACGTGGATCCAGTTTTGTCCTGGGCGGAATAACAATATTATCAACGTCTTCATTATCATCTTCCGAATTTTCACTATTATTTGTAGGTGTATACGAAGTTAATTCATCTGGATCAGGTTCATTACTATTGCTAGAAATTAAATTTCCAGTTATATACTCCTTGGAAGGCGGGTATTTAACTATCTCTTCAGAACCATATCTTGGGCCGTAAACCTCCTTTATCATATCTTCTATTAATTTTTCTCTCATTTTATTTCATCTCCCTGTAGAAAATGCAGTCTCTATTTAATCCACACACACTGCATTCCGGTGTGTGATGTGTACAAACTATCGCACCAAAATCTAGCATGGAAAACATTAGCTTCCTTGTGTCAGATGAGTCAATAATACTGTTCATTATCATTTTAAATTCCTTACTTCTTCTTGATGAATCTGTCGGCTTGATGCCATACACCCTGCTTATTATTCTCACCGTGTTGGTATCCAGAAATGGTGCTGGAGAATTGTAAGCAGAACACATTACAGCTGAGGATGCATAGTCGCCCATTCCGGGTAGAGATTTAAGATCTTCAATGTTATCCGGAATATTGCCATCATATTTTTCAATAATCTGGGCAGCTAGTCTATAAAGCATATCACCTCTATATGATAAACCTAGAGATTTCAGATCATTTTTTAATGCATGTGGACCAGTATCTACTATGGCATATATATCGGGATATTTCATTATGAAACTGTCATAAATATGGTTTACCTGCGATGCTTTTGTCCTGTGAAGCATTGTCTCAGCAATTAAAATTTTATATGGATCTCTGGTGTGCCTCCATGGAAAGTTCCTCATGTTTTTCTCTCCCCATGCAAGTATAATATTCCTGATCCTGAACGAAATGTCACTTTCCTCCTTCTTATTTATCTCCATCATATTTCATCAAGCATTTTTTTTATTTTCAAAGCTATGGATTTCGCCATTATTGGCGGTACAGCATTTCCTATCTGTCTGTACTGTGCACTAACGGGTCCTTCAAATTTAAAATTATCCGGAAATGACTGCAACCTGGCTGCTTCCCGTACTGTAATGGAACGTGCCTGTTCTATATCCGGATGAATGTAATAATGCCCATCCTTCGAAAGATGCGCTGTTATTGTCTGGGAATAATTAAGATCTGAGGCGACAATCTTGAATTTGTCCGAAAATGATCCTGTATTTTCATACGGCTGCAATTCCTCCGGAAGTTCTCCATATTTAATATGTCTATGATTTATATTCCATTCATTTATAACATATCTATATATTCTCCTGTCCCTCTCGTTATGATATCTCGCAGTATGCTGTATCAGAATATCATTATTTTTTCTAATACCTGTCTTTTCCAGGTAATCTGAAGCAACTGATTTATACTCCTGAAGATAATCCCCCTGCCCCGGTTCAAGTCCCGGCAGATCGTTTAAAAGTGCACCTACATTATAATTATGTTCAACAGGTTGAAATTCAGGATAATCGAGTTTATATCCTTTTTTCCAGCCTATAATTATTTCTCTCTTTCTCTGCTGGAGAACCATGAAATCTTTAGCATTAAGAATTTTTTCGGTAATATTGTATCCTGCTTTATTTACCATGGCGACAAAATTATGCAGGAACTCTCCACCATTTGCGGATTTAATACCTGGCACATTTTCAAATACAAAAATATCGGGGCTAAATTTTTGTAAAAAGTAAACATATCTTTTAAAGAGATAATTTCTTGGATCATCTTTCCAGTTTCTTCCTTCCATT
>JAKADL010000055.1 GCA_021820565.1 Thermoplasmata archaeon
GGAGAAGAATATACCTTTCAACCCTGGTATTTTTCATAATATTTGATCTTATTTCTGTATTTTCCGTGAATTTTATTATGCTGTTCATTTCAAGAGTTTTACTTGGCATAGTTCTAGGGGCAGAGTACCCTGTTGCCAATTCATACATAGCAGAGGTTACACCTGATGAAAAAAGGGGATTTTACCTTGCCATGGCTACTGTGTTTTTCAGCATAGGGTCAATCAGCAGCGCCATTGTGGCTATATTCATGTTCCCATTTGGAAATATAGGCTGGAGGTTAATGCTCGGTGTGGCCATTATCCCCGCTATTATAGTTGAATTCATGAGATTCTCTCTTCCTGAATCAAAGATGTGGGAACAGAAAAAAGAGAAAACAAAATTCTTCGAAATGTTTTCAAAAAAATACTATAAGAATATTGTAATAGCTGCACTTATCTGGTTTCTTTACGATATTGTTGCTTACGGCCTTTCATTGACTCTTCCAACAATACTTAAACTTGGTCATTTTGTAACAAATGTAGACAATGCAATAGTTACCACATTCTTCCTTGTAATCGGGATAATATCTGGAATATTCGTGATGATGAAGGTGGATAAATACGGAAGAAAGGGAATACAGATAACAGGCTTTCTCTTTATGGCAGCACTTTTCCTTATTCTACCGCATTTTTATTATCTTGCAGGAATCATTACTATTGTATCCTTTCTGGAACTATTTAACTCATTTGACGGTGCAACCGTAGGGATCATACCGGCGGAAGTTACAGTAACAGAATTCAGGGGGACATCATATGGTTTTTCCTCCATGATGGGCAAAATCGGTGCAGTAATAGGGGTAATAGCAATGTCACTGCTCATACATGGAAAAAATTATTTCGATGCATACTACTTTCTTGCTGCAATAATGGTTGTTGCTATCCTTCTCACACTATTACTTCCAGAAACGAAAAAAATGGTTTTGAAATAATAAAAAAATTATTTGCTGAAGTAGGGGCTTTTGAATTTCGGGCCTTTCCTTATTATATCCCTGGAAGATTCATATCCTGCATCTGCATGCCTTATCACACCGATTCCCGGATCAGCGTTCAGGACACGCTTTATCCTTTCTGCGGCATCATCCGTTCCGTCAGCTATTATGACAAAGCCAGAATGTATAGCATTTCCTATTCCGGTACCGCCGCCATGGTGTACAGATACCCAGGAGGCACCAGATATTGCATTCAGAAGCGCATTCAGTATGGGCCAGTCTGCTATAGCATCGCTTCCATCCTTCATGGCCTCAGTTTCCCTGTAGGGTGATGCAACAGATCCGGTATCATGGTGATCCCTTCCTATGGCAACAGGTGCTTCAAGCTCTCCACTTTTTACCATATCATTTATCATCAACCCTATTTTCTCCCTCTCACCGTACGAGGCATAGCATATCCTTGCGGGCAATCCCTGGAAATGCACATACTCCTTGGCAAGTTTTATCCAGTCCGTGAGATGCTTGTCGTCAATATTCTTGATTATAGCATCATCTATCTTTCTGATATCCTCATGATTTCCGGAAAGAGCCAGCCACCTGAATGGCCCAGACCCAACGGCGAACAAATCCCTGATGTAAGCAGGTACGTATCCAAGTATGTCGAAGGCGTTTTCAAGCCCACCCTCCTTTGCCCTGGTTCTTATATCATTTCCATAATCAAAAACAGAAGACCCCTTTGACTGGAAATAAAGCATGCATTTAACCTGCTTTACTATGGTTTCATATACCTTCTTTTTGAATTCTTCCGGATGATCTTCCCTGAATTTCTGGAAGTTTTCAATGGTATAACCCTCAGGTACATATCCCAGATTCATATCATGTGCTGCGGTCTGATCAGAAACTATGTCGGGAACAATTCCCTTGTCCTGCAATTCCTGGTATACGGTTGCAGCGTTTCCCAGAACCGCTATTGATACAGGTTCTCCAGATTTTAAAGCCTCATCCTTCATTTTCAGGGCTTCATCAAGGTTTTCAGCATATTTATCAAGATACTTGTCCCTCAATCTCCTGTTTATTTTTTCTTTATCTATTTCAACTATAATGCTTGTGGCACCATTCATTTTTGCTGCCAGTGGCTGGGCGCCGCCCATTTCACCGAGACCTGCGGATAAGAACCATTTGCCCTTTAGATTGTCAGTGTGGTATACCTTTCTGGCAAGTGCATATAGTGTTTCATAAGTTCCCTGGAGAACTCCCTGTGTGCCTATGTAAACCCATGAACCTGCTGTCATCTGGCCGAACATGGTCAACCCTCTTGCCTCAAGATCCCAGAACACATCATCCGTGGCCCAGTGGGGCACGATCTGTGCATTTACTATCAGAACTCTTGGTGATTCCTTCGTGGTTCTGAAAATACCTACCGGTTTTCCTGATTGGACTAAAAGTGTTTCATCATTTTCAAGGGATTTTAGTGATTCTATTATCTTTTCATAGGCTTCCCAGTTTCTGGCTGCCTTACCCTTACCCCCGTAAACTATCAGGTTGTCAGGATCCTTGGCAACCATCGGGTCAAGGTTATTCATAATCAATCGCAGTGCTCCCTCCTGGGACCATCCTTTGGTGTTGAGTTTATTTCCATGCGGTGCATGTATCTCTCTTTTTACCATATTAATATTAAAACACTGTAATACTTAAATTTTATTTTATGCCATGTATTTTATTAAAGCCGTTGGCATAGAAATTACTTGCGGTGTAAAGATGCATTAAAACCGGGCTTTGCAAAATCAAGGGATATTTAAGGCAATTCAATACATATCACATTATCTACCGGAAATCAAAATAAGTGCAATAATTAAGATAAAATTTATTATCTTATATATTATCTGTATATAATGCCGATATATGAAAATGATGAGCATGAATTCTTAAATTCAAAAGCAAAAAAAATCGTGAATAATAATTACATCAAGGGGTTGCTCTTTTTAACAGATAAAAGAGTAATATTTGAAAAAAAAGGACAGAAATCATTTTTCAGGGCTTCCCCGGCTGAGCTGGATCTCAATCTTTTCCTTTATAATGTGGAGAATGCCAATTATGCAAAACCTGCATTCCCGATTTTTACCAGACAGGTATTGAGCATAGAATACTATAATGAATCACAGAAATTAATTAGGGTAGATTTTGCTATCAAAAAATCAAAATCATGGGTTGATCAGATTACCAGGCTGGCAACCGTGGCCAAAAGGGATGAATCCAATAAAAAGGAAAGGGAACTGCTTGAAAATAAAAAGCACGAACTGGATATGGCCAGAGCAAAGGCTCCTAGAGCAAACATCGGAATGGCGGTGTTTGGCGATGACAAGAAAAAAAACCCCTATGAAAATATAAGGGAAAATATGGCCGAGGACAGCAATGACCAAAACCTGCCAGACACAGCACATAGATGCCCCAGATGTGGTTATCCAGTTACGGACGATATGACATATTGCCCAAATTGTGGATATAAACTGAAATAAACCCCTATATAATTTAGCAAAAATTATGAATAAAACATATACAGGAATTAAGTTCTGGATTCGGTGCAAGCAATAAAAAATGATGGTATTATTATATTAAAAAAGTTACCGGAAATTTTTTTATTTCAGTTCATGCACATTTCCATCATGATCCGGGGACTCATGGGTTGCTAATGTTATTTCCTCCAGTTTTCCCTGGATATAAAATTCAAGTGCTTCATTCTCATTCATATTATTTGAAAAGTATATCTTTATCTTATTTTTCAGAAAACGAACTCCGGGAGCTCCGATTTCAGAAACTATTATAGCATCAACATTTTTTGCCAGTACGGATTTTAGCATATGTATCCCTCTGGTTGAAGTTGCCTTCAGGGCAGGGTTTTCATAACTTTCTATCAATTTGTATTTTGTATTCTCAATCTCAAATATATGTACTTCTGTTCCCTCTCCGGGCCCGCTTATGGTAATTCCATTTACAGGTATTCCGATTCTTGTTGCCATAATAATATATTGCAAACCCGGATTTAAACTATGACAAAAAATTGATTTAAATGACCAATCACTCATTTATACATCCCTGAATCATAATAGGGAAAACCCTCCGGTGATAGAGAAAATTATAAATAAAGTTCAAAGCTAAACCAGAATTTAGCGAATAAATAATCTATTAACAATTTTTATAATAGTTATTTTATAAAATATAAATATTCTTATAGTGCTGAATTATAAACCGATATGGTTTTAAAAAATTTATTAAAGATTTATTATGTAATTAAGTCAGTCCACAATCCATTCAAGACTATTATTTTTTTATCTAAATACCGTAATAATTCGCTATTACATGATAATATAACCTTTAAAAATAATATTACAATAAAAGATGTTACTCCCGGTTCGCTATGGGCTTTAATAACTTATTATTACTGGTCACATAAATTAAGCATATATTCTAGCGAAGACCTCCTTGATATAGCTACTATCGGCACCGATGTCGATAAAAAACTGTTAGAAAACCTGGGTAGTGATTGTGGGTCTTTTAAGAGCATTCAAGGGAAGGATGGCATTTTATATATGTTGATACGAAAATACCAACCGGATATATGTATTGAAACCGGTATTTCATCCGGTTTTTCTACATATTATATATTAAGCGCGCTTGAAAGGAATGGCAAAGGTAATTTAATTAGCATAGACATAATAGATGAAGTAACGATTTGCCAGAAAAAGTTTTTGGCCGGTTGGCTAGTCCCAGAAAACTTGAAAAATAGATGGAAAAAAGTTATAGAAAGTTCAGATACTGCACTTCACTCGGTACCGGGCAAAATAGATTTTTTTGTCCACGATTCACTCCATTCAGCAAACTACATGCTCAATGAATATTCATGGGCATTGAGGCATCTGAATAAAAATGGTGTACTTGCTTCTGATGATATAGATTGGAATAATGCATGGAAGAAATTTTTAAATTCTAATAATAATCTGATAGAATTAGTAGCCACTCCCACATTTGCTGCAGCAACGAAGAGTGAATAATTGAATATAAAATGCCTGAGCTTATATCTGAAATTAATATCCCGGCTATACTGTTGAATATATGCAATTCCATTGCCGAAGGTCTATGCATCCGTAAGAATATGTTATATGGATAATATGTAACAAATTATATGTAAACATTTTATTTCAGATACTTTTATAAACCTCATATTATATTCAGCTTATGGTACAAATAAAATTGAATGGAACATTCCATAGTTTTTACAGAATACGCAACGTGATTGTTATTTCTTTTTTGATTGCATTTTTTATTAATAATAAAATCGGCGCTCTTTATATTCCGGGGGATGCTATAATTTCAACTAATATATCAAGCTATTACCTTGAAAGCTCAATGCTTACATTTTATGCAACCATAATGGGTCTGATGTTTGCAGGGTATACTATAATGATAACCATGACGCCAATATTCCACCCAAATAGCCTCAGGCAACCGATATTCTCAGAAGTTAACAGGCTTTTCGTATATACAATATTAATTGGGCTCACATCATTATTGATTAATTTTGTAAGCTCCATACTATCGAGTTATCATGAAAATGCATTACTATTATTCATTGAAACATATCTATTCTTCTCACTTATTCTTGGTATGGTTTTCGCAGTCCTTGCGCTTTCTACACTTTTCAATATAGTTCGGGGAATAAAGCTTGGGAATCAGCCTGCAACAACAGATACTAAGCTTGATAAGAAAAACAATCTGCCTGAGGATAGAGGGAAAAAACCGCAATAATTAAGCCATTATAATTTAATAAATTATCTTATGTTACACGTTTTTATGCTTGCTTTAATTCTATTATGTTATTATTTAAATTTCAATTAGTTACAGAAAGAATTGATGACATCTATAAATGGGGCTGACCGGATTTGAACCGGTGACCTCCCGGTTATCAGCCGGGTGCTCCAACCAAGCTAAGCTACAACCCCGTGAGACCCTTATTGTCAGAAATTTAATAAATATTTCTATGCAGCATGATCAAGACTTCTTATACTTTCCAGATCATTACATACCTCACAGATTTCCCCGGGAGTTGGTGCACCACATATTTTACACTTATTCAGTACGGTATTTTCTGTGCTTATATTCTTTTTTATTGCCGGCCTGGTTTCATCAAAGAACTTTACAATTGCAAATTTTGTTCCGGGGGTCTCCCCTTCCAGTTTATCTATAACATCCCTGAAAGTATTTCTCTGTGCCATGCTGTAATAAGGGCACCAGCTGGAATCGAAGTCTATGCCACTTAGAATAGCATAGAGGACAACCTCCTTCTCAGGTATTTTCCTCAGCGGAAGTATACGGGGAACAAGGCCATCCCGTGTATAAGAATGGGGAGCCATTCTTGCATACCTTGAAACATCCCCCTTGGCAACATTCATGAGTATTGACTGGGAATAATCGTCAAGGTTAATACCGAGGGCAACGTAATCAGAATTTGAATATTCAGATATTTTATTCATGAGCTGCCGCCTCATTGGTCCACAGTGTGAACATGATATGGTTTTTTTATCTATCTTCATAATTTCGTCAAGGGTAAATCCATAATTTTCTTTATAGGATATCACCTCATGCTGAACACCCAGCTGCTTGCAAAGCTTTTCGGCCTTTTCCAGACCTGTACTACGGTAGCCTTCTATGCCTTCATCCACTGTAAAGGCTATTATTTCCAGGTTTCTCCTTTCAGAAAGTATTTTTTTCAGCAGATAAAGTGTTACCGAACTATCCTTGCCACCAGATATAGCTACTGAAATCTTCATTTTTTTTCTGGGAAAATTAATCTGTGTCCTTATTTCTCTTTTGACTCTTTTTTCCACATATTCAATAAAATGTTTTTTACAGAGTGAAGAACCGTTATATTTCACCTCGTAGACGGCCTGTGCGCCGCATATAGAACATTCCATATTTTTATAATCGCTTGAAAGTATTAATAGTATATTGGTTCACGATTAACAGACAATTAATAAAATATGTACGGCATCATTTAATAAAACCATTACAATTACCTTTCATGGATGCACTTATTACTGCTGCTGGACTGGGTACCCGTGCAAATCTTCCCCGAGGCATGAGGAAGGAAATGCTTCCCCTGTATGCTATAAGGAATGGAAAAATAGTCCTGAGGCCTGTCCTGGATTGCATAATGCATAACCTGTCAGATTCCGGTGCGAGGAAGTTCTTCATAGTCCTAGACCACCGTGACCATCATACAGCCGATTATTTATCAACACTGAGCATGAAAACAGAGTTCATATACCAGAAAAAACCGGAAGGCTATGGAAAGGCAGTATCACTGGCCAGGGAATATATCAAAGGTGATTTTATATTGAATGCGGGGGACGGTATAATTATTGATACCGAAAAAATCAAGAAAATTATAAATCTCTATAAAAAAACCGGCAACAGTGTTCTGACCATAATGTCCGTATTGAACCCTGAAAAGTACGGTGTTGCATACATTAACAGCAGGAATGTTACAAGTGTGATTGAAAAACCTGAGAATCCCGAATCAAACTATGCATTGGCTGCTTTCTATGTTTTCAGGCATGATGTGCTTGACCTGGTACGTGGTACTGAACTTACCCCGGCAATAAACAGATTCATAACAAAAGGCAATACTGTGGAGTACTTTAAAATCAGAAAGGATGACTGGATCAGTATAGGCAACAGTGATAATTATTTCAGGCTGTTAGAGAGGACATACAGATTCTGCAAGAAGTCTATCTCCAGTTAGTTGCAGGTTTTATAACATTTTTCAGGCTGTATACAGTATTCATATTTCTCCTGACATCATGGATCATTATAGGGACTTCCTGTTCCAGTGAACGCTGTCTTTTGTATCCTATCTTTTTTAGATTCTCGTTAACGGGATTATAATAATGCTCTTCAAGCTCAACTCTTGGATTTGGCACATGATCTATGGTGACATCCCTGTTGTAAAGTTCCCTGTACTGATTTTTGACTGTTTCCGCAAGATAATTCAGAGGATAATATTCATCGAACTGGTTATACACCCTGTATTCCTTTTCAGGCGGGTGATCTATGATGAGATTCAGGCATTCAACGCTGTCCTCAAGTGAAAGGAATGCCCGCTTCTGGTTCCCTTTGCCGTAAACGGTCAGAGGATACCCTATGACTGCCTGTGAAATGAATCTATTCAGCACAGTTCCGTAAACCTGATCGATATCAAACCTCGTAAACAATTTGAATTTAGAAATTTCCGGTGTTCTCGTCCCGTATACAACGCCCTGCATGACATCGCTGACATTCATATTCCATATCCTTTCTGCAAGCATCAGGCTGTAAGTGTCAAATATTTTTGATAGATGGTACCAGGACTGCCCCATTCTGGGAAATGGAAGATTGTCATTCCTGCCATTATAATTTATGTTCAGGAAGCCCTCAGGTATATCTATGTTAGGTGTTCCATACTCTCCCATGGATCCGAGCTTCACAATATGTATATCCCTGTTAAGATCCTTTACCGCATAGATAATATTTAATGTGCTTTCAATATTCTTATCCATGGTTTCCGTTGCGGTTTTCAATGATATCATGGAATAGGGTGCAGACCGCTGTTCAGCCAGATGCACTATGGCATCAGGCTTTGCATCCCTTATGATATCGTATACGAACTTTGCATTGCTTACATCACCACGGTAAAATTTAATGGCATTATTCAATTTTTTATTTCTTGTTGCAAATGAGTTTATCTTGATAGCAGATTTGGAATCTACCTTTCTTACCCTGTTTCTGGTATAGAAGTTATCCGCACCTGATACTTCATATCCCCTGTCCAGAAGCCTGAGTGCCAGTGGAAAACCAATATATCCATCTATGCCGAGAATAAGGACTTTCATTAAAATGCCATACAAAAACAATATAATATTTTTTCTATTATTGTGATTATGTATATTTGAAAAATGTTATCCGGGATTCCATGAGGCCCTTGATAACGTAAATAATTCGTATACTCGAATAAAAAAATTTATTTTATATACATGTTTGCCATAAAGTATCATGACTTTTATTACAGATTTCCTGAAGGTGTTCATGCCATTACTGGTGGTTATAGATCCTTTCGGAAGTCTGGCAATATTCGTTGGCATGACCGGTTCGTTCAACAGGGATACAAGAAGAACCATATCCAGGGATGCCGTTATGTATGCTGGTATTATCATAATACTCTTTGCACTGGTTGGAGATATTATAATAGGATTTTTCGGCATATCAATAGAAGCCCTTGAAATAGCCGGTGGCATCATATTGCTTCTCATGGGAATCGAAATGGTCAGGCAGGGCGCTAAACCGGATACCTCTGTGGAGAATACCAAGAATATGGGAATTGTTCCATTCGCAACTCCACTGCTGGCAGGCCCAGGGGCAATTTCCCTGGTAATAATTCTGATGAAGGGCGGATTGGAAACCAGGATACTTACAATAGTTTCCGTATTGCTCGTGCTTGCCATAGTTTACATATTTTTCGTCTACTCATCAAAAATTTTAAGCCTCCTCGGAGACAAAATCATGACCGCAATCACCAGAATTTTCGGATTGCTTGTTGCAGGCTTTGCAATACAATACTTCCTGGATGCGCTTGTTGCTCTGAGTGTTATAAAATAAATATATAATAGAAAAGCCGTTATGGCATTTAAGACCTATTAAAAATCTGTCAAAGGTTTTATCTGCCTCTTTGGAGGATAGTATAGTCCAATTATAAGCCAGGTTGGATATCTAGAATACATTCCCATATAGAAATAAAGGTCCCTTGTTTTCATATAATTAAAAAATCTCTCCCGAATTTTCTGTTTTGCCTGATCTAAACCGTATTTAACCCTGAATTTTCTCCATGATTCCAATAATTCCCAATCTTCGCACATAATTTTATGGCCTTTGCAATTATTCGCATTGCACTTAAAAGAGTATCTGAAAATAAACGGGATTTTGTCTACAGGTTTTATTTCCTCGTTATATAAGGTTTTCTGGGTATATCTTATCATGTCTTTCTCATCTTCTGTAGGCTTATCATCCACGACAAAATCAATTAACTGGGGCTTGATAATACCTAAAGATGTTTTATCTTTCTCATACCTATCCATCAATTCCTCCAATGAAGGAGAAACAAGTGGAAGGATGATGTTATTTCTGCTTTCCCATTTATTATCACTATCTATGTGATTCAGTATATTTATTTTTTCATTATCTATATGATAACTTTCCTTCCTGTTTAACTTTTCAGACGCCTTCTCACACTTAACCTCAAACCATGTATATTTTTTGAAATTATTGCTTGAAAAAATTAAATTAGAAATCATGAAAAACCTTATTTAG
>JAKADL010000056.1 GCA_021820565.1 Thermoplasmata archaeon
GTCAGTATACTGGAACCCGGGTACTTTTATGCGGTTCTTTACCTCCTCCATGACGGACTTAACCTCCCCGGGTACCCCGGGAACGATTATAAAAATCTTCCCTGATATTTCCATGTATACACCGGGCGCCGTTCCAGCTTTGTTTTCCAGTGGTTCTGATCCTTCGGGCAGCATAGACATTTTCTCCCTTGCCGGTGTAATATATCCCGTCTTCTTGAGTATCATATCCATAGCAACCTGATTTTTTATAAGCTTCAACCCGAAGCACCTGGAGAACCCATCAAGTGTCATGTCGTCATAGGTTGGCCCCAATCCCCCTGATGAGACAATAAGGTCCCCAGTGGAGAAGGCCTCCCTGAATGCTCCCGATATTTCATCGAGGTTATCCCTGACGATTATCCCCTTAACAACATCGTATCCAGAATAAGTGAGCAATTCACCGATGTATGAAAAATTTGTATTTACTGTCCTGCCTTTCAGTATTTCATTTCCAACCGTGACTATAACCGCTTTCATACTTTAATATAATTAAATAATATAAAAATAATGTGCAAAATACCACATTAGCACCTATGTACATATCCGGATATAGATTTAAGAAATATTAAACAATAAAAATATGATTATATGAAGATTGAAAGTGTGAGGATAATCAGCAGGGAAAAGGTGGAGCAGCCCGTTTACAGATATGTAAAACCAACGGATTATTACAAAAGTATACTTGGTGAGGTATCGCCAACAGAGGCAGCCATGATCAATGAGGTTTGCACTCTTGAGATGAGGGCAGGTGATTACACAGCATACTATAACACAACATCAGACGTTGCAGATTTTGCTATGGAACTTTCAAAAAAATTGAACGGATTCGATGTTTCCGAAATCAACATGGCATGGGATATGCTTTACAGGTTGTCCCTGCCCCTGGGCAGATCAGGCGTCATGATGCACGCACTCAGTGCAATCAACATTCTCATGTACGACCTGTATTCGATGTATCTCAATGTTCCCGCATACCGGATAATGGGCGGTCCAACACGAAAGAGGATAAGGGCATATGCATCCCATCTGCATCCAACAGCCATACCGGAATTGCAGGAAGAGGCCAGAAAATATGTCTCAGAGGGATATAAAACCATGAAGATGAGATTTATTTCAGGACCAGCCGATATTGATGGAATTGACAAAAATATTGAGCTTGTAAGGTCCATAAGGGATGCCGTGGGATATGATGTGGAACTCGCGGGGGACGCGTGGATGTCCTGGAATTACAACTTTGCACTTAAAATGGTAAAGAAGCTTGAAAAATATGATATGGCATGGGTGGAGGAGCCGGTCATGCCTGATGATTTCGAGGCCATGAAGATGCTGTCTACGAAAACCGGTATACCAATATCGGAGGGTGAACACCATTATCATGTGTATGATTTCAAGAGATTGCTGGATGCAGGCATAAGAATACTGCAACCAGATGCTGTATGGACAGGCGGCATAACACCGATGAAAAAGATAGCAGCGCTTGCCGAGACCTACGGTGCAATTATTGTTCCACATACCGGCAATGTTTACAATCTCCACTGCATAATATCAGAGCCGGAAAGCGTGACTCCAGTTGCTGAGTTCCTGACAAAATACAGGGAATGGATGGAGCAGGATATGAATGGAATCCCGTTCCCTGTAAACGGATATATTGAACTGAATGACAAACCGGGATTCGGCATAGAGTACAAAAAATTAAACTAATTGGTTACGCTCTATGTTTAATATCTAGTTTTAGATCGAAACTGTGGTGAAGCAAATGTCTGAAAATGTGTTCAGGGTTAAAATAATTAAAACCGGGGAATCATGGGTTCCAGGTCCCGAGGTATACCGTATGTCTGGCTGGGATTCATGGGAGCTTCTGCATTTCCATATGGTCCTTGCATACAACAGGGATACCAATTTTCTGATAAATACCGGACTTCCAGAGGATCTTACAGAGAGAAACAGTGCCATGGCGCGGTTTGCAGGAGAGAAAGCAAAATTCACTGCACTGGATTCCATTGATATTCTCAAAAATATGGGATTCCCTCCCGGAACCATTAAAAATATATCATTTACGCCCCTGCAGGACTACACAACCGGAAGAGCGGATGAGTTTCATGGAGCCACATACCACATACTGAAGAAAGGCTGGATAAATGATATTGTTGTTCCCGGAGATCACAATGAGGAAAGGAACATGTTTGTACCAGAAAAAGTTCTACAGTATCTTGATTTCAGTGCGCACAGCAGGATGAAATATTTTGATGCGGAAGTGATTACTGAACTGGTGCCCGGAATAGGTGCATTATGGGTAGGATGCCACCACAGGGCCTCTCTTGCATTCATAATCATGACCTCCGTTGGAAATGTTGTATTCACTGACGCAGCATTCAAGAAGAATAACATAAGCAATAAAATTCCCATGGGCATTTCTGAAAATATATTCGAATGCTACCGGGCTTACAGAATCCTGGAACAGTACGGGACGGTACTGCCTGCCTACGATCCTGATATAACAGACATGGAATTTTGAGATGAGAACATCATGACCTGACTTTTTATATTATTTTTCCAGGCCTGTAATATAACTATAAGCTTCACATCAGTTTACTATTCTATTTTATTTATATAAAAAATTATATATTGGAATCACAAAAAATTATTGAGTAAGTACCGATTAATTACATGGTAACATACATGCCGGACAGGTTGAAAGAATGGTACGTACCAGCATATGGGCCTATACGTTTCCGGGCCATAATTGGCCTGACCTTTTATCCATACACACTCATGGTCAGCTCCCTGGTATTCTTTGGCAGTTTCTTTTTCCATGGCATCCATATTCTGAGGTCTGTATACCTGTTCATAACATTTATGATCTGCCTTGGAATTTCAGCCCATTGCTTTGATTCTTCCCTCAAAAGGTCTCCGGGGCCGTGGGCAAAATATCTCTCACGGAAAGCTATGATAATCGCAGGCTTTGCATCACTGGTTGCCGGTATTTCCTTTTCCTTCTATTTTGCACTCTTTGTGGTCCACCTTTTACTAATTGCCGGGGCGGTGGAAATATTCTTCGTGTTTGCATATAATCTGGAGCTCTTCAGGGGATTTTTTCATAATAATATATTCCTTGCCTTCTCTACAGGTTCAATGCCTGTTGTCTCTGGTTATCTAATACAGGGAGGGAGTAATATCATAGTAATACTGGTGATGATCGCCACCGGTTATTCGCTGCTTCAGATACAGATACAGGCATCCAGACCATACAGGTCACTGGTCAGGGGTGAGCTTATTGATACCAGCAAACTGGCAAAGTATTATGAGAAGATATTGAAGTCTGTAGTGATTTTTTCCATACTGCTGGCACTGCTTGTTATTGTTACAAATAGCGGCATCTCAATATGATCCGATATCATTTAATTATCTCTCCCTCTAACAAATTTCATTCACTACATTTCATGATACCTATTTTCACCGATTCTATAGAACGTGTAAATAGCAAGTAGCGTTTATTCATTCATTACGTTATTCATAAGAAAGATAAAAACAAGGTCAGGAATATATTTTGGCGATGTTCGAAGCAGGAGGATAGACATAAAGGTAAAGCACGAGCGCATTAGCTATGTTGTCAATGGAATCAGCAATTGCAAGTATAGATCTTTCTGATTATCCATTCCTACAATTATAGTATATATATTTTCTTATATCTATATTTGATCCAAACTAAACTGGTTTTGGTGCCATAAAAACCAATCAATCCCCTGTATAGTTAAATACAGAGGATTTACAATAAATTATAATTTATAGCAAATGAATTATACAACCGACTATCAATAGAGAAGAAATGCAATCAAATGAGCATTTCACAAAGATTAAAATGTGTGAATATATATTTCCTATTACATAAAAAACATGAAATTAAGAGTTAAGGCATTATTTATAATAATGGGATGTATTCAAACTTGGTGATGCAGATAAGAAACAGATTCAGTTTTTATCATTTTGAATCCTCATATTAATTGATAGTATGTCACTAGTATCCGGCACTTTCCACGCGCATACATTCTTTGATAATTTCCTCCCCCTTACATTTGCGAAATCTCTATTTGGGTCGAAATTACCGCGTAAACTACAAGGTTGTTCAATTATGGGGTTGGATCTTCCTTGTAGAATTTGCTCAATTTCAGTGTCCATCGCCTTATTCATCATTTCTACAACTTTACTGGAAGAGTATACTAAATTCACGTTCTCTTCTGGGTCCTTTTTTAGATCGTACAATTCCAAATAACCCGATTTACGTCCATAAAGATCCACATCTTTTACGGTTCTGATTAATTTGTATTGTCTTGTTGTAAGAGATATCTTAGATTCCCACGTATTCTCCAACGATATAATTTTATCATACAAGTCCCCACTTTCATTTCTTAGAGACAAATCCAAAAGATTTTGTCCATAAATAATTTTATTCTTTTGTATACCTAATAAAGAAAGCAAGGTTGGTGTAATGTCTAATTGTTGACAAAGACCATAATCTTTGGAGTTCTTTCTAGGGAATGCAGCGCCACTCATAATAAGTGGGACGTGTATGTTCGTGTTATATATTGTGTGGTGGTCAAAATACACATCATGCTCGGTTAGCGATTCTCCATGATCTGCTGTCAAAATTACTATGGAATTATCTAGTAAATTTCGCTTTTTAAAATTATCGAAAAGATTCCTAAGAGCCGTATCCATATAAAGAATCTCTGCGTCGTACGCAGCAGATACATATTCTATATCAGTTACTCCTTCGAGCCAAGTTTTGTGTATAAACCAAATCGGCGATATCATTTTTACTTTTTCCATGCCTCTGGAAAGAGGATTGCTTTTATCGTCTTTGTAAAATCTTTCTAAAAACTGCTGAGGAGGGTTATATGGTGTATGTGTATCCCAGTAATGCAAGAATAAGAAAAAAGGTTTTTGAGAAGAGTTTAGCAAACTTAATTCATCAAGATGCTCGTTGACTTTGTTATTTACGTCCTCGGCAACAATATCTGAAATCCCTGTAGCATTCTCGCCTGTATTTATGTATCTGTCGAATCCCCTTTCAAACCATTTAGATAAATTATCGAAAGCTATGGTTTCATAGCCGTTATTTGACAATGTTTCAGGCAACCATGGTAAATGTTTATCAAATGTTTTTTGTCCCATATGACTTACAATCCCGTCCTCTAGGGGGTGTATTCCAGAAAGAATAGTTGTAAACCCAGGATGAGTAGGTATCGCTGGGGCGTAACAGTTATTAAATATTGTCCCAGAGGCTGCCAGTGAGTCAATAAATGGACTTGTTATCCTAGGATACCCGTAACTACTTAAATGGTCCGCTCTCAGGGTATCACAAACTATAAGAATAACATTAGGTTTCATTGCCTTACCTCCTTCGCCTCATCACCCTTGACTGGCATTATATCCATAGCCGATTCTTCGGAGATATCTTCAAGAGTTTTGTTTTTCGATTCAACATTAATCCAAAACGCTATTATAAACACGATAAACGCTGATACCAAAAAACTAATGAGATATAATAAACCGAGGGAGATCGCAATAATTACGGCGATTATGTAGGAAGAGAAAAATCCAGATATTCTGTTTGCAGAGCTGTTGAATCCCATTGCAAAACCACGAAATACAGTCGGAAACAGTTCGGCAGCCCAAACCCACGTTACAGATGCACCTAAAGCAGCTAAAAATTCAATCCCTATCCATAAAACGAAGAATAAGTCCGGGGAAAATTTAACCAGAAACAACATTAGTAGGATGAAAGCTGCAAGTGAGAAAGCTATTATGCCTACTATTTTTCTACCGCTTTTGTCAATTAATATCCCACCAACAGTAAATCCTGCTATATTGAAAACCCAGACAAGGGCAGAGCCTAGCAATGCAATATGAAGCACTGATGTAAAACCAACTAGTTCCAGTACTTCTGGTGTAAAAAGATTTAAAGGTGCTGCGATGAAGAAAGCAAGAAAGGTGGAAATAAATACACCTGAACTCAGCCGAAGATACTTCCCTTTAAACATTGACATCGTGCTATATTCTTTTTTTGTTGTATTAATGATCATTAATGATTCATCTGATATATTAGCCCCAGTATTTTTAATAATTTTCCGTGCCAAACTCAAATTTCCATGCGAAGCCAGCCATCTAGGTGATTCAGGTATTTTTCTACGAAGAATTAAAACCGCAACGGCTGGTATAATAGCTATAAGAAAAGCATATCTCCATGCATTATTTCCTGTAAACAGAAAAGCGTCAAGAACCAAATATGATACTATCGCTCCAATTCCCCACAGTATGAATTGTGCTGAGAGTAGAAACCCCCTTCTTTCCTTTGGAGCATATTCTGAAACTAATGTCCAACTAACGGATAAATCAGCCCCAATTGCTAAACCAACTAGAAATCTACCTGCAAACAACATTGGTAGTGATATTGCAAATGATGATACAAGAATACCACCAATGAATAGCACCAAATCATAAAGAAACATTAATCTTCTGCCGTAAACATCCACAGCTTTTCCTAGAAATATTGCACCAAGAAAACCTCCCAAAAAAGCAGTACCTATTAAGAGACCTTTGATTGATGGTGAGGATATAGAGAATGACAGTGAAACTAAAGATATTGCCCCAGATATAACTATCAGATCATATCCATCTAAAAATCCACCCATCCCTGCCAATACAGTTACTCGCCTTGATATTCCCATACTCATCGTAAATTTAAGAAATCTATTGATATAAACATTGTTCCAGACATGTTCTAATGGCAATTTAATGATTGTTTTTTCTGGATTAAATGAGTATAATGTAAAATTCTTTTTATGTGCATTTAAGTCCCATCTATGTTAAGAGGGATATCGTTATCGAGTATCAATGGAACGATACTCTTAAATCTTTTCTTAATGGTATCTTTCTTTCATATGGTGTCAAAATAGTCTTATGTTTTGATTGATTCCATCCATGCCCTCTGTTCAGTTTTAGACAAAGCCTCATGAGTTTCGAGGATTTTCACACGGGCATAAAGAATACGGTTCTTCCCCATATTTTTACGCAGGATCCGTCTGCATGAATTCGGCTTTATGAGTTATTTTGCCATATCCATTTCTTCATTTGTAAGAGATGTGAATTCTTTCAGCATTGGAGAGAATAGCAATGATAGCTCCATATTTGACCATCTCTCTGACGGTCTGTGATCTTCCTGTCCTTAGACGGACGTGCCCCTAAGTACACCTGTGGCTAATCTTATTTATGCTGTTATGCCTTATAACCTCTATCGTTTTACCGTCATTTCCAATCAGAGATGAGAGGAGCTCTTATCTAGAATCTTCCACTCTATTCCTGAATATCTTGATATAATTTCGACCCCACCTCTTGTAGATTTATCTCCCTTCATTATTTCTAAGATCGCCAGATTCAGAACTTCTCCTATCACCCGTATGTTTACAGGTATAGATGAGGATTCTGGTGAACTCAGATCCCTAGATACATTCAGTGTCTCCATGGCATTCTATAACCATGACTATACACTTGTAGTTATGTGACAATTTTCATCATGGGCAGATCATGAGTGATCTTTCCAACAATCCTGCATACTTTAAAGACAGACACGATCAATTTGAAGTGGCATGCATACCACCGTTATTGTGATCTAGAGATTCTCTACATACTTAATCCCTTCTCCCTTTTCAGACAATTCTATATTAGAAATATAAGCAAGCTCCTTTATGTAGGGCATTGCAAATCTCAGATCAGGATAATTTCCGAATTCTGCCCTCCCTAGATTGTTAACGATGTGTCAATAGCAGATCAGGCGAAGCGTTCCTGTTAACACTTTGGACAAGGTCTTTTTCATATCTGATCTTATGTCCCTCATGGCTGTTATTTGATTACCAAAAACGTTTTTTATACCTAAAGGAATGGTATTATGTATTTCGATCCCTCATAGGATATGATAGTTGAATAAAATATTAGTTTTGACAATTCATCTTTCTCCATGAACACGCTCGCATCTTCAGATTCCTCAGTACTGTTCAGATTCAAGACATAATTCTTTATATCAAAATTCTTCAGATGACGCCTGTGTATTATATATAACCGAAGGAGGAATACCCATGTTAGATTGGATATCTCCCAGCGGATAGCCAGATTCTATGGGATTCTATGATTGTCCCTATCTTAGATACTTGGTAGTCTTTCGGTCAGCGCGATATATCGGCGACTACCGTTACCTGCAGATCGAAATCTGAGCTATTTATAAATGCATTAATAGTATTCCTGTTAGTTTTTCTTATCATCAGGACACTTTCTCACACGAATGTTTAGATTCACATTACCGAACATGATTCTGAGTACCATCAAATAGGTGTATCAATTCTCCAGTGTTTTTCCGCACTTTTTGTATCTTTCTGCTTCCATTATGAGCTTTTTGGTAGAATGATAAGGAAAGGAATTTTTAGACCTCAACTCGCTGATTCTTCGGTAATAGTTATCCATATCTTCTATTTCATCATAATTTCCTTATTTGCCTATTAGGAAATATTTAAAGGACTAGGTTAGGAAGGTTCTGGAAAAGGAGAATGTAGAAAACGTTGAAGTTAAGAAGATCGAGAATAATTATTTTGCTTACGGGGTAAGCAGTGTATATGATAAAAAGAAGAAAAGATCTAGAAAGATATCCGGCAAATACATAAAAAGAATAACTGAATCTGGAATAATCAGAAATACTAAGAGGAATATAAGGACAGCATAGAATAGGGTAATTCCCAGTTGATATATAATATAAGACAGGACATAGCGACTGCATTGAGGAAGCACTTTTCATCTGCTAATGAGATAATAGCAATGGCATGATTCAAGGCAATAAGGAATATCCTATTGAAATACATTGATGTATCATTATCACATTCTACAATTGCAATGAAGTTAAGGGAGATAGGTTCAGATACAAGGGCACAGTATGAATTCTTCAAGGAACTAATTGATGATGGCAATATATATTTGTACGGTTTGCCATAGGTATTCTTATACTTCGGGAATACAGACCTTGCAGAGAGGGGATAAAGCAAGGACCATGTATTCCCGACCAGATAAATTTTTCCTTATTTTTTTCTGAGGACAGGAAGTTGCCTGTTGCATTGAAGATATATCTATGTTCAATAAGGGATGTAAAGACAGTTAAGAAAACAATTGATGAATTCAAATTATACGATTCAATAATAGTTATGGATCGGGGATTTGTATCCATGGACATGATAAATTACATGTCTGATAATATAAAATGTATACAGCCATTAAGGAGGAATTCAGGGATAATAGATCATTCAATTCGTGGACAAGAGATAAGGTACGGAAATGTAAAATACAGTAATCACTCACCGTATGTATATGAAGATGCAAAATTAATAGGTGAGAGGATTTCAAATTCAATAGTTGCAAGGACACTGCATCCTGGAATAAGGATACATGAGGAAAGATTAGGCAAAATATCATTAGTATCAAATCTTGATAAAACACTTAATGAGATATACTTAATATACAAGGAAATGGAGGACATAGAACAGTACTTCGATGCAATGATGAATGAGATGGAGAATGATAAAACATACCTGATGGATAATGATGCCATCGTGGGTACTTCTTTGTATCATTCATTTCACTGTACATACATTACAGGATACTTGAGATATTGAGGTTCAATGATTTGATAGGCAAATACTCTGTCAGTGGACCATTGTTTGAACTGTCAAAGGTCTATGCCGTTCAGTACTCTGATGATAGGATAGAATTCAATGAAATTCCTAAAAGAGTAGAATCACTGATGAAGAAGATAAATATGGACATATTACCTAAGAATTAGCGAGTTAAGGTGTATAATAAACTTTTTAACATTAAAAGCAGAAATTTCCATAGATTAGTTCTGGAATTAAGCCACTTAACATAATTCTATATATCGATTTAATAGATTTCGTGTTTCATTGCAGGTTGACCAGCATTCCACCATCTACTAGGAGTTCTGATCCATTTATATAAGTATTTTCGTCAGAAACCAGGAACAGAGCAGGTAGGGCAATGTCAGAAGGCTCCCCTAACCTTCCAAGTGGTATTCTATTTTCCATATATTTTCTTTTTTCCTGATTAGAAAGATCATCACGGTTTATATCGGTTATGATGGTACCCGGCTCCA
>JAKADL010000057.1 GCA_021820565.1 Thermoplasmata archaeon
CTGGTTGTTTCAATAGCAATGGACATCAATGAGGAATGGCTGTTAAGGAAATACATAAATATGGAGGTTGATTAAGGATATTAGTAAAGGGTCATTTGAATTTACAGTAAAGATATTACATTATCTTCATAAAATATTTTTATAAATAAAACCTTCCTCAAACAATGAAATATTGTTAAATAAATCTCGAAAATACTCATTTTATTTCCATCATTTCATAAAATGTAAAATGTTATAGTCTCTAGTTTTATTAAATAAATATAAAATCTAATGTTTCATTAAACGCATACAAATGCGGAGCATTATTAACATAATGAAAATATTGAGATGTGACCGAACAGGATATTCTATTTATTATGCATATAATAGATAAAATAGTTTTCTTAAAATAGTTTTCCTGACGAAATGAATAGCGGGCATACCGATTATTAAGATTCATATCTTATTGCCGTTCTTTTAGAATATCATGTGGGTTATTTAAATCGTTAGTTGTTGAAATATTAGATTCTGTATAAACAAAAATTTTTATATATGATACATATCTTTATTTTACTATGTTTACAATATCATTTTATAGGACTTTTTCAAGCATAAGTATAGCGGAGGGCGCTTCATGAGTTATGGATCTATAGAGCTAATAAGGAATGTTAGGTGCCAACTACTTGGACCTTTCGGAAAACATGATGAATGTATAACTGATATTCCGGTAAATCGGTATGTTGTTGGAGTGATTAAACCATATTGTCCTGTTCAGGATAATAATGTAGAAGGTGGATATGTTTTAGATACTGTACCTGCAGAGGAGGAGATACAGCAGGAAAAGAAAGCTCAGCTTAATTCATTTGGCATTTCATTTAAAATGATCAATGGCGAATTTGACGTTCTTGTAAGTTATGGAAAATATACAAAGGTAAAACTAAACAACAAGGACGCCTATAGAAGGGAGTCTGTATACCATAATAAACAGGGTATAAAAGGCAGCTGTGAGTTTGAGCTTGAAAATACAGATTTCAGTACAATAACACTTAAGGTAGAAGAGTATCGTGGATATTTTAATGTTATGGTTTATAATAAAGCGAATAAGAAAATTAAATATGAGGATATATATAAATACTCACTGTTCCAGCCTTCTATAAGAATTAATGTAACTGCAGGCATAATAAATTCAGAAACTGGTGGAAACGTAAACGATTCAAATATAAAATTCCTGTACAGGGACATCACAGAACTCGCAAGGGGTAAAAATTGTGCCGCTGTATGGAAGGATCTTGATATAGAAAATGAAAATGATAAAGAAAATATCAGATTTAATAGCTGGCCAGATTACATTAATAGTTACGAGAATTTCTACAGACCCGATTTACGTACTGATTTTATGCCTGTGTATAAATCATATATTCCAGGTCCCGCAGCACTTAAAACAGTGTTTGATGCGGGGGAGATGGCAGGAAAGGATTCTGGACTGGACAACCTTAAAATACTCATAGAAGAGTATAGATCATGGATTACATCCCTGCAAAAAACAGTTCCGGATGATGAAATTCAGGGCAAGATAAACATCAAAAATCTTTTAGAGACATGTAAGAGAATGGAACATGGCTTACAGATTCTCAGAGTCAATAAAAACGCGTTGAGGGCTTTCAGGTTTGTAAATAGGGTTATGGCGACTAATTCTCAGTGGCGTCGTAGAGATAGCAATACCAGCTTTATCTGGCGGGCTTTCCAGATTGCGTTCCTGCTATTGGAAATTGATTCCATCACAGATCCTAAATCTAAGGATCGGGCTAAAATGGACGTGCTATGGGTTCATACAGGTTCGGGGAAGACAGAGGCATATCTTGCCGTTGCTATTTTCGATATAATATGGAGAAGGTATACAGGTTCAGATACAGACATTAATCCCGGCACCTCTATCATATCAAGGTATACCCTGAGGCTCCTTACATCACAGCAGTTTAGAAGGACGGTAGATCTTATTACAGCCGCCGAATATGTAAGAAATAATTATGATGAATTTAATGATAAAATTAATTATCCAATTTCCGCCGGTATGTGGGTTGGAGGTGGAATGACCCCGAATAAGCTTTCAGATGCGGTTAGAATAATAGAGGGTTCAGGAAACGGTGAACCTCAAAAGTCAGAGGGAGATCCGGTACAGCTTTATAAATGTCCTGCATGTGGTAGCTGGCTTGCTATTCCTGAAACCGGAATAAGACCAGATACCCCAATATTCGTGGCAGGACCTATAAATGCGGTTACCAGCACACCAGATGCGGACGTTACGTTACTAACTACAAATAATCTGTACGGAATTGAAATGGGGATTTATAGAATAACATTTCATGATAAAATGAAAAAGAGCGATATTATAAACTCTACTTTGTATGGGAGTTTCATTAATTCCGGAACATACCTTAATTTGCCCGGATACAGAATAAGCCATGATCGTAAAGATATTTACGTTACATGCATGAATCCAGATTGCCCTATATTTAATACCCGAATACCCGTTTATACAGTGGATGACCAGATATATAGTAAAAAACCATCAATAATAGTCGCAACAGTTGATAAATTTGCAAATATCCCTGTAAGTCCGCTGGCTTCCAACATACTCGGCGACATTAAATTGAAAACAAGACCGCCGGATCTGGTTATCCAGGATGAGTTGCATCTTCTTAATGGCCCCCTGGGCAGTCTTTTTGGTCTCTATGAGAACATGGTTAATGCTATCATAGAAGAAAGGGGGAATTTAAAGGTTAAATATATAGGCGCAAGCGCAACTGTCAGCAGTGTGGGCGATCAGGTTTCGCTTCTTTTTTCCCGAGAGGCTTCTGTTTTTCCACCAAGTGGTATTAATCCGGATGAAAATTTCTTTTTTGCTAAAGATGAAGGCGTAAAACGCAGAAGCAGGATATATACCGGTATTATGGGGTCACCCGATATGGGGTCTCAGACACCATTAATAAGGTTAATGGCCCAACTAATTGCCTTTAGGGAAAATTTCAGGGGAACAGCCGATCTTAAAAATTTTTACACACCTGTATTCTATTTTAACTCAATAAAAGAACTTTCAATAGCAACATCGCTTTTTAGGGAGGATGTGCGTGAATTGCTAGAAAAGTTTGACCCACCGGTCAAACTTGATACTGCCAATTATGAGGAACTCTCCGGCAAGGCCAGATCTGCAGAGATACCGGTAAAGCTTGATCGCCTTGAGAACTGGAATATTGTATCAGAAGAGAATACAGGAGCGCTGTTTACAACATCCATGTTTGGAACAGGTGTAGATATCTCAAGACTTACAGAAATGATAATGGCGGGACAGCCAAAATCAACATCTGATTATATACAGGCGACAGGTAGGATCGGTAGGTCTGCCGATGGGGTCGTATTTGTATTATATAACCCCCTGAAACCTCGCGATGTCAGCCATTATGAAATGTTCCTACAGTACCATAGCAGAATTAACATTTATGTAGAGAATTCTCCTGTTTCACCTTTTTCTACAGGCTCTATCTCAACGGGTATGGGTGCAACAATTGTTGGATTTGTAAGAGCGGTCGAACCTCAACTGCATGATGATCCAGGCAAAATATCCACATATGCCGGTGCAGCATTCGATGATTTTATAAAGAAAACAAACGATAGGTTAACGTCTATGGGTAATATAAAAAGTAAAGATATAATCTCTACAATACATAAAGATATAGAAAAATGGAGCCAGATTGTAGAAAATCAAAAAAGTAAGGTCATATACAGAAGTAACCCATATAAAATGCCAGATCCTAATAAGGTCATTATTCTTGGTTCATCACGTGATACGGTAACGCATCCTGAGGGCAATATAGCATTTAAAAATGTTCCAGATTCTCTGAGGGAGGTGGATGATATTTCGGTATTTGGGTATAATAAAACACCAGAGTATACAATTAGGCAAACCCAATTTGTTCTCTCATTTGGTCCTGAATCCATACTCGAGGGAGATAGCGGATCATTTTTAATAAAGCGTGCTGGTCTCTATGGAATCGAGACACCATACTATGTACCCCGGACTGTATCAAATAATACAATTCCTGAAGGGAATGGATATGCCAGAAATCTGATTGCAAGAAAATTTCATTTTGATGCAAAAGACATAAAGTTCATATCATTGCCATCAAATGAGTATGCAGGAAAGAATGAACAGAGCCCCCTGTATGAGGTCGTACCTTTCCCTTCGTGGGGAATCTGCAGTAATATTAATAACCATAAGGAAAAATACAGTATACTGTACCCATATGTGAAAAAGACTCAAAATGGTAATAAAATAACAGGGTGTCCAGAATGCGGAAACTCTAGATATACCCCGGTAAGATTTGTTTCAGCGTGCCCTGCCGGGCATCTGGATGATGTAAACTGGAACTTTTCAGTTCATGGTAGTAATATGTGCTTTCCGGATTATTATTACTGGGATGCTGGGGGTTATTCACTTAAATCCATACATATTGAATGCAGTAAATGTGGCAGGAAAACAGATATGGAGAAAATTTACGGGATGTATTATAATAACAGGGTAAAATGTAACGCACAGGATAGCAAAGGCACAACATCATGTAATATGAATATGTCTATAGCCCAGCGTGATTCCAGCTCTCTAAGGCTGCCGGAGATAATTACACTGCTCAATATTAACAGTACGGGAAAATTACCGCTGAACGGTGAGGAGGAGCTAATTGAGGCAGCCGGAATCTTATGGAAGAGGAAACCTAGCTTGGAGCTGTTAAAGAATATGCTTATCAAACTATCTAAAGATGATCCTGAAAAATACCAGGAGATAATTTCTGATCCGGATAATTATTACTACGGTAGCAGAAGTGATGACATTATAAGCATTTTCAGCAATGAATACAGGTATCTTTCTGATTCAGCAGGAAGCCATAAGGATGGTGGATTTGAGATGGGTGAATTCAGCTGCGCCGGCAATTCAAGACTTGCAGGAAATATGGATTACAGATCGATACAGAATATATCAGCAATTGCCGTCCAGACATCATTTATCAGGAATACAGGCGGAAAGAAGGTACAGCCCGTACCTGTCCCATCCTGTACAGAATATCAGGGGGAACACTATTTTCCGGCAACGATAATGTCCGGGGATGCAATTTTCATACGGTTTAGCAATATCAAAATACATAGTGAATATACACATTCGGAACTTAAGAGCACTGTGTACGGTAAATACCCACTGAATTATACATTTACATACCTTCATACACTATCACATAGTATATTAAGGACTATATCTGGATATACCGGATATTCACTACCATCAATAAGAGAGCGCATTTATGCTTTTGGAGAAAGTGGAGGAATTCTAATATATACAACAGGTGTCGGTAGCGATGGCAGCATGGGGGGACTAGTAGATCTGGTTAGCCAGGATAAAATGGAAAAAATTCTTGATGATGCAATAGAGAATATCAGTGCATGCTCAAATGATCCTTTCTGCCTTAACAGTAAAATGACTGCAAATAAAGATAATGGTTCGGCATGCTATAGCTGCACACTTTTACCGGAAACATCATGTGAGTATGGTAATAAATATCTTGACAGAAATGCAGTTTTAATGTGGGACAAATGAAATATAACTATTTTCTTAAATATCCAGCATGCCCCCAATGTGGGTCCCCCATATATAATCGATCAGAGGTAAGGATAGATAATCAAAATAAAAGATACATATGTGGGGACTGGAACGATTTCCACATATTTAATAAAGAACTTCCATGGAAAATTAATTTAAACCCTGCAGAAAATGCGTATATGGAATGGATGTCTGAAGGTATCCGTGGTATCCATGTAGTCAACTGGCCATTTCCTAACAGGTCTTTATTTCTGTCCATAGCCGCAGATATGATATCTCATATCCTTGATAGGAATGTACTTCTTATAACTGAACACAACAAACCAGCTGAAAACGTATTAGGGAATCCTGGAATACGTGAAATATTAACACGTCTATACCGGGTAACAGACGACCATGTAAACAGCTATTCACCGCGAATAAGTAAGAAGGATATTTTTCCAGTTATACGTAACGCGTGGGAATATAATATAGATGGGATTATTAAGGGCAAAATTCCATCGAAGTCTTTCTGGAAGGATATAGCAGAACATTATGGCATAACCCGTGAAAGGCTAAATCTCCGAAGAATCCCAAATGGTGCAAGATTTGGAACTATAAACTGTTATAATGCTATGGATTACAGTGAATTTAGTTCCGGTTCTCATTCAACTGCTGGACAACTCGTTACTGTAATTGAATACATATCACCTGAGTCTGTTTTAAATTATATTAGGGAGCGTGGTCCGGCTATAGTTATTGCTGATGCCGGTAGTAGTACAGATATTCTTGAATTTTTACTTAAGGATTGTGGCATACCTGTAGTAGCATTTACCGACTATGACATGAATACTGTAAGGAGGATTATGAACAGTAACATTAATTTTCACCCTTTAAAATCGGCTGAATTTATGAATGCTTATAGCCGTATATGCAATGTTAGGAATCTGTACCGCTCCAGAAAATTTAATACTGAATATATTGAATATAAGACACATAATATTATAATACCGGAATCATTGCATGTGGAAAATGGAATCGTGGAGAGATTTAGGAGTATAGAACGTAAATCAATTCTAACGTTAGGGGATATGGCTTATATTACTGTACGTAATGATAATATTTCTAAACTTATAGATGAGGTATATTCTATTTCAAGAGACGCGGGAGATAACTTTAAAAAAATCATTGAGGATAAATTTGGACCGGATTTAAAAAACCCATGGCGTGATGAATTCATTAAGATTATAAAGGAAAGAAAGATTAATGAACACTGGGCAATCATCGCTGGAAGATTTCTTGATCGTTATTTAACTTTAGAAAAAATTACTGTCCATACTTCCTCGCCTGCGGATGCTGCAGGCGTAAAAACCAATGGCATTATACTCCCGGGTGTATACAGGAACTTTAACTTCGGCGCTTTGAACACAGAAAAAATACTGGTCTGTGGAACGAATGAATCGCTTGAATATGCCCGTCACTATATTGAACATTCCATGTGCCAGAAATTTTACAGACCTTTTGTTGAGTATACTGGTAGTATGCCAGATCTCATTAGAACAGTTATGGGTGATATTAATTATAATGAGTTTAAAGAATACACTAAATACGGTAGCTATGATATAGATTATTATACTGAAATTCATCCAAGAGAAGATAAAATCAGAAATACTGTTAAATCTGGTGAGGATGCTGTATATATCTATGGAATAGATGGAAGATATACTGTCATACCTGCTGGTACTGAGATATATGTTATAAGAGGTAACAGCATTGAATCTATAAGGTTATCAGAAAAGAATATTGATAAACTTCCAGGAACATATATACTCTTTGATAGAAATGGGCTTTATAGATCCATACATCTGGAACTTCTAGAGTTTATTCTTAATAGTGGTGATATTGAAACAGTTAGTGTGGGTGGCAGGAGTGTCATTACAGTTGATATTTTTAATAAATCACGAATGTGGATACGTGGTCTTTCAAAACTATCTAAAACCATTCCCGCAGATAATATCGCGGCGGATCTTAAAAATCTTGGATTAAGTGCTGAAAATGAATCATATTTAAAAAGATGGTGGATTCCCATAGAGACTAGGGATGATACTGTGAGTTTATATATTGCCGATGGTCCAAAAACCCTGAATGATATGATAAGTATATTTGAATATCTGAAGGACAAACTTATGGATGATTCATTTAGCAGAGATGCTGCATTTGAATGCTTTAATGATGTAACTATAATGCACAAAATCTCACGCAAGATACTACACGGTGAATACACTGATCTATCCAGGAAATTTTTCAACTTTATTAATGGGGCAGCGGATAATGCACGTTTATTAATAAAAAAGGCTACAGTTGAAAAAGTTATTAATGACACGGATGCATATACCATAAATTATCCAGATAATACAGGGGCTGACTAAACTTGGGAAAGAATAATGGATTGAAAATGCTGGACATGTTTTCAGGTATGGGCGGGATGTCTTCGGGATTTGCACGCAAAGGGTTTAGCGTTACAGGCATTGATCTGGAACCTTTTGCAGTTGATTCATATAACAAATTAACAGGTGGAACGGGTACCACTGCAGATATACGGGAGATAACCATTAAATCTAATTATGATGTTATTGCCGGTGGTCCACCATGTAAACCGTGGTCAACAGTAAACCTCAAATCCCGTAAAAAACTCCACAGGGATTATGATCTTGTACAGAAATTTTTCAGCATAGTGACTGATAAAATGCCACTGGTATTTATTATGGAAAATGTACCTGCAATAAGGAACGACCCTGTTATAGAAGAGTCAATTAATAAGGTAGTAAAATCAGGATACACTGTTAGAACAGGCATCATTAGGTATTCTGATTATGGTGCTTCCACCGCCCGCCAGAGATTCTTTGTAACCGGAGTAAAAGGAAAGAAAAATAATATATTCGAATACATTGCAAAACATATTGCAACCCCAAAAACTGTGCGTGATGCTATATGGGCATACAGACATCTAAATGAGGGAGACACTCCGGACCACATCTGGCCACATCTTAGAACAATTTCAAGGTATTCAGATAAATACCTGACAGGTAAATATGGGTGGAGATGGCTGAAATGGGATGAACCGTCCCCATCTTTTGGAAATGTTATGAAAACATATACGCTCCATCCAGATTATCCACCTGAAAGCCCAAATGCGCGCGTAATATCTGTTCTTGAGGCACTCAGAATAATGGGATTTGATAAATTTGAATTTCCCCATCATATACCAATGGGTAAGAGATATCAGATGGTTGTAGATTCAATTAGCCCTGTGTTTTCATATATGCTTGCGGGAGTGGTTATAGATGTGCTCAGGGAAAGCAGGGCAGTTACAGCATAGGATTGGTGCAGCAATCATAAAATGGGGAGTTAATAATTACCGCGACTTTCCATGGAGATTTACCTATGACCCTTACAGGATTGCAGTTTCAGAAATTCTTTTAAGAAGGACGAGGGCGTTTCAGGTGGGCAGGATATATAACCAGATTATAGACAGGTATCCATCAGTGCAAAAGATTGTAAGTATTGGGGATAATGATGTCATGTTACTTACTCTGGGTTTCCACTCAAGAGCCCGGATATTACGCGAATTTGCCCACGAGATTACAGACATTTATAATGGTATTATTCCCGAGGATCGAAAGAAACTTCTTGCAATACCCGGCCTTGGTGATTACAGTGTATCTGCCATTAGGGTATTTGCATTCGGGCATAATGATCCATTAATTGATGCTAATAGTGTAAGAATCATATCAAGAATAAATGGGATTCTATATACCGATTCACTAAGAAGAAGTAGAATAATACATGAGAAATATGTGGAAATGGTTAATTTATACGATCCGGTAGTGTTCGGTTATTCCATTCTCGATTTTGGCGCTCTGATTTGTGGGACCGTTCCTAAATGCAGTGAATGCCCCTTAAACATGGAATGCCAGTATTCATTAGATCATTTAAAGCAGGGAAATAACATATAATTTAACGTATTCCGCTCTGGCAGGATTTTCCTATTTTTTCCGTAACAGCTCATGGAAACATTTCTTCTTAATATCTACTTTTAAAAATTTAAATATTATTTTTATATTATTATATAATAATTAATCTATTATTATAATTATTTATGTTAATATATTTTAATATGTATATTCTATTATATAAATATATATTAAATAATTAATTTGTCTTTTATTTTAATTATATTTATATTAATATTATTTATTATAGCCAGTTATGATATACATAAAACACACTAAATATGCATATCATAAAATTATAGTTACACGTTTCATATTACCTTGAGAGGATAATAATAGGCTTAAATCGTTTATAAACTTGCCATATATAATATTCATTTAAGGAATTATGAACGTAGCTCCTCCATTTATGTGATAATTAATGTAATCCTTGCTAACCCAGTAATCCCCTTATTTACACAACATCACTAAAATAATGCAGTATAACAAACGTTATACGGCGTTTTTGCTTAAATACTTTATATACTGGAGGAATTTTATAGAAATCCTGTAGAATTCAGTGTGCGGGAGGCCCATTCCTGGTTTAATAA
>JAKADL010000058.1 GCA_021820565.1 Thermoplasmata archaeon
TTTCTTTTAATCTGACTAGCAGATCACCCCCGGTTGAATAAAATCCTCCATTGATATCATCATAAAAAGTCTTTACTAGTATGTTATGCAGATCTCTTGCATAGTCCAGATATATATCATTCTGTGATGCCTCATAGAGTGACAGGAGGCCGGATACCATATAAGAATAATCATCGAACATGCCCTCTATTTTGGCAGATCCATTTCTGTAAGAATGCAAAAGTTTGCCGTCTCGGTACATGTCATTCATGATGAAATCCGCTGCGCTCTCTGCAGTTTTGAGCATGCTCTTATCATGGAAAATCATTGATGCAAGTGACAGTGATTTTATGACGAGCCCATTGATGTCGACAAGTATTTTATCGTCAACAGCAGGCTTTACCCTTGTACCACGAACTTTTTTGAGTTTTTCCAGTTCTTCTCTGTGCAACCTGGTGGGATTCCCTGCAATATCCCTGTTCATAAACAGTATATTCCTGCCAGACTGCCGGGAATTGTTATCATAAAAATTTCCCTCTGGAAGTATATTGAAATCATAAAGGAAATCTTTTCCTGCAGAATTTTTCAGCTCTGCATAAGTCCATGTATAAAATTTTCCTTCCTGATTTTCAGAATCTGCATCTATTGCGGTATAAAATCCCCTGGAAAACATCTCTTCCTTCAAAAATTTGTATATTTCATATGCAGTATCCTTGTAGAACTCTTTCCCTGTAATGTCATATGCATAGGAATATGCAATAATCGCCATTGCCTGATCGTATGTCATCTTTTCAAAATGAGGAATCCTGAAGAACGGATCTGTGGAATATCTATGGAATCCTCCTCCGATATGATCATACATTCCTCCTAGATACATATTTTTAAGTGTATTTTCAGTCATTTCCAGTGCTGCATCATCCCCATTTTTTTTATAATAATTCATCAGGAAAATAAGATGCTGGAAAGAGGGGAACTTTGGTGCACTGCCAAATCCTCCGTAGTCCTTATCATAATTCTTTTTAAGAGCGTTATATGCTGAATTTATATATTTGCTGTAGTCTGGCCTCGGCATGTCGATTTTCTGGCCTTCCATGTTTTTTAATCTGGATATGACCTCATCACCATTCTTTTCAAGTTCATCTCGTTTATTTTTCCATAGGTATGAAATGTTATCACATAGCTCCATGATGCCTATCATATTATTCCTGGAAATTTTGGGTATATAGGTAAATGCAAATACAGGTTTCCTGTCCGGTGTCAATATAAGATTGAGTGGCCATCCGCCAGTACCGGTCATAATCTGGCTGAATGTCATGTAAAGATTGTCTATATCAGGCCTTTCTTCCCGATCAACCTTTATATTTATAAATGTATTATTCATCTTTTCGGCTACTTCTTTATCAGTAAAACTCTCCTGCTCCATTACATGGCACCAATGGCAACTGGAATATCCTATACTTAGAAATACAGGCTTATCCTGCTCCTTTGCCAGGTTGAAAGCCTCATCGCCCCAAGGGTACCAGTTCACGGGATTGCCTGAATGCTCTATTAGATATGGACTGTTTTCGCCTGCGAGTTTATTCATGGTATGTTATGTCATTTTTATATAGAAATATATTGTAATACACCGCCTTAAATTCAATAAAATTATAAACCACCGAATAATATATTGATTATGAAATATGTCGTACTTATCAGGCACGGAGAGAGTTATACAAATAGAAATGGAATACTTTCCCGGGAGCTCAATAGGTATAGACTCACAGAGGAGGGTATCGAACAGGCGAGATTCACAGGTGAGCAGCTGGAGGGACTTAAATTCGATGGGATCATATCCAGCCCGGTCTTGAGAGCCGTAGAAACTGCGAATATAATAAATCAATATCTGAATCTGGAAATAAAAACGGATGAAAGGGCAATTGAATCTGATTTCGGAGAATATAACGGAAAAAGGATTGTAGACATACCTGATAAATCCCGTGATGAGCTTGGAATGGAATCATTTAAATCACAGGAGGAGAGGATGGTTGGTCTCTTGAATTCATTCAATGGGAGATATATTATTATAAGTCATTCTTTTCCAATTAAATGCGCAATTGCACACTATCTCGGTCTTGAGGAAGAAGAAAGTTTTGGAATAGATATAAGGCATGCGTCTATGTCTGTCATTGAAGCAGAGCAGGGGAAAGTATTATCAATCGGGTCGCTGCTTTTATCACAAAAAATGAAAGCAATTCTTAAGGATTAATTTACCTTTATGGGCTTGCCATGTGGACATGTCTGTGGTTGACCGAGACTTTTAAATAATTTTTGTACTGAAACATCATCCATAAGATAGTCTATTCTTTCTATCTGTTCACAGGCTGTATCAGAGTTAACACCACTTTTTGTAAGGATTAATTCTAATGTCCTGTGGGCCATGATAATTTCATCATATATTGAAATGCCATAGGTGGTCAAACTTATTATCCCGTTGGTTTTATTTATTATGTTTTTGGATTCCAATCTCTTTACAAGTTCATATGCCGTAGGGGCTTTGATTTTTAAAATATCTGCAATATTGAATAACCTTAATGGAAAACCGGAATTTTCATACAGCGCTACGATGCAGTCTCGCTCCTTCCTGGTAATATTATATTCCATATAATTAGTATAATACTAAAATATATAAACTTAATTATTATGGCGTATCATGAATAAATATATAATCACGATGATTTCAACCCAGCACAAGGGCGTAGGACTTTGTATTTTTAAAATTAGAAACAGGAGATTATTTATGTTTTATAGCCACATATTATTATCGCCCAGATTATCTATAAGTTCACGGCTTATTCCTTTTTGAACCAGATAGTACTTGTTCGGAATTATTTCCATTTCCACCGCATTGTCTATTATATTTTTTAATGGTATATACCGCATTCCCTTATAAGAAAAATTGCCAAATATCCATGGCGGTATGTCAAAATAATTGGGTATGCTGTGGGGTACTGCCTTTTCAAGGGTTTTATCAAGTATTGATGCGATCTTTTCATTGTAATACCATTTTTTAAAAAATAGATTATTGCTTGCTCTGGGCTCATAAATATTCCATGTTATACCGTATTTTGTCTCCTTTCCGGTGAATACAGCATTACCACCGAAATCATCTATAATGGTCTTTGGTGGATCCTCTTCTATGCCCGTGATTGAATTTATAACCTTAACATGTGGATTTGCTTTTATCTTTATATAATTGCTTATCAATGATTCCAGTTCGACGATCTGGGATGAGGAAATATCATAGTCGTTTTCCAGCTGCATGGAAAGATCCATATAATACTCTACAACAGATTCTTCCGGCGGGTTATTTATCAATTTAAGATAATAAAAATAACGTTCACCATTCATACTGTATCACAGTACAATAAATCAATGACAATATTTAACATTATCGTTTGAAGCCAGTTATAAACGGATTTTGGAATGTTCTACAATTATTTTTTTAAATCATTGATTCCATAATAGCTACTGTGATAAATGCTGTATGATCAACAATATTGTTATCCGGCCTTGTCGCATTCTCTCTGACTATAATATTTCTTTTAATGAGTTCAACGGTTTCAAGCACATAAAATTTAAAATTTTTCATCGTAATTACATTCTTCTCTGCCTGGTTGTAATTTGGGGAATATGTAATAAGGAAGGCACCCGGCTTCAGGCATTTTCTCATATTTTCTACAGCGTTCCACGGATCTGGTATATCTAATATTGCCGCATCAAATTTCTCCTGCAATTCCATTGTAGTTATATCTCCAGTAAAAGTATCCCAGTTTTCTGTGCTCATGAAACGGTTAACATTTTTCTTCGCACCAGCAATATTTTTTTCATTGATATCTATTCCGGTCAATCTACCATCTTTCCCTATTGCTTTCAGAATAGCATAACTCAGGGAACCTGTTCCGATTCCTGCCTCCAGAACCTTTTTTCCTGGAGAAATGCCGGCAGAATAAATAATATAAGAGGCATCAAGAGGAAGTATTACCTGTGTAGCACGCCCCGATATATCACTGAAAAATATGGGATCAGGATTTACGACTAGGAAATTCTTGTTCTTTATTTTAACGAAATCCCCGGGCTCTATGAAAGCATTTTTGGGCAAGCTTATTGACTCATTTCCGAAGTATGCTATTAGTTTTTCATCATCAAGTATCCCTGTCATGGTATCTGATTTTAAGACTAGTATATGCCATCACCACCTTTTATTTTCTGCAAACATCAATAAAATTCCTGAAGATTTCTGTGCCGAATTCCGTATTGTTAACTTCCGGGTGAAACTGCACAGCGAATATGTCTTTGCTTTTATGATAAAATGCCTGGACCTTGCAGGTATCAGATGATGCACACAGGACATATTCCTCGGGCAGAATTTTTATTTCATCATTATGGCTTTCCCACACAGTAATATTTTCCGGTATCTTTTCAAAAATTGATTCACTTCTTGCAAAAATTATCCTTTTTTTGCCATATTCCGGATGTATTGCCTTTTCTACCTTTCCACCAGAATTTAATGCTATAAACTGAGCCCCTGCGCATATGCCAAGAATAGGATAGTTATGTGACTCGATATATTGCTTTATGAAACCCAGCTTTCCTATTTCCGATTCAATATTTGCAGGTCCACCGGAAAGAACAAGACCATCAAGATTGTCTAATTTAGAATTTTCTACTGTATTAGGATATATTATAGATTCCACATCAAGAGACCTGATTACACGCCATTCTCTGTGTGTCCACTGGCCGCCATTATCAATAACGCCTATTTTCATTTCTTGATAATATCTTACCTGTATTTAATATTATGAGAATAAAACACACTATGAAACAATACAAATGGTTCTGGAAAAATCATTCTATTTCTTCTATTCCAAGTGTTTTGCTTATTTCCTTATACCGGTTTCTAATCGTTACCTCTGTAACCCCAGAAACCCGGGCTACATCTTTCTGTGTTCTTGCCTTGCCGTTTTTCATTGCAGCTATGTAAATTGCGGCAGCTGCAATTCCTGTGGGACCCTTCCCCGTAGATATCCCGGATTCGCCTGCAAGCCTTATTATGTGTTCACTATCCATTATAACCTGCTTATCCAGTTCCAGTTTATTGCAGAACTGTGATATATATGAGTAGGGTGTAGTCGGTTTTATATTCAGGGCCAGTTCCTTTGCAAGATGCCTGTATGCCTTGCCAATTTTCTTTTTGTTGACATCCGATACTCTGGAAATTTCATCTAAAGTCCTCGGTATGTTTATCATTCTACATGACGCATAAATAGCTGCACATACAATGCTTTCTATACTTCTACCTCTTATCAGGTTCTTCTCTACAGCCTTTCTGTATATCAATGCCGCATTTTCTTTAATATCCTTGGGAATACCGAGTTTTGCACCATCCTCGTTCAATACCTGGAGGGCCAGAGCCAGATTTCTTTCGGCCGCATTGCTCACCCTGATCCTCTGATGCCATTTTCTGACCCTGTAAATCTGTGATCTGTTTTTATGGGGTATCCGTTTTCCGTAATAATCTTTATTGGACCATGAAATTTCCGTTGCCAATCCTTTGTCATGGCTCAAAAAACTCATCGGTGATCCGGTCCTGGATCTTTTTTCGTCCTGCTCTGAATCAAAGGAACGCCACTCCGGGCCCTGATCTATCAGGGAATCCTCAATAACTATGCCACAATCAAAACATGTGAGTTCTCCCCTGTCATAATCCTTGACCAGATGAGTAGAGTTACATTCTGGACATTTTTTTATTTCATCTGTTTCCATAAGCACACCCAAATAATAAATAGATATTACCACAAGTATTAAAGCTTTATTATATCTATGAGCTAAAAATATGCCTATAAATTTATCAATAAACTGTATAATACTCAAGCAAAGCTTGTAATATACATGTTTATGCACGAATATTTTAATATTATGACAAATAGTTTTAATAATATTACGTAAACCTTATATACTGTATTTGCATATACTATTTGATATGAAAAGTGAGTGCACCATAATACATACTTTCAATAATGAGATATTATTGAAAACTGATGATTGCATCGGAGTTCATAACAAACTGGTTAATGAACATGACGTAGTTGTCGGAAAAATAACAAAGATACTTGGACCTGTTAAAGCTCCATATGCACTTGCATACATATCCGGGAAAGATTTGGATATCCAGAAAATATATGTAAAATGTTAAGGTGGTAAAAATGGCAAATGAAAAGAAAAAAAATATTTATGAAATAGATAAATGCCCGGAATGTGGTTCTTCTCAACTTGTAAGAGACTATGAAAGAGGTGAGTTAGTTTGCTCCAATTGCGGACTGGTCATTGATGATAGTTATATCGATGAAGGCCCTGAATGGAGGGCCTTTGACTCGGAGCAGAGTGAGAGCAGGGCAAGAACAGGTTCTCCAATGACATACACAATACACGATAAAGGTCTATCCACAGATATATCATGGAAAAATAAGGATTCATATGGAAAATCTATTCCCACCAGGAACAGGGCGCAATTATACAGACTGAGGAAATGGCAGAAAAGAATAAAGGTTTCCAATGCTGCAGAACGTAACCTTTCACAGGCATTGCAGGAACTGGAGAGAATGGCATCCAATCTAAGCATACCAAATGATGTCAGGGAAACATCCGCAGTCATATACAGAAAGGCAGTAAAACAGAACATGATTCGTGGAAGATCTATAGAAGGCGTTGTTGCAGGTTCTATATATGCTGCATGCAGGATAACAAATGTTCCGAGAACACTGGATGAAATTGCATCTGTAACAAGAGTAAAGAAGAAAGAAATAGGTAGAACATACAGAATAATGGCAAGATACCTTAAATTAAACATACTTCCATCAAAACCAGATGACTATGTTAACAGATTCTGTTCAAAGCTAAGGCTTTCAATGGAAGCCAGAAAGAGAGCAGAAGAAATACTTAAAATGGCAATAGATAATGATCTGACATCTGGAAAGGGACCGACCGGTGTAGCTGCAGCGGCAATCTACATTGCTTCGTTGATCACAGGGGAAAGAAGAACACAGAGGGCAATTGCAGAAGTGGCAGGGGTAACTGAAGTAACTATAAGGAACAGATACAAGGAATTAACTGAAAAACTCAACCTTACCATCGAGGAATGAATTTATAGTTCCTCAATTTTTTTAAATGTTTCATAATCCCTGACAATATCATCGATGAGATTATATATAGATGAAATTTTAACATTTTTTATTTTAATGAATATTTTATTATCATTGCATTCCATGGTAATATCCTTATCGTTATCCTGTATCAGTGAATTATAAAGTTCGTTACAATGTTCTTCATCGATTGTTATGCATATTTCCATAACTGGTATATCATATAAGATATTATGATGTTTATGATTTCTATTCTTTCAAAGAAAATTTTTCGGACATAGTGGAAATTACAATGCTAAAATTTTTATGCAGTCCTGCCATACTGAATTTATAAGCTCTATAATCAGTAATAAAAGAGCTTTGTATAACATTGTAAATGCTATACATTAAAAAGCGGAGGTTACCGAGTCAGGCTAAAGGTGACAGACTCAAAATCTGTTCCCAAAGGGGTTCGCCGGTTCAAATCCGACCCTCCGCATTACCATAACAGTTAAAATTAGAGATTCCCATGCAATTTACTAATTATTTTTGTGTAATTCTGATAAAATATTTTCCCCTTATCTGTAATTTCCAATACCCTCCTTGGACCGCCTATGGTAAAAACATTTTTATCTTTTATATATCCATATTTTATTAGAATATCCAGATGATTGCTTAAGCTTCCCTTGCCTGTATTAGTTAACATTATCAAATCACTAAAATACATTTTATCATTTAATGCTAGTGATATCAATATTAGTATTCTTACCATTGACTTCAATGCATCGTCCTGAAGTAATAATTTCAAATCATCGATATCACTCATTATTCACTACCTCATCTGGTGCGTGATAGATGGCATAAAAAGCACAGAAAAACCACCCAAATAATGCCAGTGCCCATGGAATAAATGAATACAAAATAAGATTTTTAAAAATTTCAGATGATACTATAAAAAATAAAATGCTTCCTGCAGCACTTGCAATATAGGTATAAAAGGCTACATATCCCTCTGGTGGCACACTTTCAAAACTAATCTTGATATATTTAAATAACTGAAAACCGAACAAAAATAATAAAATGTTGATTGAATATACATATAAACCCTGGAAAAATAAAGGTCTCTGCAATAGATATGAAAATACTATTGTTAACAGAATTACCGCGGGATATAAATAATAAATTTTTTTCTTTTCTTTATATATGCTTCGATTTCTAAACTTATATGTCCTGAAAACCTTTAAAAAAATCCTTCTTGAAAGGATTATTCCAATAATCAAAGTTATAAAATAACCCATTAAATATATTATAATAAAGTATGTTAAATTAGAATAAATATGCTCTAAAATCAAAGGACTGCCTATAAATTCTAAAATTGCGAATGCCCAGACTAAATAATATAGGCCGTAGGCCCTTCTTAAAATGAATTTTTCAAAATTTAAGGCTCGATGATTTATCTGCATTATTTTTTCTGAATCTAAATTATCCATTCAATTACAATACAATTTGTCTATATTTATGTTTATCCTGTTCAAAAATTGAACTTTATTGCCGTTATTTTAACAGGTATTTAATACAACATTATGGAGCGAATAAAAATAGAAAATTTAGAATATTTCTATAATAAAAATGAACATGTTTTAAACAACATAAATTTCAACCTGACCAGCAAGGAAAAAAATATAATTATCGGTTCAAATGGTTCCGGTAAAACAACACTTTTAAAGTGTATTCTCGGTATTTTAAAAACTGAGAAGATGATAAAAATCGAGGGAATAGACATTGAACAATTGAGACATTATACTGGTTTATCAACAAATTTGGAAGATGCCCTGCACATATCTGGGGATTTAAAGGTAAATGAATTTATTGGATACCATTTAAAATTAAAAGGTTTAAATCCTGAGAATGGAATTCAATTGCTGGAACACTTTAATTTGCTTAATATAATAAACCAAAAAATTTCAAAACTTTCTTCAGGACAGAAAAGAATGCTGAATAATATTGTAGCACTGGCATCCGACTCTAAAATTACAATAATGGATGAACCTGCAAGCGATGTGGATCCTGGTAGGGTGAAATTACTTGTGGATTTAATAAATTCAAGAGATCAGGCTTTTATAATAACATCCCATAATTTGAGCCTGATTAAAAGAATAGAGGGGTCAACTCTAAGCATAATGGTTAATGGGAGATTATATGAAAAAATAGTACCAGGAAACAATATATTTTCAATGTATATCAGTTATATAAAACCGCCTAATAAATCCATAGAAATAACAAATGAAGGCAAAAATATTTATTTAACTTCTGAAAGAACTGAAAATTCAAGATCGATTGAAAAACTGGATGATTTATTATCTCTGTATGAGGTGAATTAAATGATATATACTCTCTATAAAATGGGAATAAAGTCATATTTTCGAAATAAAACAGCTATATTCTGGAGTTTTGGATTTGTTCTTGTATGGATTTTTATATACGCCTTTGCTTTCCCTACTCCTGATAAAACTGATCTGTTAGGTGTTGAGGCATCATATATGTCCTTTATTTTCCTGTTCGGAGTAAGCGTTTCTTCAACATCCATTATATTCTCTACAATATCAATGAATTTATCCATTCCATACATTACAAGATTTGATAAGGTAAAATCATACGATGTGTTTTCGGGAAATCTATTATCTTCAATGTCGTTTGGGTTCTCGGTTGCAATTTTTGCAGTAATGATGTCTCTGGTGATATTCAAATTAAGATTTAATTCAATTAATATAAAAAACATTCCCATGTTCATTATAATAATCACACTTGTTTCCATATTCTATATAATTTTGGGGATCATAATGGCATATATTTTCACATTGCTCAGGCAAATAAAAGCAGTAAGATTTGTAGGTGAAATACCAATGATTCTGGTGTTTGTCTTTGTGCTTGGATTACAAATATTCAGGGAACCCTCCAAGAATCTAGTTTACTATTCGCCGTTTAACGAAGAGTTTACTATGTCAATGTACTCTATTCTGGGAAAGCCAATGCTGAATTAT
>JAKADL010000059.1 GCA_021820565.1 Thermoplasmata archaeon
AATGGATAAAATTGACATGGAAATCAAGGAGCTGTTCGAGGAGAAAAAAAGGATGCCTGCAGGGAAATTCCTTGTTTTGTTAACGGCTGTGATGGGCACCAATGCAGCTCTTGTTCTGCTCTCTATGTTTACCTCAGTAATTTATATTAGAATGATTCTTGTTTCTCTTTCGGGGATACTGATAACAGGTTTCTTTTTATGGTTCTTCTTCAGATTCTATAGAAAATAAAAAATGTTTATATAAAACGATAGAATTACGGGAATACAAGGTTGCCCCGATAGTGTAGCGGCCTATCATACAGGCCTGTCGAGCCTGTGACACGGGTTCAAATCCCGTTCGGGGCGTAGTATATCGAATTTTAACTTGTAACTAACCCATGCATAGGGTTTCAGGTTTGATTTATATACTTCCGATCTGTTTTTATACAAACTTGTTTCCATGAGCATATTATGATTTGAACCCAATACATTAAGGTTTCTTTCTCTTAGTTTCTGAGCTTTAACAGGAAGTGCAAGAACCCCTGACGCTCGAAGACATGGTTAATTGTAAAAATTCACAGAAATGCCCCTAAAAAAACTAAGTATTGGAAATAGGATTGTTCTATACAGTTTACTCTTTAATTAACCATATACCTGTGGAGGTTCAACAAATTTTGCAAATTCTTTAAAATCAAGAGAATTAACAGCCAATAAGTGACATAGTATGCTACCATATATTTATATATATTTACAGTTTTAACTATGGATTGTACGTGACTGGTTATAATAACTACAAGGATTTTTTTTGGGCTCTGACTGGATTTAAGCCTTATCCATTCCAGATCAGATATTCTCAGGATAATTATAATATATTGAGTGTATTTACAGGAGCCGGCAAAACTGAAACTGTACTAATTGATTGGCTTTGGAAAATATATTTAAAGGAGGAAACTGTTCAGAGGCGTTTAGTATATTGTTTACCTATGAGAACCCTGGTGGAACAAACTTACAAACGTGCAAAAAAATACATAGAGGAATTTAACAAAATTTCGGGACTCACAATTAAAATATTCTTACTTGAGGGAGGAGAGCAAATACATTCATGGGATATATATCCAGAGGATTTTTTAGTTTTAGTAGGTACTCAGGACATGCTACTTTCCCGGGCATTGAATAGAGGGTACGGGGCAAACAAGTTCAGATGGCCTATGGCATTCGGATTGCTTAATAATGATTGCTTTTGGGTATTCGATGAAATCCAATTAATGGGGGATGCCCTGAAAACCAGTACCCAGTTGCAGGGCCTGAGAGAAACAATCGGAGTCTTTAGTAGTACCAAATCGCTATGGATGAGCGCCAGTTTATCTAAGGAATCAATTTCAAGTGTTGATTTCACCCCGGTACATAAAATTCTTGGGATTGATAATACCGATCTTCAAAACGAAAAATTATATAAGATTTACAAAGCAAACAAACACATAGAATTTCCGGATATAGACGATGCCTGCATTGAGAACCTAGACAAGTTTGGGGAATTTGTATTGGAGCATCATAAGGGCAACTCAATTGTGATATTAAACACGGTGAGTAATGCTATAAAATTATACAGTATACTAACAAAGCTCAACCGCAACTCTGGAAGCCAAATAGAAACTATTTTACTGCATTCTCATTTCAGGCGCCCTGATAGGAAAACTCTATTCGACAAAATATTAGGGGATAGTAACAATAGGATAATAGTATCGACACAAGTTATAGAGGCCGGTGTTGATATTTCATGCAATACCCTTTTCACAGAAATAGCACCAGTATCATCAATCATACAGAGGGCGGGTAGGTGTAATAGATACGGTGAATTCGAGGAATCTAAAATATATATTATAAATACTAATGATATGACGCATTACAGGTCAAACCCATACCAGAAAGATGATGTAATAAATAGCTATAAAATATTAAGTGATTTTGATAGAAATTCCAGTATTAATGAAAACTTTAGCTGTATACAACAGTTGAATGATATACAAACAAACTTTGTTATAAGAAAAAAGGATGTTTTAGATTTATACAGTACAGACCCGGGGCTGTTAGGAGACGACATTGACATCTCAAGATTTGTTAGAAGCGGTACAGATATCAACGCATTCGTCTTCTGGCGTGATATTCATGATCCAGAAGATGAAGATTTACCAGACAGAGATGAACTCTGTCCTGTTCCAGTTGAAGAACTGGAAACTGCAAAAGAAAAGAAATATATTTATAAATATTCCTGGTTGACCGGAAACTGGGAAAACATGAAAGATTCTGATCATGTTATTCCTGGAAACATATATATGATAAATTCCAGTTCAGGATATTACAGTAAAGAGATTGGATGGGATATAAAATCAAATAAATATGTAGAACCTCTTACTAAAAAAGAAAATATCAGAACATCATACGCCGATAATAATTCTTCTATTAATCAATGGAAATCTATTGCACAACATAGCTTTGAAGTTTATCAAAAGGTTAAGGATATTGCCTGTAAAATGCCTTATATCAAGGAATATCAGGCAAAAATTGAAGAGGCTGCAAAATGGCATGATGTAGGAAAAGCGCATGGGGTTTTTCAAGGCATATTAAATCAGGAGAATGCACCTCCAGATATGAAATGCCATATTGCAAAGGCACCGGAGACAGAATGGAAGAAAAAATATGAAAGAAAGAATTTCAGGCATGAGCTTGCATCAGGACTGGCAGCTCTAGAAAATGGTAAGGACGATCTTATTGCATATCTTGTTGTTGCCCATCATGGAAAAATAAGAAATTCCATACGTGCAATGCCATCTGAAAGTATTCCTGAAAATAGTAATATAAAGCATGCCAGAGGAATATGGGATGGTGATAAAATAACATCTTTTGAATTTTGTAATGGAGAATTTCTGCCCGATACAACTTTAAGGCTTTCTTATATGGAAATGGGAGAAACTGAAACCGGTGACAGCTGGGATTACAGAGTTTTAAGGCTATATTCAGTAATTGGGATATTTAAGTTGGGATTAATGGAAAATATTCTCAGATCTGCAGATCAGAGAGCCAGTGGGGGCTTATTATGAAAATAACTTTAGAAAATTGCAACTTGGAGCCCATGAGTTCATACATGAAAGCCCTGGGCTTATTTCGCTTGCTGGCTGAACAAAAATGCGTAGATATAAAGGCATACTGGGAAAGCAATAATTTCGTGCTGGATTCATGTATAAATAAACAGGAAATCATGGATTTTTTATTAAACGAATATAGTCCATCGTCAGTAATATCACCTTGGAATAGGGGGAATTATCTGTATCTTCATAAACAACATCCTAACGAAAAAAATGACATATACAAGACATTAATGGCACAGAATGCCCCACGTTTCAGTCGAATAAAATCAGATATTGAAAAACTTTACGGAACTAAAGCATTCTCTTACAGAACAGAAAAATTTTCTGATTTCTATAGTCGCTTTGACAATACACGCACAACCCAGAACTCAAAATCTTTCCAGAAATTTATGAAGCTTCTAGACAAAATAAAAACAGGGTCAAAAGGAAAATTTAAATTGCTGGAACAATATAATACGGATAAAGAAATAAAGGAATGTATAGATATTTATGAAAAAGCAGTAATGATTACTGCTGACGTTATCTCAGAGGCACGGGCAACCTTAAGTGACAACTTTGTTGAATGGTTAGATACATGCTTAGTTCTAGATTCTAGTTTAAATAAAATTACGGCACCATTACTCGGGACTGGAGGCAATGAGGGGAACCTGGAATATAGTACAGAATTCATGAAGTATATAATATTGATGCTTATAAAAAAAGATGATGCAACTGAACTGCTTGAATCCTCTCTTTTCGGAACCCCAACAGATAAACTTAAGAAAGAAAAAATAGGAAAATTTTATCCCGGGAGATCCGGCGGATATAACCAGGGAAATGATATTGAGAACAAAGATTTTTATATTAATCCCTGGGATTTTATACTTTTAATAGAAGGGCTCTTCCTATGGTCAAATTCTACCAGTAGAAAAGATACTATCAACCCAAGGAGCTATATCATGTCTCCATTTACTGTAAAATTATTTCCTGCGGGTTACTCCTCGTCTGATATACCTGATAAAAAATCATCAGAAACATGGGCTCCGCTATGGGAACATCCAGTTCATCTTGAAGAATTAAAAGCATTATTTTCTTATGGAAGAGCTGTATATAATAATTCATATGCAAAAACAGGACTGGAATTTTTGGAGGCGGTAAAATCCCTAGGTGTTGACAAGGGCATAACCAGATTTGTTAGATATGTAACACATCAAAGAAAAGGCCAGGGAAATTTTCTGGCAATTCCTGTGTCAAGTATATCTGTAGGATATAATCCTAAAATTTTGAAATTGAATAAGGTAAACAGGATGGTTCAGACATTTATCCATGGCGCGCCATCCAATAATATTCCAGAGTCACATAAACAATTGCTCAGATCCGTAAATAATGCAGTATTTAACTTTGCTGTTGACACGTCTACTTATAACGCCCAGAAACTGATTTCATTGTTAGGAAAAATGGAAATATATGCATCTGTACGTAAAAAGCAATATTCTACACTTGGATACTTACAGGAGGATTGGATTGAGTATGCAAATGATAATAGTCCAGAATTTAGAATAGCGCTTTCTATTGCATCAATAAATGGTCATATGGGAAGTATAAGGAAGGAGTTAGAACCGGTAAATCAAAAATGTACTGGGTGGATTGATTCTACATGGGTTAATTCCTGGATAGGAAAAGACTTACCTAATAAAATGACAAATTTGGTTTATCGCAGACTTCTCAAAGCGACGCAACAGGGATTAAACGTAATCCCACTTTACAGTGTATTCGGAGCCACGCTGGAGGATGTTTCCATGTTTATAGATGAACAGTTAGATGAGGATAAAATAGAAGGCCTTGTTCTTGGATTAGCAATGATAAATTTCGAGAGTGCCCAAAGGATAGATAAAATACGTAGATCATATGAACAGACTATTAAGAAGCAGGAATTTCCTGTCAATATTCCGTATGTCCTTTTAAAATCTGCACTGACACCGGATCTAGATAGTGGAACAGTAATAGAGTCCAGCATTATACCCCTATTGAGAACAAATAGAATCAGGGAAGCTGTGAATATAGCACAGAGAAGGTTACTTGTAAATAAAAACCTTTATTCCCATATATCGGTTCCTGATAGTAAGTATGGTATTAGGCTCTCAGCTGCATTGCTTATACCACTTAGAAAGGAGGAAGATTTACTGGGCGCAGCATTTGGAAAGAAATTTATAGAAAAAGAGGTGATATAAAGTGAACAATATAGAAAATGAAATAGAGAATTTAAAAAATCAGAACAGACTGCTAATGGAGATACCACTAGAACCTGTGCAAGGGTCTATTTTTCAACCTACTGGTTTCCCTGAAATCGGAGCAGCAACCTATGAAAGGCCTGATGGTACCAGGATGCTTGTTGTTGAGAGTGCCCAGTCCATGGCAAACCGTTTTGAAGAAACTATAATAAAGGAAAATACCCCGAATTTGATAGATGACTTCACTGGCCTCTCATATATAAAAATAAATTTACAGGATAAAAACAAAGCAACAGTGGCTTCTATAAGCTCACTTACCGAAGCGCATAGAATTAACTCTCCATACATTATTTCCGACAAAAACTTTGTAGCAGAATTAAAGAAAATAGCTGGTTATGTCAATCTCGCCTACCCAGATTATAAAAAGATCGGATATGCATTTTACCATTTTGATATAAATTCATTAATCCATGGGGCATTTATGTCCAATGTTGGAGGGACATTCAGGGTTCCAAGAGCACTCAGTTCATATATAGAGGGAGAAGGTATAAAAGAGGTAACATACGGCGGCGTTAAATTTTCTACCGTAGATGCATCTGGTAAATATGTAGTAAAGGATGGAATTCAAGAAAAATCTGCGTATTCTAATATTCCCTATTCAAAAACGGATTATACTGCCGATCGTATAACCGCGTATGTTAACCTTGATATTAGCTTACTTAAAAGTTATGAACTGGGAGATGATGCAACAAATTTATTAATCGCCCTTTCTCTCTATAAAATAAGAACATTATTTGGCGGCAAACTCAAACTTAGAACTGCATGCGATTTAAAAGTTAAAGACTCTTCGCCCCTCAACAAACTTCCAGAGAAAAACGAGTTAAAGGATTATATAAAGGTGTTAATTGAGAAGTGTAAAAAGGATATGGAGGTTAAAACAATAATAGCAGAATTAACGGAAAAAAAGAAGGACGAAGAAAATACAAAGAAAGGAAACAGAACTAGTATTGAAGATGAAAATGACACGGAGTGATATTATACGGTAACAATTTCCATACGTTTTATCACCGGCGAATATCATGCTACACCTTATGACAGGAATGTAAATGAAGGTGCAATTGAATACCCTCCGTCTCCTTATAGGTTAATAAGGGCATTTATGGACACATGGAAAAGGAAACTAACTCATTCTGACAGAAATGTAGCAATGAGTATTCTTGCTAAATTAAGCAAGGTACCGAAATTTTATCTACCCCATATTTCATATTGTAGTGTTCCATATTACCTGAAAACAGATAAAAGCGCTACTCTGATATACGACTCCTTTGCTGCTATTATGCCAGATGAAAAAATATACGTTTTATGGGACTGCAGTTTTACTGAGCCTGAAAAAGAACTGTTTGAAAAAATTGTTCTGAATGTAAATTATCTGGGAAGAAGCGAATCCTTTGTTGAGTTGCGCGTAGAAGATGGGGAAAACCCTATTAACTGTTTCCCGCTTCCCGCAGGTAAAATATCTGAGACAGATATAATCAGAGTGGCTGTTCCGGAGGAATGTAACGAAAACAGAACAAGGGAACAATGGATAAAGGATATAGGAGTTTCAACGGAAATGGTTTTAAAGAAACACCTGAACAATCCACCTGCACTGAAGTTTGTTTATTATCACATACCAAAAAATATTGTCAGTGTGGGATATAAAGGTGGACTATTACCCAGCGATAAAAAAACATATGGAGTAATCTATGAGCTTAACTCCACTGTGTTACCATTGATAACAGAATCTATTATTATAGCGGAGAGATTCCATAAAAAAATTCTCGGTATTTATAATAAAAAATACAAGAAAAATTCACCTACGCTTTCAGGAATAGACATAGATGGCTCGATAATGAAAGGGCACAGGCATATTTTTATTTCTCCGATGGATACTAACAGAGATGGAAGAATCGATCATATAATGGTTAGATCATCAACACCATTAACGCAAGAAGAAACATATTCTCTTAATATTATGAAGACCATGTATCAGGATAATGGAAAACCTGATATCCAAATGTTTCCAGTTGAATGGCTAAGAAATAATAATGAAAGCACATTATTCCATAAAAGTAAAATATTCATCAGTCAGACTCCCTTTGTATTGACTAAGCATTACCGGAAAGGAAGAGGCGATTATGGTATATGGTTAAAAGAACAGGTAACTGAAGAACTTTCATATATTGGACTGCCAGCTCCGATAGATATATGCCCTATAGAAAAAACAGATGGACAGCACATATTTTTATGGCTGGATTTTTGCCGCAACAGAAAAAATGAAACTCCTGGGAGGGGATACGGCTTTAGAATAACTTTTGATCATCAGGTCTCTATACCGTTTAACATAGGCCGTTTTTCCCATTTCGGTTTGGGATTATTTATCCCGGATGATTAACATGGACAATGTTTTCATACCACTTAGGATGTTAAACGAATTCATTTACTGCCCTAGACTGTTTTGGCTGGAATTCGTAGATGGTCAATTTACAGATTCTGAGGATACAATCAGAGGAAGATTCGTTCATAGAAATGTGGATAAATCCAAACCATTACATAACGAAATAGAAATTGGCAAAACCGCCAGATCAGTAACCCTATATAGTGAAAAATATGGGATTTCTGGAAAATTAGATCTGTTAGAGATGGAAAATGGCTCAGTTTCCCCAGTAGAATATAAAAGTGGCAATATGGGTAAGGATGGCACTCCGTGGGATACTGATTTATACCAGACAGTAGCCCAGGTCATCTTATTGAATGATAATGGTTATAAATGCAATAAAGGGTACGTGTATTATGACAGAAACAGAAAAAGAATTGAAATAATTATATCTGATGAACTCGTGGAATCAACTCTCTCAAAAATTTCTGAGGTGAAGGAATTACTAAATGGAGAGACTATTCCACCTCCTTTAGTGGATAGCCCTAAATGTATCAGATGCTCGCTTGCCACAATATGCTTACCAGATGAGACAAAATACCTATCCTCCGGGAATTTTTCAGATGTCAGACGGCTTTACCCGGCCAGAGATAATGCGTATCCAATGTATGTTAGAGAGCAGGGGGCCACAATTGGAAAGAAAAACAATCAGTTAATTGTAAAGGGAAAGGAAACTAGTTCTACTGCAAATTTTATGGATATTTCCAGTTTATCTGTATTTGGAAATGTCCAGATCACTACACAGGCATTACATGAATTGATACATAGAAATATTCCTGTTTGTTATTTCAGTCTTTCTGGCTGGTTTTATGGAATAACAACAGGCAATTATAACAAAAATGGTGAATTACGCGTTTCCCAGTATCAAACATCTATAGATATTCAAAAATCGCTTTCTATATCAAAATCCATTGTAGCAGGAAAGATAAAAAATTCAAGGACACTACTAAGAAGAAATGGAAAACCTGAAAATAAGAATGCACTCATGGAACTTCAAACCCTTATAGAAAAAACGGCCACTAGCGTGACATCCCAAGAACTTCTAGGTATAGAAGGAAATGCCGCTAGAATATATTTTGCCAGGTTTCCAACAATGCTTAAACAGCAATTTAAATATGACTTTGAAAGTAGAAACCGTAGACCACCAACTGATCCCGTTAACGCCTTACTTTCTTATGTATATTCGTTGTTAGTCAAAGATGTGACGGTTTCTCTTATCGTGGTAGGGCTTGACCCATATGTTGGATTTTTTCATAAGATGAAGTACGGAAAGCCATCTCTGGCTCTCGATCTTATGGAAGAATATAGATCTATTGTTGGAGATTCTGTTGTGCTGGGTCTAATTAATAATTCAATTATAAAAGAATCTGACTTTATACACTCAGGGAAATCTGTAGCCATAGAAGAAAATGCGAGGAAAAAAGTTATTCAATACTATGAGAATAGGATGGATACACTGATACGTCACCCACTTTTTGGATATACCACTAGCTACAGGAGGACAATGGAAGTACAGGCCCGACTTTTATCAAGGTGCATTACTGGCGAAATAAATGAATATATACCGCTAACCACACGGTGAACTATAATGAGAAATAAATATATTGTTGCATATGACATAGCGGAACCTAGGAGACTTAGAAATGTTTACAATCTGATGTGCGGATACGGTAATTCAATACAATATTCTATATTCTCATGTGAACTCTCTGGCAAAGAAAAAATGATACTGATCACAGAACTCTTTGAAATAATAAAACCATCTGAAGACAGTATACTGATTATAGATCTAGGAAGTGATAAAAAGCATAGTAAAATAGAGACTCTGGGAATTAAGAAAATTCAAAAAGAGAGAAAATCAATAATACTGTGATGGTAAATATAGATAACTTTCCGTGATAGTGGGATTCAAGAACCCTATATTTATCAATAATATCAAATCTATCGAGAGCCTTGGTGCATTAAATTTAACCGTATGCGCTCGAACCATTGAATTTACTGAATAATTTGGTTTTTACTTCCACTTTACCTGCGATATTTTCAGTTAATTTTTGATTTTCTTTTAGTTCTCGAAAAGTTAAATCCATATATCATTTTAAAATTTGTCTGTTCAATGGTTATATAGAACGTAGCTATATGATATATATTAAATATCTGTTTCCATAATAGAAATATTATGGCTCTATTGAAGCCACAGTTTGAGAATCTGTTTTC
>JAKADL010000060.1 GCA_021820565.1 Thermoplasmata archaeon
TAATCTGGTGTACAATTCCATGTCCCGGGGGAACAATCCTCACATTTTTGAATGACTGCTGGGACCATTTAAGAAAATCATAGCGTTCTACATTCCTTTCAAATTCATCCTTCATGTTTAATATTATTGGCTCTTCTCCCCTGAAAGAATCTACAATTATGGAATGGTCGATTACAAGATCTGATTTTGTTGCAGGGTTTACGTCATCGGCATTTAATTTATTTTCTTTGTAGTATTCCCTCATAGCTGCCAGGTCCACCAGTATTGGAACACCTGTGTAATCCTGAAAAACAACCCGGGAAGGCTTGAATGCCATCTCTGACCCTGATTTCATATTTGCTATGTTTTCAATTGAACGTTCATCAATATCAACACCGTCATAGTTCCTCAAAACATTTTCAAGCAAAATTTTAAGTGAATATGGCAGATTTTCAATATCATATTTACCTGCAAGTTGTGCAAGCGGAAAATATTTCAGGTTCCGCCCATTAATATTCATATTCTTATATTGTATTTCCATAAATTGTAAAGCCAAGATGATATTTTAAGATTTTTATCCGGGAGTAAGTCATTTACTTTTAATTTTTTTATTTAGATAAATGTAGCCAGTGGAAATGTTATATAGCTAAATAGATTTACATTATTATGCAAAAATTGGATTCTATTACACCGGTTATAACTCCATTTACGGATAACAAGGTAGATAAAGATAAAGCGGTAAAGCATGGAGAGGATGTTATTAAGGGCGGCATGAAATATTTATTTCCAGGTGGGACCACAGGGCTTGGCCCATCTATGGCTTCAGGTGAGAAACTGCAACTCCTTGATGCCTATGCCCATATTCCTGAACATGTCATACTACAGGTTGGTTCCCTGAATCTGGAGGAGTCAATAAATCTGGCGAGAGAGGCAAAAAAATACAAAATACATGCGGTTGCAGCGCTTCCTCCGTACTATTTCACAGGAATAAAAAGGGAGTGGCTCATAAAATATTACACAAAGATCTCTTCAGAATATCCAACAATAATATATAACTATCCGGAAACAACTGGATATAATATTACTTATGATATGGTTAACGACATAAAGAAAGCCGGGGGAGATGTGATAGGAATAAAAGAAACAACGTTCAATATGAATGATATACTCAATACAAAAATGTACGTCCCGGATTTCAAAGTGTATACAGGGCCCGACCAGTACATACTTTCTGCATACAGGCTCGGGCTCGACGGCTTCGTGTCCGGCGCCTCAAATTATGGATATAAAGTAATAAATAAAATAATAGAAAACCATGATAATAAGGATGGTGACAGATACCAGTTCTTATTGAATGAGCTTACAGACCTATCCAGGAAATATGGAACAATTTCTTCTATTTATGATATGGTAGAAATTATGACGGGAATAGATGCTGGAAATCCACGTGAGCCATTTTTCAAATTAAGCAAAGAGGAAAGGAGTTCACTGGAAAAGGAAATGAATGAAGCATTCAAAAAATATAATTTTAAACCTTAAATCTATTTTAATTCTGCATAGGGCAGTAGGTTATCCTTTATTTTCTTAAATTTTATTTCTACTTCCATTCCAATTTGAGGATTATTGCCAGAAATATCCATATATGCACGGAACCCCTCGCTGAACGATATTATGCCGTAGAAACCATTATTGAATTTTGTGTAGCTGTATACTTTCCCATTTCCTGTAGATTGCATAATTTTCAGGTCTCCTTTTCCACATACAGGGCAACTATCACGTGGGTAATAATATACCTTTCCGCAATTCATGCATTTAGTGTATGGCAATATTCCTGTGGAAAAATGTTTATTATATTCCTCATAAATTTCATTCAATTTCATTTACTCACCCAGTATCATTGAGACTGAATGGTTCCTTGCCCATCCTCCCATTCCATTTATAAAAGCTTTGTCAGGATTTTTAACCTGGTTTCTGCCTGCCATTCCATTCATCTGCAATAATGCCTCATAGAGCAATACACTCCCGCTCATATAGGCAGGTTGCCCACGGTTCAGGCTTCCACCTCCGGTGTTCAGTGGAAAATCTCCATTAACTGATATGGAATTTTTTTCCAGAAATTCACCTGATTTGCCAGGAGGCACAATGCCTGTGTTCTCAAGCTGTATCATTACGGTGATGCTAAATGAATCATACAGTTCATAGAAATCACATCTTTTAATATTATCACGGAAGCCGGATGAACTTTCAGCTGCAGGAGTAATAGTTATATCATCTATTTCTGTAGGAAGTGCTGACTGGTGTGCTTCTCCGTATTTTTTTATACGGATTTCCCTTAACTTACCTGCATTTTTTGACACAATGAAAGCGTGGAATCCATCTACAGGATATACTATTTCCAGCAGGTGCAGTGGAGATGATATCATAGGAGAGCCAAGTACATCCTCAACAGTAATGGGTCCGGTAAACATTGAATACCCTGACCTGTTGGCATTTTCCCTCTGTTTGACTATGAGTGCTGCCCTCTGTTCATCTGTTGTCCCGTATATTTTCATGTGGCGCTGAGCCAGCAGGGCATAATCCGAAACTGGATTTGTATAATTATATCCTGACAGCAGGGTCTTATATGGTGTGTTGGCAATTTCAGGATAAAGGTTTTCAATAGAATCCACTGTCTGTTTCTTTTTCCTTACTGCTGAACCTTTGCCTCCGAACAGGAGTAAAATATTTTCAGCCATTCCTGATTTTATAATGTGTTCAGCTCTCCAGAATGCAGAAAGCACTGAAGGCCCACCATATTCCAGGGAATCTATGTATTTTGGCTTAATTCCAAGATAATTGCATAGCTGGTCCGGAAAAAAATGCATGTATACGTTTCCATCAAACACGCCAGGAAGAAATGTTGTCATAAAGCCATCAATATCTTTTCTCTCCAATCCTGCCATGGAAAGTGCTTTGTTTAGCGCCTCATTCATTATTTCATATGCTGTTCCATCATAATTTTTGTATATAGCTTCTGAAAAACCCCTTATCATTGATAAATCACCTCTACAGAATGTATTCCTGAACGTTTAATCTTTCCTGATGCATTCAATGGCATGTCCCTTACAAAGATTATCCGTGCAGGCACTTTATATCTAGCCAGTTCTTTTTTGCATACGCTGTAAATACTTTTCTTCATTTCCTCATAGTTGTCTGGGACTGAAGATAGTTTAACATATGCAACCGGGACTTCACCTTTATATTCATCATTTTCTCCAACAACTACAACGTCTTCAACATGATCACAGGATCTTATTGCATTTTCAACCTCGGCAGGAACTACCTTATACCCCGATACGTCTATAAGGTCTTTCTTCCGGTCAATTATATAGATATATCCCTTGCGATCAATATAGCATATATCACCTGTTTTCAGCCCATATTTTCCAAATGCCTTTTCTGTGTCTTCAGGATTCTTATAGTATCTTCTTATAACCTGTGGCCCTGAAACTACCAGTTCACCGCCCCTTGCCCTGACTATGCGTGTATAATTTGCCGGTTTTCCAGCTGTAACTATGCCATTATATAATGGAATATTGTCTGTATATGGATATTCCCATAGTGCAACCGGAGAAGTGCTTTCAGTTAATCCATATGCCATATATACCCACTTACCTGACATTGCTTTCCATTCGATTTCAGTTTTATAGGGCATGGGCATTCCGCCTGCCGACCACATTCTCATCGATGAGAGCCGGGTTTTGATTTTATCAACATTAGACCATGCATTAATCATGGCCCGGTAGGCCGTGGCAACAAACATGGTAATGGTTGTATTTTCTGATTCTACAGTTTCTAGTGCATTTTCCGGGTTAAACCGGTACGTCAATGCCATGGATGAATGCGACAGCATTGTCAGGGATATGCCAAAAATTAGCCCTGTTATGTGGAAGAAGGGTGCGATACACAGGTTTTTGTCATGTGGTTGTACCGAATACCATTCACGGTATATATACGAAGCTGAATATATATTGCTATGGGTTATCTCAGCAGCCTTCTGCCTGCCTGATGTACCGGAGGTAAATACAAGCATTGCTATACTCCCTGGTTCCGGATAATATCCCTTGAATTCTTTCTTGAGTCGAAGGTTTAATTCTTCTTTCATTATTCCTGTGATGTACTTTTCTGCCATATTATCCGGAAGTTTCCCGAAAGTCTGTGGGTCTGTATATAAGACATGGAGGCTCTGTATCTCCATCAAGCTGGAAAATTTCTCCCTGAATTCACTGCTGATTACTACCACCCTTGCATCTATGAACTTAATTTTCCCTGTAATTTCATTCTCAGAATCCAGAGGGCTCAATGGCACAAAAATGCAGGAATTTTTCCATGACGCGTATTGCACTATGGGGAACTGAGGTATATTTTCTGCTATTATTGCTATAATGTCACCCGGATCGCAATACATAGAAAACTCTACAGCAACGGCATTTGAATATCCTTCAAATTCTCCATAGGTCATAATATTCTTAAAATATGTGATAAATGGATCGCTTCTTTTTGAATCTTCAAGTACCTCGACCATGGTTTTCACAGGGACATTCCTCCACCTACTTCAAGTAAAATTCCGTTGACATAATTGCTATCCTCTTTCATCAAGAATGAAACAGCGTTTGCCACATCATCACCGGAGCCCATACGTTTTAATGGAATTTTTTCAATAAACTTTTCCTTTATTTTTTCAGGCATCTGGTCTGTCATCGGAGTTTTTATGAATCCCGGAACAATGGCATTTGATGTTATATTATACCTGCCCAGTTCACGTGAAAGCGTTTTAGTAAACCCGATAACTCCTGCCTTCGCAGATGAGTAATTGGCCTGCCCTACGTTTCCGTTCCAGCTTGCAGAAGAAATATTTACTATTCTTCCACTTAGATTTTCAATCATTGAATCAACAAATTGCTTTGTAACGTTGAACATGCTGTAAAGATCAGTTTTTATTACTGCGTCCCACTGATCAAATGACATATTTTTGAACAGGACATCTCTGTTTATGCCTGCATTGTTTACTATGCCATATACTTCCTTTTTTTCTATCTCTGAAAATGCTTCAACACAGGCATCGTAACTTGATACATCACATTTTATCCCTTCAACATTGCCATATCGGGAATTAAGCAACTTAGCCGAATCAAGTACGGCATTATCATAATCTACCATAATAATTCCATATTTTTCTGATGCCATTTTTTCGGCTATTGATCGCCCTATTCCCCTGTTAGACCCGGTTATTACAATTGTGCCTGACATAAATTATCATTCTCCAAGATTGAATAACAGGAATGCCGACTATTTACATATATTATGGGGTTGAACCCATTAAATAGGAAATAGGCTCGAATTCCTGCCATCTATGAAAGTATAATATATACAGATATTAATTTTAGCGTTTACATGTATTTAAATTGGGAATTAAATTGTTATATATGGCAATACTTACTATTATTTCTGCACAGGCTGAAAGGAATTACAATGGCAAAATATTTTTATAAGCAGGTTATAATCAGAAATGAACAGGGTTATTCTTAATGTGGATACTGGAATCGATGACGCTTTTGCTATGATTTTGTTGAAACAGTACAATATTACTCCAGAATTCATTGTTGCTTCTTCAGGAAATTCATTGCTTGAGAATACTTACAGGAATACAGCTGGTGTGGCAAAGTTGCTTGATTTTGATTGTCCTGTGTACCATGGATCTGCCAGGCCACTTATAAAACCCCATTATTATGAAAATTTTCATGGTGATAAGGGGCTTGGTACATATGAATTTAAGGAACCAGTTCAGGAAAAAGATCACCATAATGGAATAATTAAAATGTATGAAGCATTAAAACGGGAAAAACATACCATAATCTGTACATCTCCTTTAACTTCCCTGGGAATCCTCATGAGGCTGGATAATAGTATAAAAGAGAACATAGAACAGATAATCATTATGGGAGGGGCATTTGGCATTACTCCATATGGAAAGGGAAATATGGGAAATGCTGAATTTAATATATTTTATGACCCGGAAGCGGCTAAAATCGTCATAGAAGAGGATATCAATGAAACTATTGTTCCACTGGACGTTACAATGAACAGGGAACTTACAATAAAAAGTATTCCCACGAATAGTTCTGGCAGCCCATTAGAAGATTTTATCCATAAAACCACAAAATTTATGATAGAAGAGCATGGCACTTTTGAAATGCATGACCCCATAGCAGTATTTTCCTTCATAGAACCTGATGCCTTTGAGTTTGTGAATGGGGAAATTACAGTCAAGCCTGATGGTAGTACAGAATTTATGGAAAAGCATGGAGGGAAGAAGAGAATAGCTACCGGGATAAATCCACAGGCTTACCGGAAAGGGCTTGTAGACAGGATATATAGCAATTTGGCATAGCCCCGAACAATGCAGCGGTACCAGCTAAATAATTGCTTTTCTACATATGAATTTCTAAATAATTATTTGGAATTATAATGATGTATAGAATTTAAATGCTTTTCAAAAAAACTTTATTTATTATTCAAATAAAGCATAATGAAATCTTATGATTTTTATATTTCGGCCCCACTGTTTAATGAAATGGAATTGAAATTTAACAGGGAACTGGCAGCCTTTCTGGAAAAACACGGATTTACAACCTACCTCCCGCAGAGGGATGGTGGGGAGGACGAAATGCTTTTAAAAGACCCTGATTTATGGCCTGAGACGAGCAAAAGGGTATTTAACAGGGATGTTGATGCCCTTAAATCCTCATCAGCACTTATTATGGTGATGGATGGCAGGGTGCCGGATGAAGGTGCTTGCGTTGAACTTGGAATGGCCTATGCCTTTGGCAAAATATGCATTGGATTCCAGACCGACAATAGGAGATTTGCATCAGGGCAGAATAATCTGATGCTGGATTATTGCATGTCATATGATATAGTGCATGACTGGAATGGCCTTGAAGTGCTTCTAGGAAAATTAAAGGAAAAAATTAACAGATAATATCCCCGGTTAAGAATTTAAATACTATTTAACTATTTATGGACATGAACAAGACCTACATGCCCCGGAGAAACATCAGCTCAAACCTATATCTTAGCTTTAGTAGAGATGAATGGGCAAAGAGAAGGGGAAATCTTAATATTACTCTGTCAGAAAGTGATATTAAAGGGATACTTGCGTTAAATGATAAAATCACTGCATCTGAAATACAGGACTTTTATTTTCCTATTACAAGGCTATTGCAGCTCTCAATAAATAATAACATTAACCTTTACAGGGAGAGAAACGATTTTATGGGCATTAAGCCCAGGAAAATGCCATTTATTATCGGGGTGACAGGAAGTGTTGCTGTTGGAAAAAGTACTACTTCGAGGCTTTTGAAAACCCTATTAGAGAGAATAAATCCAGATTTGAGAATTTATATAGTATCAACGGATAATTTCCTTAAAAGCAATGCCCGGCTTATGGAAGAGAATATTATGGAAAGAAAGGGCTTCCCTGAAAGTTATGAAACTCAGGACCTCATAAATTTTCTTGTTGATATCAAATCCGGTGTAGCCCGCACGCAGATACCGGTATATTCACACCTGAAATATGACATACTCCCGGAAAAGCAGGACCTTGTTGACCCGGATATACTGATACTGGAAGGGCTGAATATATTGCAGGTAAAAAATCCTGGAAAGAAGGATGAGATCTATGTCTCCGATTTTCTTGATTTTTCCATATTTATTGACGCAAAGGTGGAATATATTAAAGAATGGTTTGTAGAACGGTTTTTCCTGCTCATGGAAACCGCGTTTAAAGACAAAGACTCCTATTTCAAGAAGTATTCAGAACTCACAAAGGAAGAAGCCAGGGAATTATCATCAAAGATATGGGATAACATAAATGGCAAAAATTATTCTGAAAATATTGTTAAAACAAGATACCGTGCAGAATTAATAATTGAGAAAGGGAAAACACATAATATAGAGAATATTATGATGAAGAAACTATAAAGCCTGTTACTCTGGAAGAGTACTGGCAAATAACATTTATTTTTTTAGTTAAATTCATTCCTGGCATGTAGTCTTTCGTTGAATTTCTCAAATTTTGTGTTTTTGCAAAATTTATCTATGGCAATATGCATCAGGCAAAACATATAAATAAACACCAAGTATAATTTGTATATGGAAAGGTATTTTATGTATCCAGATATAAATGATAATTTAGTTGTTTTTGTCAATGATAATGACCTATGGAAATACAATATTAACACAAAAAATATTGAAAGATTGACTAACAATTTAGGCATAGTTACAAATCCAAAAATTAGCCCCGATAAAAGATATGTCTATTTCAGATTGATGACAGGAAAATCCGGCGAATCTTCCGACATATATTCAATAGACCTTGAGAGGGGCAATTTAACCAGGATTACATATCTTTGTGGTAAAAGCACGAGCAGAAGAATGTATACATCAATTGCAGGCTTTGATAAGAATGGCAATTTGATAATTTCAACCGATGCATATTATCCATTCGGAACGCCTATGTTATACAGAATAGTGAATGGAAATATTGAACCCATAAATCTTGGGCCAGCTTTAAATATTATATATTACGGAGATTATACCATAATTGGCAGAAATACAATAGATATGCCCCACTGGAAGCGATATAAAGGAGGGACAAGGGGAAAAATATTGTCATGCAAGAATGATGATTTTAAAATAATAATAGACCTGGAATCAAATGTAAATTCACCTATGATTTACAACGATGAATTATATTTTATTTCGGACCATGAGGGGAGTGCAAATATATATTCAACCGATTTTAATGGAGGCAATCTCAAAAAACATACAGATTTTAAGGATTACTATGTGAGAAATGCCAGTTCAGACAACAAAAAAATAATCTTTCAGAAATCCGGATCTTTGTTTACATTCAAGAATGACATAGTAGAAAAACTGGAGATAAATATAAATATACCATCAGTGAATATTGAAAACAGAATTGTAAAGGCAACAGATTATTTGACCGATTATAAAATAAATTATACCGGAAATTTAATTGGCTTGATAAGCAGGGGGCAAGCATTATTTACAGGCATCAAAACTGGCCCTGCTATGAATATAAATAAATTAAAAAATCAGATAATTGAATTTATGAATAATAACGATATAATAATATATAATTATAGTGAAGAGAATAATCAAATATTATTATACAGTGTTGATAAAACATTGAAAAAATTCTTTGACTTCAAAAATGGCATAATTTTTTCCTTGAATGCTTCACCTGATGGCAAATACATCGCAATTGGGAATAACAGATTTGAATTATTTATCTTAAACCTTGAAAATGGAAACATAAATAAGATAGATGAAAGCGAATCAGGAACAATAGACGATTTTTCGTGGTCAAATGATTCCATATTGCTTGCATATTCCTATCCTGAATCAGAATACTACGGATATAACGGCAGTTCGTCCATAAAGATATTTGATTTAAAAACCAATAAAAAATATGACGCAACAACTCCCGGTGCTATAGACTTCAAACCTGTTTTCAGCAATGACGACAATTATCTATTTTACCTGTCCAAACGGTCACTTGACCCGGTTGCAGACCAGCTTGTGTTTAATTTAGGTTACCCGAAAATAACCAAGCCATTCGCCATACCTGTGAAGGAAAATATCTTCCCGTTGTTCTCAGACATACCTGAAGAATTGCATGAAAATACTCCTGGCGAATACAAGCTTGAAAATATTGTACAATTAAGCGAAGTTTTTCCAGTACCGGCAGAAGATTATGCTAACATCATTCCTGTAAATAATGGCGTCCTGCTGCTACATTATCCGGTTGAGGGGTCAATGAAATATTATCTCTTCAACAACGGCGAGAAAACAGGGAATATTGATCTATTTGACTTTAAAAAGAAAAAAAGCGAATTATATGAAAGTGAAGTTGTTAATTACCTTATATCCGGAAATAAAAAATTCCTGCTAATT
>JAKADL010000061.1 GCA_021820565.1 Thermoplasmata archaeon
GATAATTTTTACACAGGAAGGCAGGTTCTTTTCTTCAACGATTCTACCAGTACGGGAATCATAGACACCGATGCAAATACTGATGAGTATTTTAGAGACGCACTTTGCGATGAGGTTTTCTTCGTGCATTCAGGTTCCGGAGCAATTCAATCACCATTCGGAATACTCAAATTCAGGGCAGGGGACTTTATATACATACCTAAAGGAACTACATACAGAACTACCATGGATGAAAGGTCATTTTTCTTTTTTACCATATCTACCGACCATATGGAAATTCCCCGGAACTACATCAATAAATACGGGCAGTTGAAAGAGGGAATGCCATACTATTCCCGGGATATACGGATACCGGAATTCATTGATCCTGAAAATAACACAGGGGAATATCATGTGAGGGTTGACTATGGACGTTACTACCTGAATACAGTAAGGCATTTCCCTGTATTTGATCTGGAGGGCTACGATGGTTATCTTTATCCCTTTTCCATTAACATAGATAAATTTGCACCAATAGTAGGTAAATTGCATATGCCCCCACCGGTACATACTGTATTTGAATCAAAGGATTTCATGATCGGGGCATTCCTTCCGAGACTCTTCGATTTCCACGAAAGGGCAATACCCATACCGTACTATCATAACAATATAGATTCTGATGAACTCATATTTTATTCATCAGGAAATTTCATGAGCAGAAAAGGCATAGGTGAAAAATCCATTACGATGCATGTTCATGGAATGATCCATGGTCCACAGCCCGGAGTTGTGGAAAAAAGTATAGGATCGGAAAGAACGGATGAAGTGGCAATCATGGTAGAATCATATAAATGGCTTCTACCCACGGAAAAGGCTGAATCCATAAAGGATAAAAATTATCAGTACTCATGGAAATCTGAAAAATATTAACTATACGAATTTTGAAAATTTATTTATTTTTTATCAGAAAGACCGAGCCAGAAGTTCTTTTCCAGTTCCAGTATTCCCCTTGCACTGTTTATGAATTGATCTTTCTGGTCATTGCTATGAACTCCTATAACGTTTTCCATGGCATCTTCATGTGTTGATTCTATCTCCCTGTGGAAGGTAAAATAGAGCATATCCATATCCCTGTATTTTCTTTCCTTCATTATCCTCAATCCAGGAAGCAGCTTATCCCACATGGGTATAGCCATATTTTCGAGCGCAAATTCTGCACCAAGTGCCTTTGCATGATCCGATGAAAAGTAGTCGCGCATTCCGTCAAGCCATGCCTTGGTCGTTGTAAGCTGTTTCCTTTTTACCAGGTCTTCTGGTTTGAGCCCTATGGACCTCAAATATCTGCGATACAGGAGCTCATGCCTCTTTCCAGGGTCTTCGCTACCCAGCTCAGATACTAGTATTCCCGTAAGCTCATAGGCATCATTTTCGTTCTCCGTGCTGACAAGCAATTTGGCCAGGATTTCAGGCCACTCCCGTGTAAAATGGTAGAATTCAATTGAAAACCGGATGAACTCATCATCTGAAATCTCTCCCCTGGCAAATCTGTTTATGAAGTCATTGTCAGTAGCTTCATGTCCTTTCACAACCTTCTTTATTTCTCCATAAAAATCTGATTGCTGCATACATTATAATAGAATTAACCATATTTAATCTTTTTGAAATTCACATAAGCACACGATAATTTTAGATGAATTACCTGTTATATTGCATAGTAAACTATTTTAGATTTATATTGAAATTTTCCAGATATTTTATGGCGAAATTATACCTATTATCTAGGGTCCTTTCCATATGTTATTTTCTGAATTCCATACTGTTTTCTCTTTTACTACAAAAATAATATTGAACTTTATTTCAGGACATCTCGTATATTTTCAATACAGCCTTCAGGTCTCTCAGGGCCATTTCTGGAGTAAACGGAACAGGGGTATCATTTTCCACGCTTTTTGCAAATTCCCCTATTTCTCTTTCATATACATCGTATTTTTTTATGTTGAGTTTCTTGCCATTCAGAACCAGATCACCGTACACAGTCCTGTTCTTTGTGCCAATTCCCCAGTCTGTTCTGGACACTGGATCTTCGTATAAAGAACCTGTATCACCTATCACCTCGAATGCCGGAAGTTCAGGTGGCTCCCTGTATGACCAGGTATACAGGAAAAGTCCAGTACTGCCATTTTTGAATTTGAACATTGCTGTTGTTGTGTCTTCTCCCTGAAGGGCAGACCCTCCGTGCCTGCTGACTCCATCTATGCTATCATAATCACCACCTAAGTTCAGAAGTGTATCAACGAAATGGATTCCACCATCTATAAGCGAACCGCCGCCCATATCCACACTGTTTGTTCTCCAGCCTTTATGGGTATAATACCTCTGATCTCTGACTACAATAGCCACTGGTTTTCCTATAGTGCCATTTTTGATTATTTTTACAGCTTCCCTGACTGATGGATCAAAATAATACTGATCTGTGACCATGAATTTTACGTTGAATTTTCTGGATGCTGTTATCATGTCCTCTGCGTCCTTTATAGATGTTGCTATGGGCTTTTCAATAAGGACATTACTGCCTACTTCCATTGCCTTCATTGCCATTTCCCTGTGCAGATAATGAGGTACAATGAGGTCAACAATATCGAATCGATCATTCAAAGCCTCGTCATAGTTGCCGTACACTCTATCTATTTTGAATTTTTCCCTGGATTTTGCCACTACATCGGGCTTTCTTTCCACTATACTAATATCCATGTTCTTTATAGCTGATAGATGCATTTGCCCAAAGTTATTTACTCCCACAACAAGAATTTTCATCTATAATTAAAGTCTCTATATTAGTTATGTTTTTCTATTGAAATAAAATCATTCGGGATAGTAATGCCTTTTTATACATATATTAAATTAAATTCACCTTGAACTTTGCCTTGAAGCTATTGGAGCCACATAGAATTTTGATTCTATCTCATCCATTTTCTTCATATCCTCGGTTTTTATTTTTATATCCGCACTGGCTATATCTTCTTTCATATGATCCTTGTTGCTTGCCTTTGGAATGGGAAAAACATCATCCCTGTTAATTAGCCATGCAAGAGCCATCTGAGAAGGAGTAGCATCGTATGGAATTGCCATCTTTGCAAGTTGATCAACCAGTTTCGACTGAGATAGTATTTTTCCATGAGATAGAGGACTATAGGCAATCATAGCAATTTTATTATTCTTGCAGAAAGTATACAATCCAGAACGTTCGATGTCCCTTGTTACTATATTATATTCTATCTGATTTGACACAATTTCATACTTCTTCATACTCTCCATGGCCATCTTTGTCTGTTCCAGTGTGAAATTGCTAATTCCAATATGGTGTATTTTGCCCTGATCCATTAGTTCTTCCATGGCCTTCATGGTCTCTGATATGGGGACGGACTTACTGGGCCAGTGAAGCTGATACAAATCTATATACTCGGTTTGAAGTTTATTTAGGCTGTCATTGCATGCCTTTATAACTGAATCATGTTGAAAATGATCCGGCCATACCTTTGTTGCTATGAAGAGATCTGACCTACTATAGCTCCTAATTGCCCTCGCTACAACCGGCTCAGTTCCATACATTTCTGCCGTGTCAATAAAGTTAATTCCATTCTCTATAGCGTATTTTATAGATTCAACGTTTTTGTCTATATCACTACCAATATCCCAAGTACCTATACCCATTGCTGATATCTTTTTGCCTGTACGACCGAATTCCTTAAAATTCATTATAAATCATCTTTGCCCGTACTAAATCTTTTATCATGCGAATAAAACTACATAAGAATAATATTTAAGAATTATTACCGCGGGGATACTCTATTTAGATATAATGAAATTGTTTCAATCCTGGATTTCCACTTGAATTCCCATTATAAGTCATGTATTATTGGCTGTTTGATACCTTTAATATAGAATGGAAACATTTTATCCCATGGACGCCGTTGAGTTATTGATGATAGATCATTCTGCCATACGAATCAGGGCTGAAAAAAATGAATTTGTTGATATGATGGAATTCAGGACATTTCTCATGGATATACATGTAGCTATAGAGGAAAAAGTGGTATTTCCCGAATTGGTATCTCTAGGTGATAATGAAACGAAAAAAACAATAGACAGTTTGATTGCCGATCATAAACTCCTGGATAAGTTATACAGCAATCTCATAAAATGGAAAACTGGAGAAAATCCATTGTATGAACAGAGGATCCCCCTATTTTATCAAACACTTACCTTCCACAACTCTCAGGAGGAAAAAGTGGTATTCCCACTCTGGAAAAACCTTGAAATGGAAAGGGCAAAGGCTGATAAAAAATCTGCTCTAGAAATAATAGAATCTTCCGGCCTGAATGCATATATGAAAGAGACAGGAATATCTAATGAGATGATAAAGTATATAGAGCAATGATTATATTTCAAAATTATCTATTATCTTTTATTTATATATAGTATATAGTTATATATTAAGTATATTGGAAATGGTTAATTATAGTAGAGTAATTTTTCAACACGAAATGGTGAAAAAATGGAAATAAAATTTATGGGCAACTGGTCCTCACATATAGAGGCCGGCAGAAGAAATGTATCAATGATCATTGACAAGCAGATTTTGCTTGATTGCGGTCCTCATACTATTGAATCCATGCTTGAGTCCGGAATAGACCCCGGAAAACTTGACAAGATTCTGATAAGCCATATGCATCTGGATCACTTCGGTGGACTTGCTGAAATCCTGTGGTACAGGGGTTCCAGGAATATTAAGGAAGAACTCATAATTATGGGACCACCCGGGATTAAAAAGAACACTGAACGTATACTTCAGTTATATAACACACCGGATAATGAAAAGTTCAGGGTAACGGCAAACTATGTGGAAATTAATGATGGCAGGGAGGTTTACGAACTAAAGGCAAGATTCATTGAAAAGAGTGAACATGATTATATTGAAACTTTTCATGGAAATCATGCTATTCCGGATAATATGTACAGGATAGAGTATCAGAATCATATTATTGCCTATACAGGGGATACTGCATATAATGACAATATCGCCAGGGTCGGGGAGGATGCAGACCTATTCTTCCACGAGATGACATACCCCGATGAGGATTATAAAACCGCTGAATTCTGGAAACATTCCACATATTCTTCAGCCATGAAAGGATTCCATGAAAGCCATGCAAAGAAGCTGGTACCGATTCATCTAACCAATGAAACTCTTGGAATTCTGGAGGCCCACAGGGAAGGCGATATAATAATGCCATTTCAGGATATAGTATTATAATTATATTTTTACCTAATTTTATTATTTTTTATTTATCTATTCTTGAAGTCAATTTATCTAATTCCTGGAAATCAAGGTTAATTGCTTCTTTACTTCTGGTTTTATATGATTTTGCAACTATCATATAATATTCCCTGCTTCTTCTGAAATCTACCGATAAGGATTTATATTTTAAATCATGATAAATCTGTAGGCCATCTACATTATCTGAAAATTTGCATTCAATAAAGCAAATGTCTCCAGTATCCTCGTTCATGGCTATTGCATCTATTTCAACTTCCTTCTTCCAGAACCTTTTGACGTTTGTGGGCATAAATGGTAATTCAACAATACCTGTTTTTATCATCTCAATAACTATCTTTTCAAATGCATGCCCGTAATAAATATTCAGATCAGTCCTGATTAAAGCCATTACTTTATCAGTCTGGTCAATCTCCAGCATGGATAAATTGGGATACACGAACCTGTAATAAAAAGTCATGAAATAATCCTTTATTTCGTAAATTCCCCGGCGTTTCTGATTTAAAGGCATTATATAATCAATTAGTTTAACAGAAATAAGTGTTTCAAGATACTTTGATATATTTCCTTTATCCAGATGTGTAGCATTTTCCAGTTTTCCATATGTATTATATCCAATGGAGATATATCTCAGAATAAGTTCATAAACACGTGGTTCCCTGAACTCTTCCTTGAGGAGTATTTTTGATTCTTCGTATAGGATTTCACCTTTTGTCATTATTTTATTTATTATGTTTTCCTCAACTGTCAAGTTCTTATCTGCAAGAGAGAGATAAAAGGGGATGCCTCCAAAAATTGAATATATCTTAATTAGGTCTTCAAAATTAATATTATAAAAGTATCTGGCTTCTCTGATACCGAAGGTTGAAAGTTCAAGACTGCCCGTTCTCCTCCCGTATAAAGGCGATTTATAACTCAATAGTTCGTCCTCCATCATACTTATACTGGAACCGGATAATATAATATACAGGGATGATTTGTCCATTAATTCATCATATATTTTCTGCATTACAGAAACAATGCCGGGAAACAGATCTATCAAATTTGGAAATTCATCCAGGACAATAATTATTTTTTCTGATTTTATCTCATTTATAAAATACTTAAATAGATTATAAAAATCAGTTTCCAGATCTGCGAAATACGCTTTTCCTGTTACGGATGCGAATTGTAGTTTCAATTCGTTAATATTATTAATAATACTATCCTGTGTACATAAATAATATATGTACCTTTTATTTTCAATAAATTTCTTGATTAATTCGGTTTTACCTATTCTCCGTCTACCATAAATGATTACTAATTGCTTTTTATTCTCCATAAATTTGGTTTCAAGAATTTTTAATTCCTTAACTCTGTTAACAAATTGTTGTAACATAATTATCATAATTTGATTACAACTAAATATTTAAAATATTTGATATAAGTGCTGGATTAAATAAAGTATAAATTTCGGCTCTTTAAATTTTCTCCCATTCAGACCTTAATATAATTGCCATATTGCTATGACTAAAACAAAAATAATGATGAACATGTAAGAGCTATTTCCATTGTATATTTGTGCCATATAAATGAATTACAATGTTTTTGAAATAAATGCGGTATACTTCAATTTTTGAACACAAGAAATTATTATTTGTAGAATGCATACACAATTACAAAAAATCACAGGATTAATTAAAAAAGAGTTTCTTGAATAAAATCGATTATGAAATAAGTATTTATTTTAAAAATTTTATTTAGCTCCTGTAGTAGTTACCGGGGAATGCTCTTCTTCAGCATTGATTTCTTCTAAAGTCTTTCCTTTTGTTTCTGTTCCCAGGAATACTGTTGCCAGTAAACCAACTACTGCCAGTCCAGTAAAGAAGAAAAGACTTGTACTGAAACCGTAAGCTGTAACTATAAACGGAAATGTGGTTATACCTAATATTGCCCCTATCCTGCTCACAGACGTTCCAAAACCCTGTGCCGTTGCCCGGTCTTCTGTTGGAAATAACTCGACGGGATATACAAAATCTGTGGAGCCTGGACCGATGGCTTCCGTTATGTAGAATATAAGGAATAGTGCAAATATGAGTGCTCCATCGGTTATAAATGCAGACTTATTCGGAACGTAATACGTAACTATACCCAGGGCAGCCAGTGAGACAACCATACCGGAAAACCCGAGAATTGTAATTCCTTTTCTTCCTATTCTATCAATCAGTATTATGGCTGTAATGCTACCCAGTATAGCAAATACGTCAAATATGCCTGAACCTAGAACTGCTAACCTCGCCTTTAAGCCCAGTAGTTCAAGGATTGTAGGACTGAATATACTTATACCGTAGAATGAAGCGTCAAAGGTAAACCAGAATATTCCGATGAAAAGCAGGCTCCTGATATATTTCTTGCTTACTAGATCCTTTAAAGGATTTTTATTATCCTTTTTAATTACTGCAAGATTATCAGAGGTTCCTGTAAGTTCCTCTTCTACTTCCGATGCTTCCCTGGTTTTTCCTTTGTTGTTAAGCCATCTTGCTGACTCTGGCACATCTCTTCTGAGTATCAGAATAATTGCCGCAGGTATTATTCCCAGAATAAACATGTACCTCCATGATTGGGGTCCGAGGGAAAGCAGGAGATATCCAGTTCCCGCTGCCACTGCAGCACCTACAAACCAGGCAAGTACATTTGTAACCAGTAACTTTCCTCTGTATTTAACCGGTGAGAACTCACTTATAATGGTTGTACCTATTGCATAGTCAGCGCCCAGTCCCAAACCAAGTATAAACCTCATGGTAAATAATGAGGCGAAGTTCCATGAAAATGCTGTTGCTATGGTAAGGATGATGAATATAACCATATCGTACATATACATAGTCCTTCTTCCATATAGATCGGTAATGTATCCGAAAAGTATCGCTCCCACGAGCATACCTATTGTTGTCGAAGCACCTATCATCGCCTTTCCGAAATCGGTATTCAGGTCAAACGCTGTTTTGGACATTACAATCAGGGCAACTGATATAATGGAAATATCATAGCCGTCAAGGAATGTCCCTCCCACAGATAAGGCTGTAATCTTTTTATGCAAAGAATTCATCTTTGCATTATCCAGAGCATTGTATGCCATGCTAATCCATAGAGGGTATGTATTTAATAAAAATCCCAATAGAAAAGATTGTTCAATATACCTGTATATACCAATATTTAGAAGATATAGAAATTAAATTTTTGAAAATTATAAAATTATCTGGAATGTTTTACGAACAGAACTAAGACACCAGCAAGTCCTGCAAAGATAGCCATTCCATAGACGCCTGCTACAAATGAGTGTGTTACAGTTTCCAGACCGCCGACTATTATGGGACCTACAGCACCCCCTAGATTTCCAAGACCGTTTATGAGACCTATGGATGCAGCTGAACTTTCTCTGGTAAGAGATTCCTGTGGTATATTCCAGAATACCGGGAGGAATGTGAATATTCCTATAGCTGATATAGTAAAGAATATGAAGGACACAACTGCATTCGATATTGTAAAGGCACTCAGTGATAATCCTATAAAAGCGATAAAGAATATAATTGCAGTTAAGCGTTTTCTATCTCCTTTCCTGTCGGAATATCTTAGTATGAATATCAGGGCGATTGCCGCAACTACATACGGTATATCTGATAGGAAGCTAGATTCAGCAGCATGTACATGCGTAAAGGACCCGATAATAGATGGAAGCCAGATGGAGTATCCGTAGAGTGCTGTTACACCGAGGAAATAAACGACAGTTAGAAGTATAACATCTGGCTGCATAAGGGCTTCCTTCCATGAAACTTTTATTGGTTTGTTTTTCTCTTCCAGATCAAGGTCACCCTGAAGGGCATCCCTCTCCTGCTTTGACATCCATTTTGCCTGTTCCGGGAAATCAGTTATAACTACCCAGAGTATAGCAACTGATATGAGTGCAAGTATCCCCTCTATAACGAAAAGATATCTCCATCCGGGGTTATCACCATATACCAGGAATATTTCTCCGGAAATAAGTCCACCGAATATTCCTGCAACAGGAATAGCAGCATTGAAGAAGCTGTTGGCAACTCCTCTTTCAGACTCGATAAACCACACTCCCATGAAGAACATAACACCTGCATAGAACGGTGCCTCCGCGAGACCGAGAATGAATCGCAGAGCATATATTTCGGGAACATTTTGAACAAAGCCCGTGGCTATTGTAATTATTCCCCATGCGGTGAATGCTACTGCAAATATCTTTCTAACACCTACCTTATTTATTCTTAATGTGGTAAAAACCTGTGGTAATGCATAAGCCACAAAAAACAGAGCCGAGGCAATTCCTGCTATTAAATCCGCAGATGATTTAGGCACACCGATATCAAGAAACATTCCCGCATCTATAGCGTAGGAAAGATTCACCCGATCCAGAAAGTTTATCACATACAGAAAAAACAGTATAGGCGCAATTCTTATATATCTCTTTTTCAGAGTAGA
>JAKADL010000062.1 GCA_021820565.1 Thermoplasmata archaeon
TTCATATGAAATCCATAAATAATTAGTGCCAAGATGTATGGCATTCATTTTTAATAAATAACTGTTGCTTTTGGGGATATCCACCACTTTGAGAAACTATTGCAGTGGAACTAATAAATATATGTTTAGGCTCGATCTTGTATATCCTACAGAAATGTAAGAGTGTAGAATAGTGGATAAGAACACGGTTGTGAAAACTAAATGTTAATCAGACTTAACGGTTAGAATCGGGATGTACCATATCATCGATTGAGTTTTAATATAAATATTATGATCGAGATGAGAGTTAAAGAAAACACAGAATTACCACGAATATAATAGATTATGGAGTAAAGGAAGCAGTAATAAACCTCAGGAAAATACAGATACACCTTAGGCACTCTGACATTCCATCCACGACAAGTGTATAAAATTAGGAGGTAGATCAATTGCTTCAAAGCACATAATTGCCAAAATATCATGAAAGAAAGGCTATGCTGTTTTCCAATAATCCAGAACATGGGTGATCCAGAATATGTCAAGATTGTTTTCGGAATACAGGATAGTCTATCTGTATTTGTAAAGTATAGAAAATCATTCAAGAAACCTCAAATGGTAAAATGCAAGATAATAAAACTGGTAGATGAAGGAATGGAGATGATGCTCAATGATTCATTTTCTGATACTTGATAAAATGATGGGCAATCAAAACTTAAATATTGGAAACATAATTATATAACATGGCACCCGTGTCCTCATATCTGCTGGCAGATTTAATAGCAGCCGTCGCAATAGCATTTTCAGTAATTGGAATATATATTACAGACGAAGTCTTATTTCGAAGAGCGAGGAGAAGAATACTGGAGGCAATAGAAATAAAGTTGCCGTTTCCAAAACTCAAAGCCTCGAATAATGGTGGTACTTTAAAGGATTTAAATTATTCAAACTTTCGTTCAGAGGTTAACAAAATACCGAAAAAGCCGGTGATTGTGTTAATAGTCTGTTTCTTTATTGCCCTTGCGTGGAATACAGAGAATCATAAAGGAATTTATCCGTTGTTAATCAGCTTAAATTCATGGTTTGTATATTCACCATTTATTACTGTAATAGTTCTTTTGTTTATCTGTGGGGTTTTATTTAATTCGAATCGCATTTCCAAAATATTACACAATGATGGAAACTTGTCGCCGGGTCTTATAAATCACCTCAGATTAAAGCGGTATGAGTTCTATTTCTTATCTGTAGCAATAGTTTTGATTTACCTTCTTCTTACAAAAACTTTTTCATATTTGATTTACACATACCCGAATTTAAGCATTCCTAGACTAAGATTTTTCGGCACCCTGAAATCATATAGCCACGGGATACCCGAGGTTTATTCTATTCCCGGTACATTCTTTCTCTCATTATTCTATTTTCTGCCGAGATATAGATCTCAGAAAACCTTTTATGAACTGGAAAATGAGATCTATGGCAAGGTTGATAAGGAGTCCCAATTAACCGTTATAATAACAGAGATGGGAGGACACAAGTATTGGGGGCATGTCATTAGCATAGGTTCAATATTATGCATTAGAGGTAGGGAATATAGTTGCGATACACCTCCTAAGGAACATGATTCAGAAAATAATCCTCAGAATATTGAAAGAAATTGTTGTGTGAGATGGGATTATGTGACATTTATAGAAATTTTGACCTGATTTTTTCTTTAAATGTTATTCAATTCTGTGATCTCCTCAGTTTCTTAATAACATGGGTAAATATCAAATATTATCAAGAAAAATGTATTTTTGGATAGATAGTAAAAGCTTATAATTTAATGATAACTTTAAAAAAAAATAATGTAAGAGGGTGGGAAAGTAAGAAAAATCATCACTTGGTAAAAGATGAGAGACCCAAAACAAGACAAATTTATTTACATTCTGACTAAAATGAAGGAATGAAAAAAATGAAAAATGTAGTGAGAGCATTAAAGAGAAACAGAATTAGAGGTATTGAATATGGTTAAATCGTCCCGCATTCAAGAATCTCCAGCATGCATGGATAAATAAAAAACATTTATATTGAACGGGGGATTTAACACATATATGAATGATCTTCTTGAACAGTTTATGCTCACAGTAAAAAGAACTGCATATGGTCCAGAAAAGAACGACTCACACGAAGCTGTACAGTGTAGGCCTGATAAAATATATTATACTGGAATACTGGTACCCGGAACATCGGTATCTCATATATTAAAAAATCAGGATATATCGGATAATATAGATAATAATCCGGATACAGAGGCTATTGACTCTGATGATCCCGTCAACAGTGATACAGTTACTGGAAAAGCAGAAGATTATAACGTTTCCAGTGCCGGAATAATTTTTTCTGTTAATAAAGATGCTATTATAAATGTTCTAGTATCCTATGGTAGATATGAAAAAAGTAAAGATCAGTATGTAAGAGAACCGCTGTACAAGGAATTATCAATAGACTTAACCAGCTATAAAGAGCCTTACTGTGTCGATATTGATGGTGGTGGTTCCATAGATGTAAAGCTGGAGATTGAGTATTTAATTGAAAAAAATTTAAGATTAACCCTTTTTAATGAGAAAAAGAGAGATATATCAATAAACGATATTTGGAAATACAAGCTATTTCAGGTTTCTCTGAGAATTAATGTTGAGGGCAGCAGACCCAATTCAATAGATAATAAACCATTTAACGGCGAAATCAATGCACTTTACTGGAACAAGGTCCACTATGCTAGGGGATATAACTGTTCTTCAATATGGAACCACTTGGACACCGAATTAAAACGCGACAGTGAGGGTGAAAAAAAATTAAAATGGTGTGATTACACAGTTAATTATGATAAATATTATGCCCCCGATTTAAGAATAGAGTTTATGCCAGTTTACCAGTCACTCACACCCGAATCTGTTAAATCTGACGGAGATCTCTCGGCAGCAAGTATGGTATCAAGTTTAGATATGCAGAAGTTAAATAATCTTGCAGAATCATACGAAAAATGGATTAATGGTATGAGTAAAAAACTTGAGGATAAGATAAAAAATGAAAATAATATGGATGCATATGAAATACTATCCAAAAATATTGATAACAACAGAACAGCACTGAAACGAATCAGAGACGGTATAAATATACTGAATAACAACGGCAATGCTGAAAAAAGTTTTAGATTTGTTAACGCAGTTATGAGCACGGTTGGTAGGTGGCGTAAATATCGAGGAGGATTTGTATGGCGGCCATTCCAGATGGCATTTTTGCTTATGGAAATAGATGGCATAGTTAATGAAACTTCAGAAACAAGAAATATTGTAGATGTTCTATGGGTCCATACAGGTGCCGGAAAAACAGAAGCTTATCTTGCAGCCGCAATTTTTGACATCATATACAGGCGCTATAAAATGAAAAGTGAAAATAAGATCAGTGAAAACCCGGGTACCTCGGTTATCAGCCGCTACACACTCAGACTTTTAACTGTACAGCAGTTTAAAAGAACTGTTGATTTTATAACAGCTGCAGAATATATAAGGAAGAAAGGTTATGATGGTATAAGTTTTAACGATCAATCAAAGTATCCGATTTCTGCAGGATTGTGGGTTGGAAACAATTTAACCCCTAACAACAGGTCTGAGGCTTTTAAGTTCTTTAAATCAGTAGATTCAACAGGTAATCATAATTTTCAAGGGAATCCTGCACAGATAATAAAATGCCCTGCATGCTGGTCACTTCTTGCAATTCCACAGAGAGAGGGTTTAAAGACAGGCGATTGGTTCTTTATCCTCAGTTCTGGAGCCAGACAGTTAAATTCTGGTGGAAAAGATTTCAGTATATCTTCGTGCGGGGATGAAATATTTAAGATAACCGCGTTGAGAAATATGACATTTATACAGGTTAAAAATTCAGCGGATTTTTCTCCTCTTAATATAAAAAGTATATCAGGAATATTATTTCCTGGATACCATATAAATAAAATAAATACAAAAAAAGAAATTGAAATAAAATGCAATAATCCTGACTGTGAGCTTCACAGGAATAACATCAGGATACCTGCATACACCGTTGATGATGATATATATACTGCAAATCCATCATTTATAATAAGCACAGTTGATAAAATTGCGAGACTTGCATTTAATCAGAATGCATCAAAAATATTTGGAAACATGGAATCACACAGACCTGATTTAATAATACAGGATGAGATGCATCTACTGACTGGCCCGATGGGGAGTTTCTTTGGTGTTTATGAGAATTCTGTTTCGGCAATTTTAAGGTACAATGGAGTGGAACCCATAAAATATATAGCAGCAAGTGCAACAGTAAACAGATACAGTGAGCAGATTCAAAGTCTATTTTCCAGAAATGGTATGATTTTCCCACCTGGTGGCGTCTCGTTAGATGATTCCTATTTTTTCCATGCAGCTGAACAGGAAAATGATACAGGCCAAAAAATTATTCAGGACAGGCCGGGCAGAACATATATGGGTATAATGCCGGCAGGAACTAGTGTACAATCTGCACTTGTGGATATACTGTCCAGAATTATAAAGAAAAAATATGAAAATATTGAGGATGAGAATATTAAGTATTTCTGGACTCCAGTAATTTATTTTAATTCTATTAAGGAACTTTCAATTGCAGGATCACTGTACCGCGAGGATGTAATGCAGAGGGTAAATCTATCCGGTATGAGTGCCCTTAATCCCGAAAATATAGAGGAGCTGTCAGGAAGAGCCGCCTCCACCGACATTCCTGTTATACTTGACAGACTTGAGAAATGGAATGACAGGCCTGAGGAAAATTCTGATGCACTGATAACAACCTCTATGTTTGGAACAGGGGTTGATATATCAAGATTTTCACTTATGATTGTCGGCGGCCAGCCAAAAATGACAGCTGAATATATCCAGGCAACGGGAAGAACCGGCAGGGAAAAGAATGCGCTTGTTATTGTTATTTACAGTGCATCACGTCCGAGAGACCGTAGCCATTATGAAATGTTTCTGCAGTATCATGATAAAATACACGCAAATGTGGAGAGTTCACCAGTATCTCCATGGTCCACTGGCGCACTTGATATTGCAGCCGCTCCAGCATTTGTTGCATTTGCCCGTGCAGTATGCAGCAGTATGACAAAAAACGAAGATGCCATAAATATCAGGAATAATAAAAAAATTATAGAGGACTTTTTTGATGATACCCGGGAGAGGCTTAAATATTTAGATAACGAAGAGATCATAGATGGTATTCTTGCGCATTACCGGAAAATAATAGATAAATGGGAAAAGATTGCCGAAAACAGTCAAAGTCTTGTGTACTCCACATTTAGTGACCGTGACAAAAATAGCGATAGCAGTATTGTTCTCGGCTCTCCAGAAGATAGATACAGAAAAAAACCTGAAAATATAGTGTATGAGAATGTTCCACAGTCACTGCGTGATATAGAAGAATCAGCAAATTTTGGAGGAGCAGATATACGAAAATCACAGTTTATTTTTGGATATGGCCCCGGATCAATAATTGAGGGGACGGATCACGCATCGGTTATTAAAAGAAAAGATATATATAATATTCAGCGCCCTGATAAATCAAAAATTCTGAAAAATTCTGACATAAGCAGAAAGATAAATAGCTCCGTTCTTAATTATGCTGGTCAATTAATGGATGTAAGTAATTTACACGTCATTGATCTGCCATCGAATCAGGCCCTTAATTGTCAATCAGATAAGGAACTTTATAAAACAGCATATTTTCCCTTATGGCGTGTATGTTATAATGAATCTGCACATGAGAAAAATACAAGATGCGGTGAGAAAACTTCCATACTTTATAAATCTGATGAAAACAATCATAACTGCCCGGTATGTGGTACTTCTAATAACAGTTCACAGATAAGATTTATCATGGCATGTCCCTCAGGTCACCTTGATGACGTAAACTGGAATTATGCTATTCATTCAAAGTCTCGTGGAAAATCCTGTGAATCAAATTATTACCACTGGAGTGCTTCAGCATCATCACTGTCATCAATTAAGATTAAATGCGCACAGTGTGGTGAAAATACAAGCATGCAGGAAATCTACGGAAAGAGGTTTAAATGTACGGGAAGACATATGGAAGACGATAGCAGTTCAACATGTACATGCAACATGAAAATAATACAGAGGCAGTCATCATCTGTCAGGTATCCCCATACATTCACGTTTCTTAATATGCCCGGATCTGAAACACTGAACAGTATTAACAGTGATAAATTAAAGGAGCTGAACACCCTTTTCGCCATATCTGTTAATAGTGGCACTTTAAACTCACTTAATGAGGGTATAAGTGTGCTACTCAGCGATAGTTACGGAAATATACGTTCCGCATATGAGCTCAATACAGTGGATGGCATGAACCGCTTTAAGAGCGCCATTAATGAAATTATTACTCCCGATCTGGATATAAATTCACTGATGGCACATGAATTTCAGTATTTACGTTCGACTGTACAGGATCCAAAGTCATTTGATAATTTTGAATGGACCATTCCCCGTGATGGTATAGATATGATCACCCTGCAGTTAGGTTATGTGAGAAATATAAGACCCACGGCCGGAAGTCAATGCAAACAGAAAACTGTCAGTTCATCATTTAATTTTGATAAGATGGAATATATGCCCGGCATAATTAACACTGCAGATTCAATATTTATCTATGCAGAAAACATAATAAACGATATGAAAAAATACCGGGCAGAAAATTATACTGATGACTGGACCAACATTGATAATAAATACACCCATGTATGGGGAGATTATACGAAGTCCCCTGAATTTGTTTTTCTCCATACTCTTTCACATGCACTGATAAAGGCTATTTCCCACAGAACAGGATATTCAATATCTTCTATCAGGGAGAGAGTTTATGCAACCAATTCTGGGAATGGCATACTTATATATTCAAGCATCCCCGGATCTGATGGCAATGTCGGTGGTCTGTCAGAACTTGTTACAGAAGAATTTGTACCTGACATTTTTTCAGAAGCCCTAAAATACATTGATAATTGCTCCAATGATCCTTTCTGCAGATCCACACAAAGGGGCAATGGTCCAGACGGTGCGGCATGCTACAGCTGTATAATGCTTCCAGAAACTTCATGCGAGTATGGAAATAGTTTTCTTGACAGAAAAATATGGAGGCATATTCAGTGATCAATACATATTACCATAAAATACCTGAATGCCCGGATTGTGGTTCACCACTTATAAATGCTGAAACTGTTAAATATATTAAATCAAATAATTACTATATATGCTCAGATGAGTGTGACTGCCACATATTTAATTCAGGGATACCGTGGAGAATAAGATTTAATAAATTTGAAAACATATATGCTGACTGGATTATAAATGAAATGCCGGAGAATACACTTACAGTAACATGGCCATTCAGTAACCCGGAAATTTTCAGTACTATTTTATGTTATGAGTACACATTAAAAAATAAAAAAAACGCCTTAATTGTTACACCTGAAAATTACACAATACAGGGAACAGAGATACCGTTAAATGAACTGCCGGAGTATATTTTCGTCCAGTCGGATAAAGCATCTAACTGCAGTGAAAATATGGACAAAAAGGCATTATTTCCAAAGGTAAGTGCATATAGTTATTCAATACCAGAATTAAAAATTAATGGCAGGATTCATGCAGGCAACATAAATGGATTCAAAAAAAAAATTTCGGGCATTTATGGCGTGGAATACACAAATAAAATAAAGATGCACAGTAAAGACGAATCCCGTTTTGGCAAACTTAAAATTTACGATATTTCTGATATGAGGGATTTTTGCAGCCACGTACAGAACCCCCTGGATGAACTTATATCTGAAAATGTAATTTTTCACACATATAATAATATTGACATGCTAAATAACTACATTGAGAAATATGATCCAGGAATCATAATTTTCACCGGTATGTCAGGGCCGTTCACGGATAGCGAACAGTATAGAAATCTTTATAAAGACGGGAGAACAGTGATTTTACTTGGTGTTTTCAGCAAATACGAATTAAACCGTATTATGGAAAATACAGGAAAAGAGAATATTACAACATTAAAATCATTTGAATTCCTTGACAATATCGATGATGAAAGTATATACAGTCATGGCAGTAATGGTGATATACCAGAAATTAAGATTCAAACATATGCCACCGCTCCTGAAATAGAACTAACTGATGTTACAATGAACCAGAATCTGAAAAGAATTATACAGAAAGCGCAGATAATACTTACACCAGTAAATCTTGTTGGTGTTGATGATCATTACGGTATTGATGACATTATCAATGAACTTCATAATGATAATGAATTTGAATACAGAAAATTCTGTGAATACATGGAAAGATACTTTCACGATACAGATTCAAACCCATGGGCTGTGGAGATAGCAGAATTCATAAAAAATAATAATCTGGATCACCCAGATAATTGTGTAATTGCCGGTTACAGATCTGGACTCGAGGATATTTTCCGGGGTTTAGGCCTGAAATTAATCAAGATAATTAAACCCAATAAAATTACAAAATCTGAATACAATACTATTATTATGACATGGCTGCCCAAAAATCTTGACCCTGAAATATTAGATGTTAAACGCATGATATTTTTTACCAATGAGCGCTATGGAAAATATATCGATAATTTTTTCAGGTACAGAAAATACCTGGAAAATACAAATTATTATATTTATAATGATAAAAATATGCCGGCAGATATTGCTGAAATTATGAGAAAAATAGATAATAAAAAGATAGAGGTTAATGATATGGAAATTCGGGACATTGAGATTTTAACCGGTTACAACAATAATATTTTATCAGAATACGGTGGTAATATCCCTGATGAAGGGACAAGAGAACAATACAGGATAGCAGCCGGTGAAAGGGCACTTTTTTTATATGATATTGATAATAACTGCCTTGTTATACCTGAAAATACAGAAATCTATGTTATGAAATCTACTATGCTAAGGGTAAATACAGGAGATAAGGACATTTTGCAGAAAATTCATGGAAGCTGGATACCACTTGATGTGTCAGGGTTTTATACTTCAATAAAGGCAGGAATAACATATTTTCTTATGCAGAACAGTGACACGATAAAAATAAACGGTATGAGATTTAACATGGCATATAAACTATCGAAAATCTGGATTGATGAGCTCTCAAAACTTTCCAGAACAAAAAATGATATTGCACATGAAATATCAAAAAAACTTGATATAACTGCCAGGAATGAGTATTATATTTCAACCTGGTGGAGGTTAATAGAAAGCTATAATGGTTTTTATATATACCGGACTGAAAGGCCAAAAAGTTTGCACGACATGATTCAAATTTTTAATTACATAAGAGATCTCACAAAAGATGATAAATTTGATATTAACCTTGCAATAAGGTGCTATAATGCATGCACCGGCATACAGAGAGTAAGAAATAACCTTCTTCACGGCAAATATCCTTTCCTGCAGGAATCACTTAATAGCATTATTGAATCGCTGGAAGGGAATGGAAAAAAATTTTATGTTAGCCAGGCAAGTTTTAAAACTACAGAAAATGAAATAAATGCAATGATAATGTACAGGAGTGGTGAAATTTAAATGCCAGATATTATGAAAG
>JAKADL010000063.1 GCA_021820565.1 Thermoplasmata archaeon
ATGCGGCGGAAGAATTCAGGCGGTACGGTGGTACATCCATGAACATAGTTAATTTTCCTGACTATGTTTATTCCCCGGAAATGCATTATAATAAAATTTACAGAGAAACCATTGCGGTGGCACGGGAGGTTGCTGAAATAGGATTGAACACTGTTATTACACTTGGCCCGTACCCGCTGGACTACTTTTTCTTCCGTTCTGCCGGAAAGAATCCACTTGAATCCATGAAGGCAGGTATTGACCTTGCAGCAGGATTGATCAGAGAGGGTCGGGCAGATGCCATGGGGGAAATCGGTTTTCCACATTTTCAGGTTGATGAGGATGTTTATGATGACTCAGGAAAAATTCTAGAATATGCCCTGGATATTTGCAGTGATTACGACATACCGCTGATACTTCATACAGAGGATATGTCTCCGGATGGCTATGCTAAAATTGAAAATATAATAAAAAGGCATTACCGCGTTGACAGGGTCATGAAACACCATGCAAACTCAGTGGATCTGGGTTATCCGGGAGGCATACTCAAATCCCTGATAGCATCCAGGAGTAATGTGAGGGTTGCACTGGAATCCGGAAAGGATTTTTTGCTTGAAACAGATTATACAGACCAGAAGGAAAAGCCGGGAAAAGTCATACCCGTGTACTCTGTTCCGAAGAGGTGTGAAATGATTAAAAATTCATGTGAAAATTATGATGAGATATTTCATAGAATATTCGAGGAAATTCCCTATAAATTTTACAGAAAGGAATTTTTCAATCCATGAATAGAAAAATTATCCTAGAAAACCGGCATTTTGAATTAATTATATGGCCTGCTGTACACACTGATAACTATTTAAATAGCTATGATATTCGCAATTATAATGATTGATGTTAGCAGATATGACAAGCTCCTGGAGGATATAAAATCCATGCTGTTTTCCGAGAGGAAATCCAGAAAACTGAACAAAATAGAGCCAAATTTCTACAAAAATATATATTCACTATTCGTTGATCTGAATGCCGAAAAAGAAAGAGTAGTATCTACCGATATAACAGAGTATATGGAAATAACAAAATTGCTGGATGATGCAAAGAAGAATTTCAAAGCTTTTTTCCAGGTCCGGTTTGAAAAAATTGCAAAATACTCCGTCTATGATGAAATCGAGGAATTCATTTACAATATGAGCCCGGAAGAAAAGGGGATCATGAGGGATTTGAATGAGCAGATGAAAAACTATTATAATGATTTTATCGGCATAACAAAGCAGGAAGTGGAGGAGAAGGAAGAGGAGCCGGAACAGAGAGAAGAAGTTCAGGAAATGCCGCCTCCGGAGCCTGAAGAAAGCCATATAACAGAGGAACAGGTCTGTGTAAGGATTTTGAAGGAACAACCCCCTATAGCACAGCCAGAGGGGGATTATTATTTGCATAAAAATGATATAATATATATCCCCTCATCCTTTGCAAAAATGTTGAACAGCCATGGCATATGCCAGTACATAGAAAAAGGTAAATAATTCTAAACACAAAACAATTATAAACACATATTATATTGTCATGATATGGATAAAATATGTGATGTCACAGGTTGCAATGAGAAAAGTTTTCAAACCGTTCCGGCCGATCTTGCCGGCAAAGTTTTCTCCTTGAAGGAGGAGAAAACAAAGGTACATTTATGCAGGGCGCATTACAAGGAATATAAAAGGAATACAAAAAAGGAAAGGGAAACACAGAGAATGGACTGGTAACAGTTAGATGGAAGGCATTTCAATAATTGTAACGGTTCTCAATGAGGAGAAGAATATACGTGACCTGATTGTTTCACTGATATCCCAGGAACAGCCAATTGAGATCATAGTGGTAGATTCCATGAGTTCTGATAAGACACAGGATATTATGAATGAATATTCTAATAAATATGATTTTATCAGCTATTACAGGGAAAGGACAACAAGGGGGGCCGGAAGAAATTACGGTGTTTCAAAATCAAAATTCAACTATTTAGCCTTTATCGACGGGGATGCTATTGCAGGTGAAAACTGGATTAAATATCTGAGAAGGTATATTGACAGCTATGATATTGTTGCCGGCATTACCAAAAATACGGGAAACATGAATTACTCCATGGAACGATTCAAACTTTTTTATAAGGGGTTCGATGTTACGCTTCCAACATCAAATCTGATGTATTCTAAGGATTTATTCGACAGAATCGGCGGTTTTGATGAAAAATTCATTACAGCGGAGGATATAGACCTGAACATCAGGGCAATAAGCCAGAATGCAAGGCATATGATATGCGATGATTGCATAGTTTATACCAGAACCCGGGAAACCCTGAGGGATTTCAAAAAACAGGCTTACTGGAATGGATATGGCAGATGGCAGCTGAAACAGAAATATGACCACAGGATTGATTTTAAACATAGCTTAACATTGAGAGAGATGTTCTCACCGGTATATGTTATCAGAAACTTTTATGGCCTGAGAGGTTACCTCCATGGAAAACTGGAAAGAAAGAAGAAGTGAACTATTATTTTGAAATAAAGCAGGATAGGATTTTCCGCTCTGCATTTCTTATATGGTATAGAACCGTGGGCTTTGACGTTGAGAATTTTACAGCAAGTGCATCAAGATTTATGGATCTGGGCCAGTTGAGGTATCCGCCATTCATGGCTTCCAGTATCACTTTTCTTTCGGTTTCGGTAAGATTCAGTATATTTATTTCCCTGTTAAGGTGCCTCGATATATCCATGATGCCATCTCCAGAATCAACCCTGACATAATCGTAGGATTTAACTTTATTATGTTTCTCAAGAATAGCAATGTTATCCATCATGGATTCATGGCTCAGATGCATGATGAAATAACTCTCACCACCATTTAACGCTATAAACGGGTACATGGGTATTCCACCCGTTTTGAATATGGACTGCATAACACTGTGCCCGGTTTTGGTGCCGGTGAACATATTTGCGTGTTTCCCCTTCAGAAAATGTATTTCCTTAAAATCCATGTTGTGTTTATCCATGATTGCACTTCCTACCGAATAGGCAAGAAGGGAATTCTGGCAATTATATATATTATATATGCTGGATATTATTATCTTTGACTCGTTGTTTTCGGTTGATTTTGAAAGGCTGCAGTCGCCATCTATGTGCAGGCTCAGGAAATACATAGCATGTTAGCATTTGCGTATATATAAGTTTAATGAAATGCTAATATATCAATTGACGTGGCAACTTAGATCATTCTATATAAATAATGCTGATGCATTCCCTGTACCAATTTTCCACAACGCTGCAATCAATTTTAACATATTATATTATGGCATTAAATATCCGTTAATAATTGTATATTATGATTACAGACGATACTTTGCGGGAAGGTATGCAGACACCGGGTTTTTCTTTTTCTCCCCTGGAAAAAATTGAGCTTGCAGGACTGATTTCAGGGGCGGGGATAAAACGGGCACTTGTTTCGTATCCTCCAGCACATAAATCGGAATTTGATGTAACATCAGATATAGTAAAAAAAGGTTATTTTTCCGAAGTGTTCGGTCTGGGAAGGACGTTAAAACCCGATATTGACATTATTGCTGAAACCGGTGCAAACATATCGCTGCACCTTCCATTCAAAATAGATAATATGGATGCTATTATTGAAAATATAAAATATGCATGCACCAAGGGCAAAGCTGTCGAAATTGGATTTGTTGATATTGATATGTTTGATATCAATGAAATTATAAAATTCTGCAAAAAAATGGAGGAAATAGGGGTTGATGCCGTTCAGCTCCCGGATACCAGGGGTGCACTTGACCCTGGAAAAATGTGGAATATAATCCATTCAGTGAAGAAGGAGACAAAAATAAAGATAGAGGCTCACTGCCACAATGACCATGGAATGGCTGTGGCCAATAGCACATCTGCAATAAGTGCGGGTGCTGATTATGTTGACACAACAATATTTGGAACTGGAGAAAGGAACGGCATTGCGGACAGTATAACCGTTGCAGAATACCTTGCGAGGAATGATATTGAGGAATCCATAAATTTTGATAAATTAAAAACTGCCTACAATTATATGTACAATCTCATAGTGAAAAAAATCGGCATGAAATTCTTCGTGGACAATCTTCCGGTTTATGGTACCAATTCAGGCATACAGACAGCAGGTACGCATGTTGCCTATGGTTCCGTTTTCGGGGAGAAGAACTATTCAGTCAATGTTTATACAGGCAAGAAAATGATTATGGAAATACTCAAAACCAATGGAGTCAGTTATGATGATAAAAACCTGGAAAAAATTGTAATGAGGATCAAAGATGAATCAGCCACAAGAGGAGAGGTACTAACCGTAAATGACATAATCAGAATAGCGGGTGAAATTGCATGAAGCGAGTACTAGAAATAGGGCAGATTGTGGCAGGGCCCACTGCTGGACTGATGCTGGCGGATATGGGATACGAAGTAATCAAAATAGAAAAACCCGGAAAAGGGGATGTATCAAGAAGCCTGAACGGTACCAGTGCCGGTACTTTTATTTATTACAACAGGGATAAAGAAAGCGTTTCCCTGGATATAGGAAAGGATGAGGGAAAAGAGATACTCAGGAAACTCATAAAAATTTCAGAAATAATTATAGAAAATATGGCTCCGGGTACTATGGCTCGACTGGGGTTCTCCTATGAAGAATGCAGGAAGATCAACCCGAATATCATTTATCTGTCGGTGAAAGGCTACATGGCAGGGCCCTATCATAACAGAAAGTCACTGGATTACCCTATAGAAATTGAGTCCGGACTGGCATACATGACTGGAATCTCTGGAAAACCTATGAGGATGGGCGCATCTGTAGTGGATATGGCTGCAGCTATTATAGGAGTTTCAAGGATTCTGCAGTATATATCTGAGGGTACGACCGGCTTTATTGAGATTGGCCTATTTGAAACTGCAATGTTTCTTGCAGGGCAACATATTGCGACATATCAGATAGAGAAAAAGGATTTGCCACCTATCAACGAAAAAAATTTTGCCTGGGGTGTTTATGATTATTTCTTATCGTCGGATAATAAAAAGATATTTATTGCAGTGGCAACCGATGCACAGTGGAAGGATTTCTGTACTGCCTTTGATTTAAAAAGTTTGAAAGAAAACAAAAATTTTGATGATAATGCAGCCAGGTATGATAACCGGGATATTATAATTCCGGAAATCCAGAGGAACCTTATTTCACTGGATTTTAATGCCATAAGGCAGAAACTTGATACGTACAATATCAGTTACGGGGTGCTCAACCGTCCGTGGGATCTTCTAAATGACCCGCAGGCACAGGAATATTTACTTGACACAGAATACATGGATAATCGTTATAAAATTCCCGGATTACCCTTCGCTGAAGCAAAACACCATAGTGCACCTACGCTGGGAAAGGATACAGAAGCTGTTCTTTCAGGCCTCGGATATGCAGGAGATGAAATAAAAAAATTAAAAGAAGAAATGGTTATATAGTATTCAATATCTAACATATTATAATACTACTTTAAATATGTTTTTATAATATATTTTCATGCAAAATAAACCTTATAAGGGTAGCGTTTCAGACAGGCTGGAGCGTCTACCTTTCAGTTCGGTACAGAGGGATTTCCTGCTGATGGTAGCAGGTGGTGAGTGGGCGGAGACGTTGATGCTCCTTGGCAATGGTGCCATACTGGCTCTTATGGTGTCAGTACTGGGAATAACACACAGCCTAGGTGCGCTAATTATAACCACGGCATTTTTTATGGGTGAATTTTTTGGTAGCGCTTTCTTTGGATGGCTTGCGGATAGGAAAGGGAGAAAATTTGTATTCCTGTATAATTTGCTTGTATTTTCATTCGGAATGTTGGTAGCTGGATTCATGTCTATTCCTATCCTGATAGCCATTTTTATATTCATTGGCGGTATAGGTGTAGGAGGGGAATTCCCACTTGTGGATTCTTTCACAACTGAAATGATGCCAGCAAAAGTAAGGGGAAATAGGCTGGCCTGGGTATACACTATAGCCGTAACTGCAGGATTTGTTATAGCCTTCCTTACATACGAGATGGAGATTGTAGCACCTAAGTATTATTCTTGGAGAATATTATTCTGGTTCATGGCAGTAGTTGGATTCGCAATATGGGCTGTGAGAACGAGACTGAAAGAATCCCCCAGATGGCTGGAAGTCCATGGTGATTACAAAAAGGCAGATGAAATAACCACAGAATGGGAACAGAAAACAATGAAAGCTAAGCATTTGAATGAGCTACCCCCCGTTGAGCATAATACACCAATAGAAGAAAACAAAAGCCGGTATAAAGATATGTTTGAACCTGATGTAAGAAAGAGATCTATAATGATGCTAATTTTCCAGTTCTTCCAGTCTGGAATATTCTATGGATTTACTGCTCTGGCACCCTTTTTCCTTATAGAGAAAGGATTTGACCTCCCGGAAACACTGGAATTTACTTTTTTGATATTTGGAGGGTTTTTCTTTGGTTCTGTATTTAATCTCTTCATAATAGATAAGGTCGAAAGAAAGTGGGGTATAATAGGCACAGCAGTACTTGCAGGAATATTTGGAACCGCCTTCGCCATTGTGGATAATGTTTACCTGATAGTTATATTCGGATTTATAACAACGTTCATACTGTGGAACTTCTCAAACTTCTTCCATGCATACCAGGCAGAGATATTCCCAACCAGAATAAGGCCCACAGCAGCAGGAACGGTTTATGCAGTAAGCAGGGTGTCAACAGCTATACTCACACTGCTTATAGTAGACATATTCCTGCCACATGGAGTTCTTGCTAGTTTCGGTATAATATGGGTTTTCATAGCTATAGTTGTTATTGATCTGTGGGTATTAGGCCCCAAGAGCTCGAGGGAGCAGGTAGAAACCATAGCCCAATAAATTTTTATTTTTATAGTTTTATTTTTTATTTATTTGAAAAGCTTCATCCGTGATGTTATAAAGGAAGGATTTTTATTTCAGATTTTAAGGACTTGCCAGTGTTTTATGTATTTCCTATTTTGAATAATATTTGATTTCACCCTGTTTCTTTATCTCTCTAACGAATAGAAAACAAATGAACCATATATGAGATTTAAAGATGATGAGTACATTATGTTCTATTATGAATTTTTGGAAACAAACATGAACTAATAAATTCAGAATAAATGGGACCGTCCGAATTTGAATCGGAGTCACCAACACCCCAAGCTGGTAGGATACCAAGCTACCCCACGGTCCCTTCCTTTATGAATATCAAAATAGGATATAAAATTTTCAATAGAATTGATCTACAATATATTCATACATGATAAATATATTTTTTAAAGGTTTATGAGTAAGATATGACCTCTCCAAGAAGATCTGCATTTGAAAGGATCATTCTTCTGCAGCAGTATCTTTCCACACCGAGGTTATCCAGTATTCTGGATTTCTCCTCACCTGTTGGATCATGACCTGTATCCTTCCTGATCTTCTTTGATTCTTCCACGAACCTGACATAATCAGAACCTACTACCTTTCCACAGCTGAAACATCTTACCGGTATTATCATGTGATCACCTGTATGATTTCTGCCTCTTGGCACGTGCCCCTGAACCCATTGGTTTCTTCGGCATCTTTCTTCGTATATCATTAACCAGCATTGTCCTGTCATATGTCCTGATGGTGTTTTCGAGTTCATGGTCGTCGGAGAAGTATTTCACTATTCCCTTAGCCATGGCAGTTCTGGAGGCATCGGTCTGCCCCGTGTTGCCACCGCCCTCAACCTTTATCTCAATATCAATCTCATTTGCCCTGTCCCCAAGTATCTTAAGTGGCTCCATGAGTTTATTCCTCAAAAGATCTATGGGATATAGCTCCACAGGTCTGCCATTAATCAGAACCCTCCCTGTACCCTTGCGTGTTACCGCCCTGGCAACGGCGGTTTTTCTTTTTCCTATTGTAAGTATTTCATCACTCATTGATTCTCACCCAGTATTTTTGAAATGTCACCTAATGTTATGAAACCTGTTGCGTTGATATTCATAGCCTTATCGATCTTGATAAATTCTACATCCTTCAAAGATCGCGGTATGGCACTGTAAACCTTGCATCTTTTCAGTGCTTCCAGTCCCTTTGTCTTCTTTATGGGAAGCATTTCCCCTATGGATCTCCTCATAATCTGATCAGGAGTTCTGGGATAGTATGGACCCTTTCTCACACTCCCTATATTCCTTCTATGGTTAAATTTATCCAGAATGAATTTTCTGCTTCCGGTTATGGCAATTTTTGATGCGTTTACGATGACAACTTCCTCACCTGAAAGAAGTTGCTTTGCCACATAAGCTGAAAGCCTTCCATAAATATGATTATCCCCATCAATGTATATCATTTTTATCACTTTATAATTTTTAAATCGGTTCCCTTTGGATTTTCCTTTGCAAGTTCCGTTAACTCTATAAACTCACTGCCAGACTCTGCAAGTTTAAGTCTTGCCTTTTCACTAGCTTTTAGTGCAGATATCCTTATTTTTTTATGCAGAATGCCTGAAGATAATAAATTTCCAGGTATTACTACAGTTTCTCCTTCAGAAACAAACCTGTCTAGTTTACCCAGGTTCACGTTTGCATAATGGTTTCTTGAAGCATTCAATCGAGAGGCAATATCACGCCAGAATATACTCTGGTTCTCCCTCGATCTTTCAAGCAGGCTATTTATTACGTCTATTAAATAGACGCTTGTCTTTCTCTCTACTTTGACCGACATATTAGTGTATTGATAATTAATTAATAAATTTATTTATAAAAGGCTTATGAAACTTATGCTCACAGGAAATAGGTGATAAAGTTCAGGTAATTAGCTTAAACATTTAAGTATATTATTAGTAGTAAAATTATGCAATCATTGTACAGACACCAAAGATAAATAAAAAGTTCAGAAAAACCATAATTCACCGGTGTAATATTAACATTGAAAATTTCGGTATGATCGTAGATAGCGGAATAAAATTATTCATAAAAAATATTACTGGCAAAAATGCAGATATTGATTTACGGAATAAAAGTGACATCCCCCCAAGCTAACGCATGGAGCTTCCCACTTTCAGGTTAAAAAATGGTACAATCTTGGAGATCTCATTTATAAAAATCGGGATGAACTCCGTGAACGATGCTATTTAAATCTATATACTAACTGCGTTTTTTCATGTCAGTGCCTTATTTTTGGTTTCTGGTGCCAGTTTATAAGTTATTGAGAATCCTATTATTTCAAATACTACAAGGAATATCAGAACGTCTGTAAATGGAAGTGTAAAGAGTATGAGTGGAAATGCTATTGTCCCCACTATTGCACCGATTCTAGATACGGATGTCGCAAATCCCATAGCGGTACCACGAATTCTTGTTGGAAAAATTTCCACAGGATAATCATAGGTAAGGTTTGTGGGACCCATGTTATGGAATAGATGCATGGTAGCAAATGAAAAGAAGGTAAGGAGAATCCCGAGGGCTATGAAATTTGAAACCATGGCAAATATTGCAAGTGATAATGCTGCACCGCCGAAACCTATGAGTTCAAGACTTTTTCTACCTGTCTTTTCAACATAGTAC
>JAKADL010000064.1 GCA_021820565.1 Thermoplasmata archaeon
CAATGTTTTAGTGGTGATACATAATGATGCAGTTTAATGTTAGTTCTACTGAAAGGGATTATGAGACAGATTATGATGTAATTATAATAGGAGCCGGCGCAGCAGGCTATTCAGCCGGGGTATATATAAAAAGATCGGGCATGAGTGTGGTCATTCTGGAGCGGGAGGCGGTACCCGGTGGAAATACTGCGGTTTCTCCACTGGTTGAGAATTACCTCGGTTATAAGGCCATTGAGGGATCTGATCTGGCCGAAGATTTCAGAAAGCACTACGCCCAGTATGGAAAGGTAATTACGGAACTTGATGTGCGTGACATCAAAAAAGATGGTGACAAATTCAGGATTATCACAAATAGATCGGAATTCACTGCACGGGCTATAATAGTCACTACCGGCACAACCCACAGAAAAATGAATGTAAAGGGCGAGGACGAATATTATGGCAAGGGCATATCATACTGTTCCACCTGTGACGGATACCTGTTCAAGGGCAAGGATGTGGCTGTTATAGGGGGAGGCAATTCAGGTGCCATATCTGCACTTTATCTGAATGGCATAGCTAAAAGTGTCTCTATCGTAGCACATTCTAAAATAAAAAAATGCGAGGAGGCATATATCCAATCCATAGACGAAAAGAAAATCCCATTTATACTCAATGCAGAAACAGAGGAATTCTTGGGAGATGGGAAGAAACTTAATGGCTTGAAGTACAAGGATCTTACAACAGGTGAGGAGAAGATCATGAAACTGGATGGAATCTTCGTTTACATAGGAGTTATCCCACAAACATCCTTCCTCAAAAATATCGGTGTAAAACTGGACAACCATGGCTTTATCATAGGTGATGAAAAGGGAAGGACCAATATTCCTGGAATATACGCAGCAGGTGATGTATTATCCGGCAGCGAAGAACAGATAGCAACAGCAGTCGGTGATGGAAGCAAGGCGGCAATTACCCTTTATACAGACCTTATAAATAAAAAGTTTTAAATTTATTTTTTTTCTATACCCTCTATGAAAAGAGATATACTTTCGGTCGCAGATATGCAGAATGACTTTGAAGACATAATTGATTTATCAATTAGATTAAAGAAAGACAGGACAATAAAATTTTCTGAGAAAAAATTACTGGGTATGATTTTTGAGAAGCCCAGCACCAGGACAAGGATATCACTGGAGGCAGCCATGGAACAGCTCAACGGGCATGCTATATACCTGAGTCCGAAGGATATGCATCTGGGTGATGGGGAGACCATTGCAGATACGGCCAGGGTAATGTCCAGATTCCTGGATGTAATTTCATACCGTGCATTTGATTATATGAATGTCAGAGAACTCGCGAAATATGCAACCATACCGGTTCTCAATGCACTTGACAATATGGAGCATCCCATGCAGATTGTCGCCGATTTCATGACTATAATGGAAAAGAAGAACAGGTTCGAAAATTTGAAAATGGCCTATGTCGGGGATGGAAACAATGTTGTAAATTCCCTTTTGCTGGGGGCTGCAATTACTGGGATGGACATCTCCGTAGCATGCCCTGACCATCACGACCCGAACCAGGACATCCTGTACAGGGCAAAGGATATTGCTTTGAAGACAGGGAGCAGAATAGAAATTGTTAGAGACCCGCGTACTGCAGTAGATTCCTCAGACGTTGTATATACAGATGTATGGGTTTCAATGGGGGAAGAAAGTGAAAAGGAGAAAAAGGAAAAGGCATTCAAGAATTTTCAGGTCAATGAAGCACTGATGGACTTTGCTGATAAAAATTATATATTCATGCACTGTCTTCCGGCCAGAAGGGGACTGGAAGTTACCGATGAGATAATCGATGGAATCCATAGTGTTGTATTCGATGAAGCTGAAAACAGACTATATAGTGAAAAGGGAGTAATATATACGGTGCTTTCATAGAATCATATGTATTATATATGCCCGGATTTTATAACTGCCATAATAATTAATTTTTACACTTGTGTTGAGGAGGTGAACATTTATAAATACGCCCGCGCCGGGATTTGAACCCGAATCTAAGGCTCCGCAGGCCTTCAGGATATCCAAATTACCCCACACGGGCTTTTGAGTATCGCTTATACATATTTTAACTTTATAATTTTTATGCATTCTGACCAATAATTAAATACAACAATCTTATAATAAAATGTGGAAGACAACGCTATAAAACTCAAAATCTTCTTGAGACGTTTTACAAAGATAAAAGCCATATTTGCAGGAATTATGTTCTTTTCAGTAGTCTTATGGGTGCTGCTTGCTGTTCATTTTCCTTTATATTCTGGTGCTTTTATTTTTATCTATCTATTTACGATTTTGTTGCTGAGGCAATATTCTATATCCAATATGGCTTCCCTATATCATGGTACCCGAACAACCTTTATTGAGTCCGTAAAATATCGGGGTTATATCTATAAAGCCCTGGCCATTTCAATCATAATAGGATTCTTCAGAGTTTTTATTGAGATATACTATTTCCTCCACAGGATTTTAAATTTTATACCATACTACATTTTTGTTATCATTTTAAATCTCTTACTATTATGTTTAATTCTGGTATACAGGAAAATTACCCATAAAAGTAACCTGTTCAATAAAACCACTGTGGATGCAGGCGTAGATTACAGGGAAATTGCCGAATTGCTTCAGAAAAAATTTGAAATAACCGGTGTAAGTGTAAGAATTCTAAAAAACAATAAATATAGACTCTTCAATATATTCAGTCTTTTGATAAATAAAAATTCATCTTTTATGGTGTTTACAAGGGATTTTTCCGGTTATCTCGCCAGAGAAGAAACAATCGGGATTATGGCCCATGAGATGGCGCACATAAAAAATAAGGATTCATATAGATTTTTCATTGTGTACTCCATGCTGATTTTCCTGTTTATGGACATATTACTCGTACCTTATATATTTGATAAAGGTCTTCTATTAATTTCACTGGCCATTGACACTATTATTTTAGCCATATTTGCCACCAGGATACCATTATTACTATACAGGAGAAAAAGAGAAATCAAAGCTGATATAACAGCAACGAAATACGGATTCGGTTTTTCACTGATAAAAGGCATAGAAATTCTGGACAGCTTGAATGCATATCCCATACAAAAAGTAAAAGGCATACTGTCGACACATTATTCCTTTCAGGAAAGAAAGAAAAAAATAGAAGAATATGCTGGAAATTATATTAATAGTGCCAAGGATGAAATTAATTTACATTGAATTTTGGCAGAACAATATCAATTAGTGAAGGATTTCCTTTAACTGCACTGTCAATGGCTTTCCGGAAGGCATCTCTCAATTCTGATATATCTTTTACACTGTACGAATCTATACTGAATCCCTTTGCCATGGTTGCAAAATCAATTCTAGGATTATCAAGGTCTATGAACTGGGTATCCTTTGAATTTTTAATATATTTCTCTGTTGTGTTCTCGAAATAAGGCCATTCTATTGCCCAGGAACCATTGTTCAGAATAATGTATATTACACCCAACCCGTAATGTTTAACACTCCACAATGCCGAGGTGATGTTTCCGAATATTGCATCCCCGTCTCCAGTAATGCATACAACCGGTTTGTAATTTTTTACACCGGACAGGTACTCTTCCTCATTTCTGGCAAGAAATGTGCCATAAGCCATTCCCACCGGCGATCCTAAATGTCCGCTTGGATTGCTGAAAAATGTTCCGGGTGTGTTCAGGTTTATCTGCTGGTTCAACCCATTGTAAGATTTGATGCTTCCATTCACCAGTGCCATTCCCTCTTTCCATTCCTCATTGAGTACATATCCTATAGAATTATCCGTAAGTATTCCTTTCTCAATATCCCCGGCAGCCATAGTCTCTATGTCTTTCATTAATTTTTCATGTTTCTCTCTAACAGAAGCCCTGCGATTTTCGATTGCCTCGTTTTCTATATGGTTGATTTCAGTTTTTTTCATTATTAATTCAAGTGTTGGTCCCAGGTCGCATTCTATGTCAATGGAGTTGAAGAGATTGGATGAACCGTAATCACCGCCACTGTAAATATCCCTGCGCCTGACAAATTCTGTTGAGAAATCTATGATATCCTTATCCACCGGGAATGCATTTCCCGGCAGTATCCCGAATTCAAAAAGAAGCAGAAGATCATCATTATTTGTTTCAGGTACATACATTCGCGGGACAAAACCAAGGTGCATAGGATTTTCCAGGGGAAAACTCATAAAATAACGGCGCTCCTTGACACCTATTCCGAATTTATCGGCAAATTTAATCATGGTATCCACGTATTCCATATTTCTTCCTGCATGGGATACAAAAATTTCCGGATTATTTGAAGTAAGTATTTTATCACCTATTATTTTTACAGTATCCATATCCGGCAGTCTTTTATTATAGTAAAATTTCTTCGTCCTGATTGCCATTCCATCATATGGTTTCTGCATGAGATCATGCCGCAATGTCAGAAACGATATACCTTTTGGTTCGAGCTGTGTAATAAAAAACGCTTTTGACAGATCTTCCTCCATCATTTCTTCAGATTGTGAGTTATTTGCCCATTTAACCCATGGTTCGATAATATCCAGATGTTTTGATGAATAATGGCTTGTGGGGTCATTCAGAAGATGCGTGCCCGGAATATCCCTTGATGCAAGCACCAGAAGAGGTGCCATATTGAGATAAGATGAGTACAGAGCCCCGATTGAATTCTGTGTACCGACTATACGATCAATCAGTGCTATGCCGGTTCTATTTTTTGCCAGAGCATATCCCTCAGCAGAACTGATAGCAGTGAATTCATGCAGTGCCTGTATCCATTTAATTCCCTTTTCAACCGATATTGCGTCCTGGATTTCGGCCATTCCTGCTCCTGTTGTTCCGAAAATAAAATTATTTCCATATAATTTCAAGGATTTTATTAAAACCTGTGCCAGTGTTTTAATTTCATAATATTTCTCCATGTTATATAATTATGATTACTGATTTAAAACTTTGTGGAACATATTCAAAACTCGGCAGCCTAAAAGGATCTTTCATGTAAGTCTAAAATACTATTTAGTGCAAGGGACGGGATTTGAACCCGCGAACTCCTTCGAGATAGAATCTTAAGTCCTACACCTTTGGCCAAGCTTAGTTACCCTTGCATTCCGGTAGTAATATGTTTTTAATTAATAAGTTTTTTTAAGGCCGTGACGAAGATACAGTATAATATTTATAAGATATATCACTAGGATATTATGGATGAGGAAAATAATAATGCTGTTATGGGATTTAAACTGGATGAGGAGCCGAAATGGATACGTGTATCTCTGGATGATGGAACCGTACTGGAAATTAAAACAGAGATAATGTCAATAATGAAAGTGGGAAACGATCCCAATACCGGACTGCCACAGTATAGTATAAATGCAGCACCCATGATAAGGATGATGAAAGTCCCGAAAGAATCTATAAAAAAGAAAACCGAAACTGATAAGGGGCTTTATAGATAGAAAAATATTCGTACAAATAAATTTAAATTACCCGGTGAAATAGAGTAAAATGGATGAAATGGATTATAAAATTTTAGATCTATTAAGGGAAAATTCAAGAGAAAAAAACATGGAAATAGCCAGAAAATTGAATGTATCTGAGGGTACCATCAGAAAGCGCATATTCAATATGGTAAATTCCGGAATAATTCAAAAATTCACCATCGAATCAGGCATATCCATAGAGGGCATAGTTCTCATAAAACTTGATTCCCGGAAAGCTTCCACAACAATTAAGACCATTAAAAATATTTATAAGGACGTTTATGAATTTTCCGGAAGGATAGACGTTGCAGTGAGAATATTGAAGAGCACAATTGATGAGCTCAATATGGAAGTGGATAAGATTAGGGATTTAAGCGGCGTTTTAAATACAGATACCATGGTTCGTCTTAAATGAATGATTAACGATATTATTATATATCCTGAATAAATGTACAACTGGGTAATTTAAATGTCTGAAGAAAGCATAATCTTTGTGGGAAGAAAACCAACTATGAACTATGTACTTGCAATAGTGACTCAGTTTAATAACTCTGATATAAAAAAAATCGTGATCAAAGCTAGAGGAAAGGCCATAAGCAAGGCAGTGGATATTGCAGAAATCACAAAACACAAGTTTATCCAGACAGCCGCATATGAAAGTATCAAACTTGATACAGAAACTCTGGAGGGGGAGAATGGTCCCTCTAACGTTTCATCCATAGAAATAGTGATTACCAAATAACTTTTTTACATGCAATAAAAAAAATTTCTACAAAACCTTAAATCATAATTTTCAATACATAAATATAGTTTGGTGTTTCAATGAAAAATTTCTCTGAATGGCAGTATGGTTTACGGGATAAAATCAATGAGGTCAATTCAAGGCTTCTTGAATCTATCAAAACAGACCAGGTTTATCTGTTTGATATGGCAAAATATACAATAGATGCAGGAGGTAAAAGATTCAGGCCGCTTCTTACCATATTGTCCTATGAAATTTCCTGTGATGAGTCCTATGAAAAGATACTTGATCTAGCTGCCGGCTATGAATTAATACATACTGCAAGCCTCATACACGATGATATTATAGACAAATCAAAATACAGACGGGGCAGAGAAACTCTGTATTCCCGGGATGGAATAGACAACGCCATAGTTGTTGGTGATTATCTTTTTGCAAAGGCATATGAGCTGGGATCCAGATACGGAAAGGAGGTTTCCAAGGTCATGGCCGATGGTTCTTCCCATCTTGCGGAAGGTCAGATTATAGAAGCAATGAATATAGGAAATCTTGGTCTCAATGTAGAAACATATAATAATATTATAAAAAATAAAACAGCATACTTTTTTTCCGCATGTGCTGAGGGTGCTACAATAGCAGCCGGAGGAAATAAAACAGTGAGAAATAAATTAACTGATTTCGCATTCAATATGGGAATGGCCTTTCAGATTACTGATGATATTCTGGATATCGTTGGAAATGAAAAGGAAATGGGTAAACCCACAATGGTTGACCTGAATCATGACGTTATAACCCTTCCCATAATACATGCACTCTCGCATAGCAATTCTTCCGATAGGGATATACTTGTAAATATACTGACCGGCAAATACTATGCAGAGGATTATAAAGAAAAATTCAGGGATGTACTCTTCAAAACAGGGTCCCTGGAATATGCATTCAAAATTGCAAAAGGCTATATCCTGAAATCTGTCGAGAATTTGAATGGAATAGGCAGGTCAGAAGATCTCGGGCTTTTAATGGATCTGGCGCTTATTGTTGTGGATAGAATCAATGAATCAGGAGTGATATAATGACAAGAGTATTATTGTATACAGGAAAAGGGGGAGTCGGTAAAACAAGCGTGGCAGCATCTACAGCATCGATGCTGGCCAGGAATAACATGAAAACCATAGTGATGTCCACTGACCCGGCTCATAGCCTCAGTGACTCACTGAATGCGGAGATAAAATCTGAAGCTACCAAAATTTCAGAGAATCTCTACGCACAGGAAATAAATATTAATGATGCAATCCAATCCCACTGGAAAGATCTCAAGGAATATCTAACAGCACTATTCCAGTATCAGGGGCTTGATCCAATATCTGCAGATGAAATAGCCATACTGCCGGGTTTCGAGGAAGCAACATACCTGCTTTACATAAACGATTATATTAAAAACAATGAATATGATGTAATTGTAGTGGACAGTGCACCAACTGGCGAGGCATTGAGGATGCTTTCATTTCCTGAGGTCATGCGCTGGTACATGGAAAAAGTATTCCCCATAAGCAGGACAGCAGCCAAAATAGCCAGACCAATAATGCGGCCTTTCACTGGTATTCCTATGCCTAATGACAGGGTATTCAAGAGTGCAGAAACACTTTATGACGATCTTGGAGAAATACATAAAATTCTGGAAGATCCTGATATTACATCAATAAGGCTGGTAACCAATGCCGATCAAATGTCTTTCAATGAAACCAAGCGTGCATTTACATATCTACTTCTCTATGGATATCCAGTGGATGCTATAATAGCAAATAAAATCTATACGGAAGATACCGGCGAGTTCTTTGCCAACTGGAGACAAACCCAGGCAGAAATATTGGGAGAAATAGATGCATCATTTCCAGAAATAAAAGTTTTTAAAAGTTATCTACAAAACTACGAATTAATGGGCCAGGATAAGATCCTTAAATTTGCGCAGGATCTGTATGGAAATACCGATCCATATACTGTATTTTATAAGGGAAAACCCGTGGAATTTACCAGAGAAAATGGAAAAACCGTAGTTAAAATGAAACTTCCCTTTGCAGATAAATCGAATCTGAACCTGTTCAACCGGGCTGGAGAACTGATTGTTGAGGTAAAAAACTGGAAACGTATACTATATCTTCCCCAGACAATGGCAAATTTACAGCCCACAGGTGCAGAACTTAAAAACGGTTATCTATATATAACATTAAGTTAATTACTGTATATGGATAAGAAAACCGTTATAGAGATAAATATAGAAGTTCCACACATCGTGGGAACTGTGCTCGAAGAAAGTAAGAAATTCTTTGACGGGGGAATGGAACTCTTGAGATTCGGGTCAAGAATGCTTAGTAAAAATATATCAACCGACGAACCGAAAAAGAAACTCAATAGGATAGAAATAAAATAAGTACAACAATCTCAATTTTTATTTATTTCAAGTTTATCAAGCGTTTTCTGTATTTCTTTATCTACATCTATTTTTGCCATTTCTGGATTTTTTGCTATCATGGCAACCCGGCTTTCGAATCTATCTGCATATTCAACATATCCAAGTCTTTCTGCCAGTTCACCAGAAAATTCCATTATCTCATCATGTGTCGGCATATTTTCATATGATAATCTGCCCGCTGACTGGCCCACATGAACATACCCCTTGGACTCTATAAAATCCGGGTCAGCACGCCTGTCGATGGATTCGTATTCATCATAATATGGAAAATTGATGTTCTTTACCATTGTGTGCCTTATTACTGTCCTTGTGTCAAGTGATGGCAGAAGATCAATGGTTTTATTGAAATTTTCCCAGGCATTCCCTATAGCAGGATGAAGAACATCGTTGAAAACTTCCTTATTTGGCCCTGCGACCGTGACATATAACTGCGTCGGCAGCGGGTTCAGATTTTCCAGAACCTTCGGCATTGTTCCATTTGTTACAACAAATGTTGTTATTCCACGTCTTGTAGCTGCTTCTATTAGCTCACCAAGTCTGGTATAAAGAGTTGGCTCACCGGTAAGTGAAATTGCCATATGCCTGGGATGGGATGCCTCTTCAAATAATTCTTTTTTTACCTTTGGATTGCCCTTGAATCCGGATATAAGTTTAAGGTGTGCCTTAATGCTCTCTTCCAGAATAA
>JAKADL010000065.1 GCA_021820565.1 Thermoplasmata archaeon
GGGATATAAGTATCAAGCTTTTGCGAGGTATTAAGTCCACGACTACTAACTGGTTGAAAATTGCAATCTATAAATCTATTATCCGGTATTGCCATTTCATTGGTATTATTTTAAATTTTATTTATTAATTCTTTAAATTACTGTATCTCAATAAACATTGTATGAGCCATGAAGTTCATACTATTATATATCAGTAGATTTAGTTATGTACTATCACTATTCATTTACCTAATCGGAAAATTACGTTCAATAACACATAAAAAATTTCAATTCCCCATATAAGTATGATTCCATATTTATGATAAATATTCATTTAGATCATTATTTACAGTAAAAATGCTAAAAATTAATTTTATTGCTTTATTTTTTGAGATTTTTTATAAGATTGTCTGCAACTGTGTCAAAGAATTTTTTAATATATTCGTTGTTGGAAACAGCAGGAATGCCGGAATCGGAATCCTCAACTATTTCAGGCATTATAGGTATATTTCCTAAATATGGAATGCCATATTCCTTGGCTATCTTCTCTGTACCGCCTTTTTTGAATATATCGGTTTCCTGGCCACAGTGGGGGCATACAAAACCGCTCATATTCTCTATTATGCCAAGAATAGGCATATTGACCTTTTTTGCAAAGTTTATCGCCTTTTTTGCATCCAGAAGTGCAACATCCTGTGGAGTTATTACTATTACAATTCCATCGGCATCCGGTACCAGCTGGCAGATGCTCAGGGGTTCATCACCTGTCCCAGGGGGAAGATCAATGACAAGAAGGTCCTTATCACCCCAGGATGTATCCTCAAGAAACTGCTGGACAGCCTTATGCCTTATGGCACCTCTCCAGATGACCGGTGTATCATGGGCTGGAAGGGCCATTTCCATTGAAATTACATCCACACCGTATTTTGTTTTTGCCGGCTCTATTTTTCCCTCCTCATTGCCAAATGCCTTTTCCTCTTCAACACCAAGCATCTTCGGATCATCAGGCCCATTTATATCTGCATCAAGGAGTCCCACCTTGAATTGTTTCTGTGCAAGTGTAACGGCAAGATTGGTTGCAACGGTGGATTTTCCAACCCCTCCCTTTCCACTCATAACCATTATAGTATGCTTTACATTATACTTTAAAGATTTTCCCGGTTGAAGGGAAGCCCTCGGTGGCGGATCGTTCATTTTTATTGTTCCTGTCATAATCTCATATTTTATATTGATATATAATATTACCCGGATTAGCTCACTTACCCTCCATTATGGCAATAACCTGATTCTGGTAAGGGAATGACGGAAATGCACCGTGTCCAGTTGTTGACAGGGCGGCAGCAATGTTTGCAAATTCAGCACTCCTGTCAATGTCACCTGTTCTTAGGAATTCCGATGCCAATGCGCCATTGAAGCAGTCACCTGCACCTGTTGTGTCTACGGCTTTCACACTATACGGTTTAAAATATTTTAATTCACCGTTGTAATCGACCAGTGAACCTCTTGATCCCAGTTTTATAATAACATTACTTTTGTATTTTTCTCTTATCTTTGATGATGCCTTTTTTGCATCCTCGATACTTTTTATATCACAACCCGCGAGCAGCTGGGCTTCAGTCTGATTCGGTGTAATAATATCAGAATTTTCAAGTATGTACCTATCCTCAACATACGGACTCGGATCGGTAATAATGACGTTTCCATTTTCCTTTATCCTGGCTATAAAATCCCTTATAGTTTTCAGTGGTATTTCCTGTTGAAATAGAACTATGGAATCTCTTATTTTAACATCCGGGAAATCATCAATGGACATATCCCCGTTGGAGCCCGGATATACTGTAATCATATTCCTTCCTGATGTTTCTACATTTATCATGGCCATGCCTGTATTCTGCCCATATTTTATTGAAAGTTCCATGTTCTCCTTTTTCAAATAATTAATTATTATCTCGGCAAAGTAATCATTACCGAGTTTTCCAAAAAATTCAGGTCTTATCCCTGTCCGTGAAACAGCAACAGCCTGATTGGCACCCTTGCCCCCCGGATACAGATAATATTTATCCGCCTTTACGGTTTCACCTGTTGAAGGCAATTTCCGGGATGACATGATTATATCAATATTTACACTGCCTATAACCTTTATATCCTTCATCGGTGATTATATTGCTATAACTTATATATTTAACCTTAAAGCTGGAAGCTCCCTGCGTTAATGTGGAGAGGAAAGTGGCTATAAAATACTTTGAATGTACTGTTAACACCATATGCTTTAAACTTTAGGTTTTCCGGTTAATAAAACCAACAGATGCTTTATAAACGGAAATATTTTTTATACTGTATATAATATAGCTTAAATGTACGATGAAACATGTATTTTCTGCAGGGAAATCGCAATCAAGGAAAACGCAGCATTTGTCTACAGAAGTTCAAATATCCTGGCTTTCATGGATAATGCACCCATAGAAGAGGGGCATGTCCTTGTAATACCTAGAAACCATTATGAGAATATATTTGACATTGATAAGGAAATATACCTGGAACTTCAACTGGTGGTTAAACGCATAGCAATAGCAGTAAAGGAGACCTTAAAAACAGACGGTTTGAATATCGGGCAAAATAATGGCCGTGTTGCAAATCAGGTGGTAATGCATTATCATGTACACATTATACCGAGATACTATAGAAAAAAGATAAACTGGGAAAGAGAAACTGCAAGCATCGATAATCTCGAAGTTGTTGCAGCAAGAATCAGGGAAGGTATTAAAGAGGTAAAATTATGAAAAGTCTTGAAGAATTATACAGCAGGGCAATGGAACTGAAGAATAAGGGCATGTCGGATAAGGAAATATCTACAGAACTACATCTTTCAGTAAATACTATAACATGGCTTTTAAGCAAGGATCTGAAGGGCAGCCGGGTATCTGATACAAAGATAGGATGGAGAAGTATCGGAGTCTTCGGAAACAGAATTGAAAAAATAGCAGAGATCATGGCAGATATAGTGGTGGAGGAAGTTCCTGATGATGAATTTACATCTATTATGGGGATAACAATAAACGGAATACCCTATGCTACAATGATGTCTGATCTCCTTGAAAGAGAATTAATAGTATACAGGCCGCACCCCTCAGGAAAAGAAGGTCTTTTCAGCAGCAATTTTGCCGGAGTGAATGGAAAGAAGGTTGTTATCGTGGACGATGTCATAAGTACCGGAGAAACCATGAAAAGAACAATAGATGACGTGAGAAACAAGGGTGGCGAGGTATCATTATGCGTTGTACTGGTATCAAAATTGAGCACAGATGAAATAAACGGCGTACCTGTAAGGTCCCTGATACGGGCAACTATGGTGGGATAATAATGTACTGGGCAGATGCCTTGGTTGAAAATCTAAAGGGAAAACAGACAGTATCCACAGGAATTTCTCCCTCAGGGCCGATACATGTGGGGAATATGCGTGAGATCCTCACGGGGGACATAATAAACAGGGCTTTGCAGGATAAAAAACTGGAAACAAGATTCATTTATCTCTGTGATGACCTTGACCCCCTGAGGAAAGTATACCCGTTTCTTGACAGCAGTTATTCACAGTACGTTGGAATGCCACTCAGCTATATACCGGCTCCCGATGGCAACGGGAAGTATTCGGATTATTTCCTGAAACCTTTTCTTGAAACACTTGCTAAGATAAATGTTAATGTTGAGGTAATCAGCACAACCGGGCTTTACAGGGATGGAAAACTGGCAGATGCAATCGATATGGCAATGAACCAGAGGCAGGAAATTGCCAGAATCATGCATGATGTTGCTGGCTATGAACTGGATGAAAACTGGTACCCATATGAGCCCCGATGCTCTAAATGCGGCAAAATCAACTCATCTATAGTAACTAAATATGAAAAACCCTATGCGTATTACAAATGCCGTGCATGTGGCAATGAAGATCGTGCAGACATAAGAAAGGACGATGGCAAAATGCCATGGCGTGTTGAATGGCCGGCAAAATGGTTTGCGCTGGGCGTTACCGTGGAGCCCTTCGGAAAAGATCATGCAGCTGCCGGTGGTTCATACGATACAGGGAAAGAGATAGCAAAAAATATTTACAATATCACTCCGCCTGTTCCACTCATGTATGAGAGGATACTTCTGAAAGGCGTCGGCGTTATGCACTCATCAACAGGCATTGCAATAACAGCATCGGAAGTAACAACATTCGCACCACCGGAGATATTGAGATTCCTCATAGCAAAGAATGATCCGGGAAGGCACATTGATTTTGATCCCGGAATGGGATTGCTGAACCTCATAGACGATTATGAAAAAATGGAGCGTGCATATTTTGGACTGGACGAATCGAACAATGAAAATTTTAAGCGTATTTATGAAATGTCCAGAATAAAAATCCTCGATGCCCCGGAAAAAATAAATTTCAGGCATATTGTAACACTCGTTCAGATATACAGCAATGATTCTTCCCTGCTATCTGCCCTGAAAAGAAGCGGATACGACAAGGATGAAATAGACGACTATCTCAAAAGTGAAATTACAATAGCAAAATACTGGCTGTCCAAATATGCACCAGATAACATTAAATTTTCACTTACGGATAAAGAATTTCTACTGACCGATGCACAGAAATCCATAATGCAGGAATTCGTGGATAAAGCAAGCAAATCAGACTGGTCATCCGAAGCAATACATGCCCTGATTTATAGCATAATAGGCGAAAGAAACGTAACACCCAAGGATATATTTACCCTGTTTTACAGGATTTTTATAGATAAGGACAAAGGGCCAAGACTCGGATATTTCCTTTCCAGCATGGATAGGAATTATGTTATCGAACGCATAGAAAGCCTCATAAAACAGGCATAAAATTCATTTTTATTATTAAAAAATATTAAAATTATCATAAGGAATATTTTATTCAGATTCCATGTCAAATTTATCATAATCTATCATTTTTGAATTTTTCTGTTTTTCCCTCTCGGGTGTTCTAAAATAATAAATAATTACATAAATCAACAGGCCTATCAATGATCCGAAAAGTGCCTGCGGGAAATATGCAAATATATAATCGTAAGGCCCTATCCCGAATATTGCTATTACTGTTCCAATTCCAGCAGGAATCAATGCACCTAACCTTATGTTATTTTTTATAGTTCCAGGTATTTCATAATAATCTTTTATGCCTGTTGTATGCTTTAGGCGCATAAACCAGTCAAAAATGAGTATAAATGTGAACGGAAATATTATAGCCTCCAGTATGTCTATAAAAGAGGATATCCGTGCAAGTATGCCTGCTATTGCCAGTACTATTCCGCCTATACCAAGAAGAAGTGTTGCTACCGGCTGTGCCCATTTTTCATGCAGACTTTTCCCGAATAGTGGCTGAAGAGATGTGAGAAGATCAGCCGTTGCTGGGTAAAGATTCATGGCATTTGGGTGTATTAATGAAAGTGCGAGCAGTACTGCAGCTATAATTATTATAAACCTGTCTATTCCGTGTATTCCTGGAAATGCCAGGACTGCCACATTCCAGCCTATCTTCGGATCCACGCTGTTGCCAAAAAATCCGACATTCCCATAAGAAGAACAGGGAGCATTATTCCCAGCGGGCTTGCAACAAAGTAGCCTGCCCTTGTTTTTCTCTTCTCCTTTGTGGAGAATGGAACCCCGAATCTGGTCTGTGTGGATATCTTATATGTCCATGCTAGTATAGAAAAACCGAGGAGAAAATCAAGCGCGCCACCCCATGTAAACGGCCCTATAGGATTAAGCAATGACCCTGCATTTATCCTGTATGTGGTAAAAAGGAAATAGGTCAGTATCCCAAAGCTTATTATTAGAAGAGGGGCAGTGTACCTGAAAAAATATTCAAGCCATCTAGCTCCAAGGAGAACAAGAAGTATCTGTATGCCACCCATAATAATATACCATTCTATAATGGATGTATGGGTGAGACTGCTGATTATCAGGGCCCCGACACTATCATTCAGCCCGAAATATCCAAGATTCAAAAACGTAAATATAAGTGAGTAGCCACCGGACGACATATAGCCGTATGTTTTTCGTGCCACTACAAGTGACGGTACCGGTATCTGCCGGCCCATGTCTGATATTAAACCTGCCGGTATTAATCCTATGCCCGTTGCCAGGAGAATAGCTATAACGGCATCTATCAATCCCATATTATACAGTTTTTCTCCGGCTATTGGAACAAGTGCTGCTCCGCTGGCCATGGCCCAGAATATAAAAAATTTCCATGAAGTCATGTTCCTTTCTTTTTTAGGTATTGGATTAACCCCTACAACCTCAAAGCCATCTTTAATTACCTCATCATCATTCTGTTCTGACATTGAATCATAAGGTTACCAAAATATTTAAATATTTATCTTATAAAAACAAAATATCTAAATATAAATAGTAATTATATATAATATTTTAGATATTTTAATATAATTTTTATATATATTATCAGGAAATACACAAAAATGTTTATTAATAATTAATTAACTATTGCACGGTATAGGTCATTTTACCTTAGCATGTCCGGGCTATATTATCCGGATCAAACCGGGCGGTTCTGCAATCATCACAGGAAAATTTATAACCGGTTTAAAATTCATTTATAATGATTGTTGCAAATCCAGCGCCTCTTGATATATCCTATGTCCCGGAAAAACTATTTTTCAGAGACGATAAAATTGCGGCCATACAATCATCTATATTGGACCCCGCCATCAGTGGGATATCCAATAATATAATAATTCACGGCGATTCGGGAACCGGAAAGACATCAACAGTAAAATTCTTAATGCGTGGCAATAAATCCATTATTTATGAGAATGCCCTCTCATTCAAGAATATCAGGGCCCTGCTTGAGCACATTTTATCAAGGCTCGGAAGGCCCGTATCATACCGTGGCCTGTCATTCCATGATATTTTTTCCACATTAAATTCAATAATATCATTCCGTGGCACCACCGTACTGGTAATAGATGAGGCGACCAGCCTTCTGAAAAGTGATACGGACGGATTGTATAACCTCTTCCGTGCATCCGAAATTTATGGGACTCCACTTAGCACCATATTGATATCCATGGAAAATCCATTCAGCTACATGGAAAGAAAATACGGAACCGTGGTTGAACTCAAATTCAATAAATACAGCAACAGTGAAATCTATAGAATTATATCAGAACGGGCGGCACTGTCACTTGAACAGGGTACATATAATGATTCTATAATCAAATATATTTCAGATATATCAGCTCCCGTGGGCAGTGCAAGATTTGCTATAGAACTTTTACAGAAAGCAGCGTATATGGCAGAATACCGTTTATCAGGCTCAATAGAAAATGATGATGTGCGTTCAGCTGTTTCCCTTATAAATCCATATATAACAGAAAGCAAATTATCACTTCTTGATAAAAGGGAGCTTCTTGTCCTGCTATCCATCTGCAGCCTTCTCGGGGATAAACTTTCAGCGGATGTCAGAACGGTGGAAAACCGTGTCAAACTAATAGGGGAATCCTATGGCATTGCCCTGAAAAGGCCGGAAATATACAGGGTGATCAGGAAGCTTGAAAATCTTGATATTGTATCATCATCTCTGCAAAGCCGGGGCAACCGGTCAAGTGTTTCAAAGCATATATCAATAAATGATGTGCCTGTTTCCATCCTTTCAATTAAAATAAGGGACATTATGGGAAGAATTTAAAACAATAAAATCGAACGGTTTGAAAGCCCTTTTCAGAAGCCGGGAATAATATTTTCTGTCAAAAAATTCGGTGTTGTCCAGTATAATGTTGTGGGTTTTATCCATTACAATGCCCGAAATAGACATGCCTGGATACAATTCACGGCCATATCTGGAATTTTTCATTAGGTAATATGTGATATTTTTTACCCTGTATTCCTCAATATGCCTATTTATGCCGAACTGTATCCTGAAATCATCTATGTCAAATCCATCCATTTTCATATACTTCTTTTTCAGTTTATCAAGTTCTCCGGATTTATTATAGAGTTGATGGAATTCACATTTCAAAATGGCAAGTGCCTCCTCCTGGAATTTTTTTACCAGCTCCGGTGTATCCCTTCTGCGCATTTCTATGCCCCTGACCTTGAAGGTATTATCGTCCCGGAGTCCTATGTACCTGTTTGCAGACCCTATTCCGTTATTCTGTGGCATGAATGAAATCCATTTGTAATGGGAGTCAATCACAATCGGTATCCCTGTTTTTTCAGCTATCTCATTTGTAGTTTTTATTATATCTCCGCTGCCCGATAGCCAGAGAGAATCTACAACTCCATGTAAAACCCTGAAATTATTTTTTTCTGCTATTCGCATCGCCTTTTCTATTATTTCCCTTCCAATATACGTGATCTTTTCATGTGCATCTATCCTGCCGAATTTCGCATTTTTGTAACCTGTGTATCCGAAAGAGTTGAGCAGAAGCGATTTAAGTGCTTTATTCCTTTTTGAATACACATCGGACCTGTCATTTATGGCCTTGTAAAATAATCTTCTTTCCAGCAAATCGCGCAAAAAAGATGAAAGAAATGCGGTTTTTTGCCCGGAAATATGTTCTGGCGATACACCGTAATTAACTATTATGCCCGGGTACATTGATGAAAAATCTATCTCATACACGTTTCTGTAAACACCAGGCTCAGGGTTGAAAACAATGCCACCTGCATCTGCACTGAAAAATTCATGAGGTGTTTTGGGTACTTCATAATCATCCTTTCTGAATGGAACCAGTATCTTTCTTTTCAAGGCTTCTTTTATTTCCACTGCGGATACCACGGTCCCCGGCGTTATTGAGGACACAGCCTCTACAGGCATCAGTGATACCCTGGAAAGCTCAAATATCCCGGAAAGGCCGGATTCCCTGTAAATAAACGAATCAGCATCTATGCATATCCGGTTTTTAATTTTTATTGTTCCAGGCATATAGGAATGCCTGCCGTAGGATTCAAAGGATTTCTCATGGCCAAATATTGTGCTGATCATGTAGCCATGCCTTTTCATCTCATGCAGCAGTGTTATAAATTCCCCTGAATAATTCCTGTATATGATAATATCATTATCTTCTATGGACCTGTAAACCTCACTGTAGATATTGTTGCTATATTCACTTCCATTGATTATAACTGATTTGATTTTTCCATTTACTGCAACAGGATATATTTCTACACTGTTTATATCCGCATCCTCCTCATATAAATTTTTCAATCCATAAAATTCCAGATTCCTGGTTGCCATGAAACGTAAAATAACATTTATGTCGGCATTGTATATTTTGAGCCTGTAGCCGAATGAACGTTCTATCCTGGCCACAATATCTGCAATTTTGGAAGGTCTCAGGTATATCT
>JAKADL010000066.1 GCA_021820565.1 Thermoplasmata archaeon
TAGGGAAAATAAAACGTGAGGCAGCAGATGAGGTTGACGGTGTTCTTGACCAGATACAGTACTATGCTGAATTTGAAAGAAAACTGACGGGCGATATTGTAGAGGGGTCTACACCTGATAGGAAGATATTCCAGTACAAGGTGCCCTATGGAATTGTTGTTGCCATAACTCCATGGAATTTTCCTGCTGCAATGGTGGTAAGGAAATTAGCCCCTGCACTTCTTACTGGCAATACGGTAATTCTCAAGCCCAGTTCTGATACGCCATTGACGGCAGAATGGATTGTCAAGAAATTTATAGAGGCGGGAATACCCAAAGGTGTATTGAACTTTATAACAGGCAAGGGTTCGGAAATAGGGGATTATATTGTAAACCATAAAAAGGTTGCACTGGTAACAATGACCGGGTCTACATCCACCGGGCAGAGGATAATGCAGAATGCTTCATCCAACATGGCAAAATTGATACTGGAACTGGGAGGCAAGGCACCTTTCATGGTATGGAAGGATGCTGATATTATGAAAGCACTTAAAAGCCTCGTATGGGCGAAGTACCTGAATGTTGGGCAATCGTGCATTGCAGCTGAGAGGCTTTACATACATGAGGATATATACGATAGCTTTATGTCCAAATTCATAAAGGTAACAAAAAAGCTTTCCATAGGAAACCCGGAAACATCTGATGTCGGTCCTCTGATAAATAAAGGTGCCCTGTCCGATATGGAAAAAACAGTACAGCAGGCTAGGGATTCTGGCTATAAAATACTTACAGGGGGCGTTCCACCAAGCCTGACCGGGAAATTCAGCAAAGGATATTTCTTTGAACCCACCATTATAGATAATGTGGATCAGAAATCTACTCTGTTTCAGAATGAGATATTCGGGCCAATAATAGGTACCGAGAAGGTTTCATCGATGGATGAACTTTACGAGAAGGCTAACGATTCTAGATATGGCCTAGCCTCCTATCTATTTACGGAAAGCCCGGAGTTGATGCTGGAAGCCTCCGAGAAGGTAAGATTCGGAGAGCTGTATATAAATATGCCTGGGCCTGAAGCTTCCCAGGGCTACCATACAGGATTCAGAATGACCGGCCAGGCGGGAGAGGGCAGCAAATACGGTATCGGGGAATATCTTAAATTGAAGAATGTTTACGTAGATTACTCAAGAAAGCCGCTATTTATAAACACCATAAATAATGGTATTTTTGATGACCTCTGAAAATTTTATAAAAGCAGGTTCTATTTAAATTTATTATTTATAATTCAATATTTTTATCCGATTATATGCATGTGATTATTCCTGTATCTGCATCTATGCTTATGGTTGATCCGCCCCTTATTTCAGATACAAGCTCTGTATTGTATACAAGGGTTTTTCCTGCCTGTATGAATGTGTCTATTATTCTATTAGTAACGTCAGATTTTATTATAGCCGCATCGTATTTTGAGTAATCCAGGCTGCTATCATAGCGGTCAAGGATTATTATATTGCCGCTGCCCGAACGGTTTATATCCACTTTCCCTGCTATGCTCTTCCCTGCAGGATATCCACGCCCCATGAAGGTTCCTATGGAAAGTACCCTAATATTGTTGGTGCCTCCGAGGTAAAACGATGGCGATCCAGACACCACGATGGTTTTCTCACCGGGTTTTAGATTTGCCAGAGGAGATATTTTTGATATTATTTCATATATATTCTCTGACTGTGCATATTCCCTGGGCAACACTACGGGGATGACGCCTTTCATCAGGTTAAGTGACCTGGCAAGCCATTCAGACTGGACAACCGCATATATGTCGTTCACGGGCCTTATGGCAGATATGATTTTTGCTGTATGCCCGGATATTGTAAGTGCTATTATAGAACTTACATCGATAGTGCTTGACATTATCTTAACTCCCTTTGCCACTGAAAAGGCAATAGGATCAACCAGGAAGTTTTCAGGCTCCGGAAATGACATGGACTGCGATTCAACGTACTTTGAAATTTCATAGAGGTATGTCACCGCCTCCACGGGATATTTTCCCATGGCTGTTTCCTCGGAGAGCATCAGTGCATCGGTATCATCCAGTATGGCGTTTGTCACATCAGAGACTTCAGCTCTGGTGGGGGAATCAGAGTTCACCATGGATTCCAGCATCTGTGTGGCAACTATGGTAGGAACAGCATACTTATGTGATATGTTTATTATCCTCTTCTGTGCCATAGCTACTTCCTTCAATGGAAGCTCTACTCCGAGGTCTCCACGGGCAACCATGATAAAATCTGAAACTTTTACAATGGATTCTATATTATCATAACCGTTTTTGGTTTCGATCTTGCTGATGATATCTCCCTGACCCTTTTTATCGAAGATATAATCCTGAAGCTCGTATACGTTTTCCCTTGATTGAACGAAGGATAATGCATAAAAATTTACATTGTTTTTGAGGCTTTCCCCGATAAATAATTTATCCCGGTCTGTGAGTACACCCAGTTCTATATATTTGCCAGGTATGTTTACACGGGACCTGTCATGAAGCACTCCGTTATCCATTGCTTTTGCTCGTATTATGCCATTTTCCAGTGAATCCACATTAAACCTTACACGGCCATCATTGATGGCTATGATGGTGTCTTTATCCAGATAGCCTGAAATTTTATAATTTATGGAAATATCTGATTTTGTTGCTCCGTCATCAGAAATATTGTATTCTTTCCCGGCTTCAATGTTCAGTATGCCGCCTGGGAATTCTCCGGTCCTGAGTTCGGGACCCTTCAGGTCTACCATAATACCCAGCTTTTTATTATGTTCTGAATTAATTTTATAGACCATTTTACTCACATTCGTGATATAACCGGGATCTACATGTGCAGTATTGATCCTTATGGTTGAGAGACCCTTATCCGCCATTTTTATTATTGTTGATTCGTCAAAACTTGCTGGGCCAATTGTGGCTACTATTTTGGTTTTTACCATAAAAATGGATAATTCATAATTTAATAAGCTTATTGGTATGGCCGGAAAGTTAATCCAGATAATTCATATTTTTTCCAGGAGCTGTATACCCAGCAGTTCAGAACTGTCCTCCATGATGCGCTTGAATGATTTCAGTATCCTTACCCTTTTGTATTCCTCTTCATTTCCAATCACCGGGCAGTTGAGGTAGAATTCATTGAAGGCTTTAACCAGGTAAAGCATGTAGCCTGCTATGATATCCGCCCTGAGAAAATCCACTGAATTTTGCAGATAATATGGATAAAGATATATGGCCTTTATAAGATTTTTTTCATAGGTATTGTATTCCTTATTGATCTCTCTTGAATTTCCAGCCCTGGAAAGTACGCTGCATGCCCTTGCATATGAATACATTATAAACGGTGCGGAATCACCCTCGAAGTTGAGCGCCTCGGACCATTTGAATGTAAGGGGCTTGTTTGCATTTATCTTTACTATATTGAACCTTATTGATGATGATGCCACGGCCCTGCTGATCTGATCCACTGTTTCTTCCCCGTATTCCGGCCTTTTTTCCCTTATTATTTTGGCTGATTCCTCCACGGTTTTTTCATACAGATCGTTGACAGTTATAATGTTCCCTTTCCTTGTGGACATTTTTCCCGTATCCAGGGACACAAATCCGTAGAAGAGGTAATCGATTCTGGATGGAAAATCAAGATAATTGTGAAGTACATAATCAAGGTTCTTTGCATGGTCTTTATGATCCTCGCCGAGTACATCGATTACCCAGTCAAAGTTTTCCGATTTGAACATATGGTAAACAAGGTCCCTGGCAAAGTACAGTGAGGTACCGTCCTGCCTGGTCAAAAATATTTTTTTATCTCCTATTTCAAGGTATTTTGCATCTCCTTCTGATTTGAGCTCATCAGAGAGCTGGTTTAACAGTGCTGCTACCTCGCCATAAAGTATAAAGTTGGACTCCCACACATAGGTTGATATGTGTATGCCAAGCTTTTCAAGGGACCCTTTAATAGAATCCAGAACTATGGATGCTGTTTTCTGTATATTGCTTATTAATTCCCTGTCGCCCTTTTCATATCTTTCGTCCAGTTCCTGTATTTCCTTTTTGATGCCCTGATCCTTTTCCATGTTTGAATATATCTGCTGGTATCCATCCAGGAGGTTTTCTACTGTCATATCCTCCCCGTTATGGTACTTAACATGCCCGAGATAAAGTGATATTACCTGTTTACCAGAATCATTTACAAAATACTGTGTGCATGATCTGGTTCCGAACCTGTCTATTATTCTGTATATTGAATCTCCTATTATAGAATTCCTGATTCTGCCAACATGTATGGGGCCGGTTGGATTTGAACTCGTATGCTCAATCAGTGCCTTGGATGTATCCTGGAATATATTCGGATACATACCGAAAGTTTCTATAGAACTTTCAATCGCTTTGAGCATCATTTCTGGCTTGATGAAGAAATTTATATAATTACCCTGGAGTTCTATTTTTTCAATATATGCCTTATTTACGGCATTCTTAATTTTACTGTATACCTCCTCCTTTCTGTCCTGGAATTTGAAAATTTTCAGTGTGAAATCGCCGTAGTCGCCGTTTGTATCCATGTCATTTTCAGATATACTGTAAAGTTTTTTGATTTGTTCCAGTATATCCTTTTTATAATCGTCAAAGAGAAGCATAGAATGGTAATATTTTAAATGTAGTTATATTTTTTTATCCATAATACAGTATATCCGGAATCGATTGTTAAATATAATACCTTGACATTATAAAACATGGAAGTGCTGGAGAGGACTATTAATGGAAGCAGTACAAAAATATACATAGGTTCTGGCCTTGCTGGTGAAATCAATAAGTACATGGAAAAATACGGTGGCAATATCACATTTGTAAGTTCAGCATTGAGGAAGAGATACTCAACAAAAATAAAAGCTATATCCTCCACCAAGTCGTTTATGATGGATGGTGAAAGGGCTAAATCAACAGCATCCCTCAATACGGTATTCAGGAAGCTCATCAGCAGATCAGTGGAGAGGGATTCGTCCATTTCATACATGGGCGGTGGAACACTGGGGGACCTGATCAGCTATGCTGCATCGGTTTACAAAAGGGGTGTTAATCTTCTTGGAATACCGACTACCCTTCTAGCCCAGATAGATAGCTCTATAGGAGGAAAGAATGCCATAAATTTTATGAACATAAAAAATGCAATCGGCACCTTTTACAATCCGGAGGCTACATTCAATGATACGGATTTCCTCCTGAATTCGGGCCCAGAAATGCTCAGGGATGGAATAGCCGAAGCTATTAAAATGGCCCTTATCAAGGATGCCCATCTATTTAATTATTTCAAAGACAACGATTTAAAATCTATATATTGTGCAAAAAGCCTGGAATATGTAATAAAAAGAAGTGCAGAAATAAAGCTGGATGTGGTTTCAGAAGATTTCTTCGATTCAAAAAAAATACGTTACCTTCTGAACTTCGGGCATTCCATAGGGCATGCACTGGAATCGTATTCTGACAATGCAATATCTCATGGAACCGCGGTAGCAAATGGTATGATACTTGAGAGTTATATAGCATACAAAGCAGGATATTCTGCAAGCCTGCATGAAGAAATCAGGGATGCCATTTCTCGTTATAATATACCCCTTATCAATTTTAAGGACATCAAAACGGATAAATTAATTGGTTATATGCAGAATGACAAGAAGGTTGAACACGGAAAGCTTAATATGGTAATGCTAGCCGGAAATGGCAGTGCCAGTATCGGGGAAATTGAATTTCAGCAACTCCGCAGGTATATCAATCTTTACAGGGATCATATATGAAATTTTCGGCGCTGATCGGATTGCCCGTTGGCCAGTCTGTTGGGCAGGATATATACAACAGGATTTTTAAAATGCACGGTATAAATTCCAGATATCTGGCTATAAACCTGCACAGGGAAAATGTGGAAGGATTTTTTGAATTTGCAAGGGAAGAAACAGTAGGATTCAACATTACAGCACCATATAAAGAAATTTCAGCAGGGCTGGTAGATATTAAAGACAGAATTGTTTCTGCAACAGGGTCCACTAACCTGGTTAAGAACATGGATGGAAAGCTGGAAGGGTACAACAGTGATTATTCTGGATTCCTCTTCCTGATGAAAAATAATATGATAAAACCCGATGGAAAAAGGGTGGTTATTATGGGAACAGGCGGTGCTGCAAGAACCGTAGCATATGCCGTGGTAGAAAATTACAGTGCCGATATACAGATTGCTTCTAGATCACCGGGAACCGTGAGTATTGAGGGTATAAAATCGGTAGGGTACAGTGATATCAGGGATTATGACATCATTATAAACTGCACACCACTGGGAATGGGTATGGACAGGAGAATGGCAATTCCGGATGAGAAAATATTGAATGGAATTACAGGGATTGATATCATTTACAATCCACTTGAAACTTCATTCCTGAAAGCGGTAAAACTGAAAGGTGGAAAAACCATAAATGGTTCTGACATGTTCATAGGCCAGGGAATGGAAACCCTGCAAAGGTTATATGGATTTTCAGTAACATATGATGAATTCAGGAACATTTTTTATGAAAAAATAAAATAATATTAACGTATAATAGAACATGATAATAGAGGTGAACGGAGGCGTTTCTGTCCTTTCAGCATTTGTTAACGGGCACGGCGGAGCCGCATCCTTAAAGATGCCCATGCAGACTGAAATTATTGAGTCCTGTGAGGATCTATTTCCTACTCCTGAAATAAAAAAACTTGTTGATTATATAAGAACCAAATATTCCATAAGAGATTATTATAGCATAAATATCAAGAGTTCAATTCCGCAGGGCAGAGGACTCAAAAGCAGCAGCGCACTGGCTATTTCCGTGGTCTTCGGCATTCTGGAAATGAATTCTGTAAAATTTTCTGATGAGGAAATACTGGAAATTGCTGCAAAAGCCTCAATTTATAATAACACATCAGTAACAGGAGCCATGGACGACATTGCCATGGCCTATTACGGAGGATACTGTTTGACCGACAACAGAAATTTCAGACTGATCACCAGGGAAAAGATGAGGGAGGATTATGTGCTTATATGTACAGGAAGCGAAAGAATTGAAAGTATAAATTTAAAGGATAGGGATTTTTCTTCATATATAAATTTTTATAACGGTCTCGAACATATGCTCAGTAAGGGTATGATATATGAAACCATGATGCTCAATGGGTGTATATTCGATGATGGATCAGATAATGTAACAATCAAGGAACTTCTGGGCACAGGCGCTATTTTTGCAGGCAGGAGTGGAAAAGGCCCTGCTATTTTTGCCATATACAAATCTAAGGAGGATATGGAAACTGCCTTCAACTCACTCATATCGGATGGGAGAGAAGTTATAAAAAGTAGATTTAATAATGAAGGCATTCATATAACAGGAACATGAATGTAAAAATAAAGAGAGGAAATATTGCAGGAACAATTTTTGCGCCATCTTCGAAGAGTTTTACCCAGCGTTATGTTCTGTATTCTGCATTCTCGAACATACCGGTTAACCTCAATAACATTTCATTTTCTGATGATGAAATTATATCAATCAAGATTGCAGAGAAATGCAACGCTAAAATAGAATATAACAGAAAGAACATGCATATAATACCGGATTTCAGATGCCCTGACAGGATATATGTTGGGGAATCAGGCACATCTTACAGGCTAACAATAGGGCTTTTATGTGCCAGGGGCTGCAACACCGATATACACGGTGAGGAATCGCTGGCAGGAAGACCGGTCAATATTCTCGTAGATGCACTGTCACAGGCGGGGTCACTGTTTACCAGGAAAAAAGATGGCTTTTACGCTGTAAATGCAAAGGGATCCAGTAACAGGGCAGTGCAAATTGACGGAAGTATAAGTTCACAGTATGTGAGTGCAATGCTATTTTATTATTCAATTATTGGCAAAGGGGCGTTCACCGTGAATAATGCGGTATCCACAAATTATCTAAAAATAACGGAGAACTGCCTTGAAAATTTCGGGGTAAGTATACAAGAGGAAAATGGAAGATACAGTATTTTACAGCAAACACCGAAGGAAATAACCGTTAATGTAGAGGGTGATTATTCATCAGCCTCGTATTTTATTGTCCTCGGGATATTTACAGGCAATATCAAAATTAAAAATCTCAATTACCTGTCGGTTCAGCCTGACAGGATAGTTATTGACCTGATAAATGAAGCCACAGGATGCATAAAAATAGGCAAGGACGAAATTGAAGTAAAAAAGGCAGATGTTATCAAGAAGATTATAGTGGATGCAGCCGAGTCTCCTGATCTTGCACCGGTAATGTCGGTAATAGGTATATTTTCACCTGAGGGTGTTGAAATTCGTAATTACAGTAGATTGAAGGTGAAGGAATCTGACCGGTTCAGCGGCATCGTCGGTATGTGCAAAAGTTTCGGTGCGGCAGTAACTGTGACTGATTCATTTATAGAAATTAAGAAAGGCGAACTTAAATTTCCAGATTATATTGAGTACAGTGACCACAGAATGATTATGAGCGCAGTAATAGCTGGGATTATTTCAGGATCCGGCACAGAATTCGGGAAGTGTGAGAGCATAAATAAAAGCTATCCTGAATTCCTGAATGACCTTAAAAGAATAGGAATTGAAATATATTTTAGTCCAGATTTAATTTGAAAATACCGTAATATGAAAGGAAAAAGTAAACTACTATGTACTTATAAGTTCAATAATATATATATTGCAATTATTATTTCAACTAATATATAAGTTCTAGAATTGAAAATACTTAAATATCCCTAAGTAATTAAGAGTAGTCAACAAAAACCAATCTACAGCAAATAGATGGATATGCACAATGTGCTTTTGTGAAATCTATATTCCAGGATTGGGACAGATGAAGTTCTCATCGTATGATGAGTTCCGATATGTAAGGTAAAGCCGCTAATTTCTTATTAATAAGAGTGGAGGTAGGATTAACTCCGGTTGATCCTGCCGGCGGCCACTGCTATCAAGTTCCGACTAAGCCATGCGAGTCAAGGTATC
>JAKADL010000067.1 GCA_021820565.1 Thermoplasmata archaeon
TCTCAGTGGTAAATCCATAAAACCTGTTGGAATAAGATATGTTTATGAAGTGAAAAAGGAAACAGGGAAAACTGTAATAGGTGTTGGTGGAATAAATACACTGGAAGATGCACTTGAGTATATTATGGCAGGAGCATCGGCTGTTCAGATAGGTTCAGCCATATCTACCCGGGGAATTTCTATATTCAGGGAACTATCAAATGACTTGTCAAGATACATGGAAACAAATTCTCTTAGAAGCATCAAGGAACTTGTGGGGGTGGCAATAAGATGAGATACTTCGTTGTTTCAGAGAATATAAAGGAAGCAGAAAATGTGAATACACTGATATTCAATGATGACATTAATATTATTCCAGGTCAGTTTATAATGGCATGGGTCCCTGGTGTAAATCAAATTCCTCTTTCATTTTCATCGGTTAGAAATCCGAAAAGCATAACAGTAAAGATTTATGGTGAAGCGTCGGCAAAACTTGCAAATCTGAAACCCGGAGAGAAAATTTTTTATGAAGGACCATACGGAAATGGCTTTAATATAGTTAAAGGAAAAAAACTCGTTATAGGTGCAGGCAGCGGAATAGCTCCCCTTATACCTCTATTAGATTCTGATACAACAGGCATCATATCTGGAAAATCATCTGGAGATATTATTCTATCATCCAAATTCAATCCCAGAACTTTAAAAATTGTCACAGATGATGGATCAGCAGGGGAAAAAGGGTTTGCCACAGAGGCATTGAAGAAGATGAACATTGATGATTTCGAGATGATCTATGTTTGCGGCCCAGAAATTATGCTGAAATCCGTATTCGATTATGTAAAAAATAAGGGAGTAAATTGCCAGTTCTCACTGGAGAGGTCTATGAAGTGCGGGATCGGTATCTGTGATTCATGCTCCATTAATGGCTACCAGGTGTGCCGTGATGGACCAGTTTTTACCCTTGGCCAGCTTAAAGGTATGGACGAGTTCGGCAGAACCAAACTTTCATATTCAGGAAAACGCATTTTCTTTTAGAAACTGTTTAATATAATACAGATATTGCAATTTATGGTTGATGGAGGCATAGAGGAAAAGTGCGTTTTTAACCGATCGGGGGATTGTTATTTCCTTGAATCGCAGGTGGAAAAATGCCATCTGTGCTTCAATTTTAAAACGTTCACGATGGTCGGTAAAAAAAGAAAGTTATATTATAACATTTTTGACTATTTAAATGAAAGTGGACTGGGTGATACTCTTTTTCCCAGGGATAACTCTGAACAGGATTCCCTCAAAAATTTATAATAAGTATTATATTGTAATGTGATATTGAATTAAAATGTCTTCCAATACAGACCACTTTGCAAATAAGAGAACGTTTCTTGCTTGGATGAGAACAGGCATATCGCTAATGGGATTCGGGTTTGTGATCGCTAAGTTTGTTATATTTCTCCACGCTCTCGAGGGAAAAGTTACGTCCTCCTTCAGTGATTCCCTGATAGCGGGGGAAGTAATGATTGTAGTCGGAATGATAACTATTGCATATGGATATATTGAATATATTACAAATGAGAAGGACCTTGATAATAATAAATATTATTCCAGAAAAACTGAACTGTTTTTATTCACTGCAATAATCATAGGTATGGCAATCCTATTATTGCTCTTTATTATATAAAAAATTATTATTTAAAAAGTAAATCTATTTCTTCGGCTGTCCCCTGAGAACTATTTCTCTGAGTTCTCTGCCTACCTGCTCCTCGAGAGAGTTGTCAAGATCATCCATAAGTGATTTGAGCTTCTTGGACCCCTCATCATACTCCTCGATCCATTCGTCTGCGAATTTCCCGCTCTGGATTCTCTGGGCCTTTTCTTTCATTCTCTTTTTTACATCTTCATTGATCACGTAGGGGCCAACTGTCAACCCGCCATACTTCGCAGTATCTGATACAGCCCGCATCATGCCCGATATCCCATTTTCGTAAATCTGATCGGTTATGAGCTTCATTTCGTTGATGGCTTCAAAATAAGCCATTTCAGGTCTGTAACCCAATTCAACTATTGTCTGGAAAGCAGCTCTGAGCATTGCTGTCAATCCGCCCACCAGATCCAGTTGCTCGCCCATAAGATCTGTTTCCGTTTCTTCCTTGAAAGATGTTTCCAGCACACCGGCTTTTGTTGCACCCAGTGCCTTTGCTATTGCCAGGGACTTATTCAATGCCTGGCCAGAATGATCCTGGTGTACACCAACAAGAACAGGAACGCCTCCACCCTTGACAAAAAATTCCCTGACAGAGGGCCCCGGAGCCTTTGGCGCAGCCATATACACGTCAACATATTCAGGTGGCTGGATCAGCTTATAATGTATATTGAATCCATGGGCAAATACCAGATCCATTCCTTCTTTCAGAACAGGCTTGACCTTTTCATTGTATATCTTTCTCTGAACCATATCAGGAACCAGGAATATAACTATATCCGCATCCTTCAATGCCTCCTCAGTTTTAACCGGTTTTACTCCATCGTCCAATGCTTTTTTCCAGGAATTTCCCTCTCTTTCGAGCCCGAGTTGCACATTGAGCCCGGAATCAAGTAAATTGAGAACCCATGCCCTGCCCTGGCTTCCATAACCTAAAACAGCGATCTTCTTATCCTTAACATATTTCAAATCAGCATCCTTATCAGTATAAACCTTTCCTAATATCTTACTCACTTATAACACCCCATTCATATTTCTTCATTTTATTGTATTTAATTTCAAATTCTTTGTAGCTGGCTCCTTCAAGCTCTTCAACAAAATCGATATCTACCATTTTGCTGAGAGTTATTACAGATAGATCCAGGTTACCCAGGCCGCTTCCATCGTATATTGACATATAGACGGTGCATTTTCCATCTTCCTCTACCTTCATGTTCATCCATTTTATATCCAGCCAGAATCTCCTGAAAGTTGCTGCGATTCTTTCCAGAAGACCCGGGTCCCTGTAATAGGCTTCAATTTTTATTGTTTTTTCTTGGGTCACTTACTATCATCTCCCTTAATTTTCCTCCCGGTGGAAGTGTGGGAAGTGCGAGCTCCTCCTTGTCCACAGGGACTCTTATCACTGACGGCACATTTTCCTTTATGGCAGTTCTCATATATTCCATTATATCTGAGTAGTCATGGGCTTCAAAGGCATCTGCCCCGAAGGATTCCGCATATTTCAGGATATTCGGGGAATTTCCATAATCAACACCTACTATTCTTTTATTCTGGAACATGTCCTGAACCTGCCTTACCAGACCAAGCGTTCTATTATCATTCACAACTGCTATTATGGGTATATTCTCATCGACCGCAGTTGCGAGATTGTTTCCTGTCATCATGAATGATCCGTCACCGTCATAATCTACCACAATTTTATCAGGTCTTCCGACTTTGGCACCCATTGCGGCTGGCAGCCCGAATCCCATGGTTCCCATGCCTGTAGATGAGAAGAAAGACCTCGGCTCAAGGTTTTCCCAGTAAGTTTCAGCCCACATCTGGTGCTGGCCCACGCCGGTAGTCATTATTGCATCACGGGGGAGCACTTCTCTCAGGGCTTTCAGTATATGCCACGGCCTCATATGCCCATCATCAGATGGATGTGAAAACTGGGAATAATAATCCTTTAACTCATTTATTCTCCGGTTCCATGCATAATTAGCCTTTTTTCTGCCCATAACTGAAAGTGTATTCAATAGCTCGCCCAGAAGGACTTTGGCATTTCCAGCCATGGAGACATCCGGTTTTATTCCCTTTGAGAAATCTGTGGGGTCGAGATTTATCGACATGAATATTTTCTTTGTATCTTTCATTTCATCATAGGATGTGAAAGTTCTGTCACTGAATCTGGCACCCACGGCAAGCAGTAGATCTGATTCCAGTGCAGCCATGCTTGCCTCGGCCCTGCCATAGTAGCCCATTGCCCCGACATAAAGCGGATAATCAGCCGGTATGGCTGATTTCCCGGGAAGGGTTGATACAATAGGGCATCCCAGAAATTCTGACAGTTTAAGTACCTCATCCGTGGCATTAGCCCAGGCAACGCCAGTGCCAACCAGTATGACGGGTTTCTCGGCTTTCATCAGATTGAGGGCCATCTGATTTACGAGGTCCCTGTTTACAACAGTTTTAAATGGTTTATAGTGGACCTTTGCCTCTTCGGGATAATGCACATTTTCTATATCCTCCATCTGAACATCCCTCGGTATGTCCACTACTACCGGGCCTGGCCTTCCCGTTGAAGCTATATAAAATGCATTCTTAACCCATAGAGGTATTTCCTCTATGGTCTTCACCTCAACAGCATATTTAGTAACCGGGAACGATACACCCAGTGTGTCGGATTCCTGGAAAGAAAGTTTGCCCATGGCATTCCTATTGACGGCACCTGTTATGGCTACAACAGGTGAAGAATCCTGATATGCGGTAATCAATCCGGTTACTATATTTGTAACACCTGGACCGGCTGTTGCTGTAAGAACACCTGGTCTTCCTGTAGCCCTCGCATAACCATCCGCTGCATGTGCAGCTCCCTGTTCATGTCTCATCAGTATATGCCTGAGTTCCCCGGATTCTACATCCTCAATGAATGAATCATATAAGGGCATATTGTAAAGCCCGGGTATACCGAAGAGATCCTTCACACCTTCTCTTTTCATAGATTTAACAAGTAATTCAGAACCTTTCATTTAAAACACCCTCATAAAACTTAAAACTCACTGACATGCTATTCCAAAAACTATTTCCAAAAAATTCGCCACAGATGTTAGATAAACCTGTTCATACTCTTCAAATTTGTCACCTTTTTCCTGCAACAATTAATCATGAATCAATGCTAGTGTGTTTCACACATATCTTTTTAATTCCACCAATTATAGCAGGTAATATTGGCTATGGATTTATACTATTTAGCTTTTGTGCTATATATTTCGAGAAGATATCTGGCTTTAAAAAATGTTATATATTATCATGTCTTTAATTTCAAAATGAAACGATCAGACACAACATATGCAGGCCCGGAGAGGTCACCAAACCGTGCCTATATGAAAGCCATGGGTTTAAATGATAATGATTTAAAGAATTATATGGTTGGGGTCGCAGCTGCATGGAATGAAGCAGGGCCATGCAATATCCATGTTTTGTCCCTTGCCAATCATACCAAGGAGGGAATAAGGAGCAAGAATGGAACACCCCGTGTTTTTACTACACCGGTTGTCATAGACGGAATCGCAATGGGCACACAGGGAATGAAATATTCTCTTGTAAGTAGAGAATTAATAGCGAATACCGTAGAGTTAACAGTAAACGCACATGGCTATGACGGTTTTGCTGCCCTGTCAGGATGCGATAAAACATCACCGGGAATGATGATGGCCATGGCAAGAATGAATATACCATCCATAGTTATGTATTCAGGTACCACATTGCCTGGTTATTATAAGGGAAAGGAAATAGCAGTGGGTGATTTGTTCGAAGCCGTAGGAGCATATATGAATGGCAAAATGACCGAACAGGATTTTAAACTGATGGAGGATAATGCCATTCCCACGGCGGGTTCCTGCGGTGGCCTCTACACCGCAAATACAATGGCCATGATGACGGAAGTGCTCGGTCTCGCCCTTCCAGGCAGTGCTTCACCTCCTGCAGTTGATGGAGCAAAGCAGGAATATGCATACCGGACAGGAGAGGCAGTAATGAATCTTCTTGAAACAGGACTAAAACCTAGAGATATACTGACGGAGGAGTCTTTTTACAATGCAATAACTGTGTTGATGGCATCCGGTGGATCCACTAATGCTGTTCTTCATCTGCTGGCAATCGCGCACGAAGCTAGATTAAAACTGTCACTTGATGATTTTGAGAGGATTTCCAGGAAAGTTCCTGAAATAGTTAACATGAAACCATCTGGCCAGTATGTAATGGCAGATCTGGACAAAGTGGGCGGTGTACCGGTATTGATGAAGGTTTTGCTTGATCACGGGCTTCTAGACGGAGATCAGATGACCGTTACCGGGAAAACCATGAAGGAAAATCTGAAAGATATAAAAATATACACAAAGGGAGATATAATTTCCGATTTTGATAAACCGTATAATCAGGATGGGGGTATCAATATTCTGAAAGGAAACCTGGCTACTGAGGGAAGTGTATTTAAGAGTTCAGCATCGAAGGTAAAGTATCACAAGGGGCCGGCAAAGGTATTCGATTCTGAGGAAGAAACTTTCAAAGGCATAAAGGACAAGAAAATAAATCCAGGGGATACCGTTGTTATCCGTTATGAGGGACCCAAAGGAGGTCCGGGGATGAGGGAGATGCTTTCGGTTACCTCTGAGCTAATAGGCGAGGGCCTGGGAGACAGCGTGGCGTTGATAACTGATGGAAGATTCTCCGGAGCTACCAGAGGTATAATGATAGGGCATGTTGCACCTGAGGCCATGGACGGGGGTGTAATAGCTATTGTCCATGACGGAGATATCATAGAAATAGATGGTCCCAACAGGAAAATTAACCTTCTTGTGGACGAAAAGGAAATAAACAGAAGGCTTAAGGACTGGAAAAAACCTGAAATAAGATATAAAACGGGATTGCTCAATCAATATGCAAAGCTGGTTACTTCGTCTTCCAGGGGTGCAGTACTGGAATGAGCTGCCTCATGTTAAAACATTGAGACTTCCTGTTTCATGGACTGTACTTGCCTTAACATACGAACTTATATTCATCTCCACAGGTATATTTATTTTATATTTTTCATTTATTTTTTTAATACCATAGTACATATCATTCAGTGAGGAATTATAATCTCTGTCTATTGTCAATCCACAGTTAGTGCATCTGTATGTTCTCTCATCTAACCTGATATCATATCTATTATGGCAGTTAGAGCATTCCTTTGTTGTTGGTATGAATCTATTCAGTGCTATAAGGGTTGAGGCCTTATGCTTAAGTGCCTGAATTATTCCCCCTATGCCTGTTGATTCTATTCTCTTGCCCCATAGCCTCTGCCATGCAGATATATTATCTTCCTGTGTTATTACTATATCAAAGTTTGATGTCAGGTAATAAAAACTTTATATTTTTTAAGGATTTCAGCTTATGAGTAGACAGTCGGAAAAGTTTGATGATAACATTGAACAGGAGTAATGGAGGATAACGATGTATTTTAAATGTTTCCAGAGAAATTGCAGATAACCCAGTTATGAGGCATGTAAATTTTATGAAGTGGGGTTATTTCTCAACAATTTGAATTCTGAATTGTGGCATTCTCCCCAAGCTAACACATGGGGCTTCCCGTTTTTAGGTTAAAATTCAGACACTCAAAAAATCTAAATAGACAAAAAGCGTTAAAGCCGGATGCAGATTAATTCAAAATACTGTTATTGAACAGGCAAAAGACTTTATATTTTCTCATAATTTTGACCGATGGATAGTACAGAGGAAATGAAGAAAAGGGAAGAAGACATTACAGCAAAACTCGATGAGTTCAGAGAGCAGGCAGAAAAGAATTTTAATGAGATATATGATAAGTTGAATACTCAGAAATTATCGGAAGAAAATGAGGAAAATTTATCACTGGCTCTCACAATGATGGAAGCCATGGGAATAGATATACTACATCTGATTCGTGACTACGAAGACCTTGCAGATTATTTAGAGATACTTAGAAAATTGTAGAACGGGTAATAATTATATAGGATGAGGATTTAGAAATTATCATGAAAGCTCTCTATTCCGCATCAATGTAAAAAAATAATATAAAATTTAATTTATTTTTATAACAATTACAAAATTTAACCTTAAAAGCCAGAAGCCATCGACAGTAACGGGGGCAGGAAATCAATAGCTCAATTTATATACCGTGGTCTTGAAAACGTTGTATGAGCTTATTTAATGGGGTATATGGGTTCCGTGATTTTTCCAATTTTATTGACGCAAGGTCTATACTATCAATTGTGCTAAGAATTTCCATCCTATTTGCTCGCTCGATGACATTCTGGTATATTCCACTGTGCCCGCGCTGCATGTGTACTTCGGCAACGCATAAAAGTATTATATACTGATATGTGGTCTTTGCAATGCCTTTTGATGCTTGCCACTGATTTTCCAGTACTTCATGAGCCTCCCAGTAACGTTCCTCATTAATCAGATATTGAGCAAAATTAAATGATACTGCACCCTGCAGAAAATCGATTCTGGAAGTGAAAAAGTTTCTTCCCAGCCTTTCAAAGGTTTTTCTATTTAAATGGTAAAAATAGGAGAGCTCAATTCTATGTGATTCTATCCTCAGATCGTAAATGTTCGGATCATTTTTACGCAATTCCTTCATTAAACCGTCACGGTTTTTTGGGTCTGTTTCAATTTCGTATATATTGATGTATCTGCCTGAATTCCAGTGAATCTGCATTTACACACCGAAAAAATCATCAAGGCTTTCGTTATTGCTTATTCTGCCGAGCCTGATCCCAACACGCCTGAAATTTCTGCTATCCTCTTCCAGTATTTTATTTACAAGATTAATAGAGATTTTGTAAGCGTTTTCCTTTGTAATTCTACCGGCTGAATAGGACCGGGAAATTATGTCAAGGTCCTCCATAATGCCCATCACGGAAATTTCCCCTGGTATCCCCGGTGCCTTTTCATATGCTGAATCCACGGCCTTTTTAAGCACCGGAATTATAATATCAGGATTTCTGGTATTTTCGTGTAGTGTCATATACCGTCCATAATTCTTTCTTATACGCTCTTCTACGGGTTTGCTGTACCTGTTTTCTGCGATATCCAGAAGATAAGTATATTTTGCATTTCCCAGAATCCCTAACATCCTATCCGCATCGGCCTTTAGTATATCTTTGATATGGTATATTCCAGCATCATTCAATCGTGACGACAGGACAGATCCGATACCGGGAATTTTTTTAATTTCCAGATCGTTTAAAAACTCCTCAACATGCTCCGGGTCTATAGATTTCAATCCATCTGGTTTTGCCATATCGCCGAGAATTTTAGCTATAACCTTGTTTATT
>JAKADL010000068.1 GCA_021820565.1 Thermoplasmata archaeon
ATACGTGTAGTGTCTTTCTTGAAATTCTTAATAGGTTTAATGCCTCATTTGCCTTCATAGTTAATAACATAATATATTAATTGTAGAAATAGTTATCTGAATTATACACTATATGTTAAACGATCAATTAATAACTTTCAATAGTTGTTCCTAATGAAAATATATTATAATAACACTGAGACCTAATTATCAAAAAGACGTGTTCATTTTAATTGATTAAAAGCATATTTTTCAAAGGTTTTTCTTTACAATAAAAACATTTACTCTTAAAGATTTATACTGGAGTTTATAACTTGAATTACAGATATACGATAAAATTATTTTTATATTTAATTACGTTACAATGTTATAATATCTAAGATTTAATGACATTACAAAGTAATTATTTTATGAAAGATAGTAATATGGAAAGATGGAGTTAGCTGAACTCGAAAAATTCAATACATGATGGACTAGCGGCAGGATAAGGCCCGAGCTAGTGGAGGACTATAAAAGACATGCATACAGCAACATTCTAAAATATATGGACAAAAAATTAATAATTGTATTATACGGACTGAGAAGAATGGGAAAGACTACTATAATGTACCAGATAATCTCAGAATTGCTAGAAGTTCATAAAAGCAGATATGTGCTATACTTCTCATTTGATGATTATACTTATGGTCTAAAAGATGTATTGAATGGTTATCAGGAAATGGTGCTGAACAACACTTTCGATAATATCGAAGAAAATATCTATATATTTTTTGATGAGATACAGAAAGTGCAGGACTGGGAAAATCAAATAAAGATCTATTACGACCTGTATCCGCATATAAAATTTATATTATCAGGGTCCGCTTCTATATCATTGAGAAGAAAATCAAATGAAAGCCTTGCAGGTAGAGTTATATCTATATATATAGAACCTTTGAGTTTCAATGAATTTCTTGAAATGAATAATTATGATACGGCAAAAATACGTAAGAATCCGGATATGTATAAGAGAAAGGTAATTCCGATGCTGGAAAAATACATGAAGTACGGAACTTTTCCCGAACTTGCAAAGAATAATGATGAGGATTATGCAAGAACATACATAAAGGAATCTGTAATAGACAGAATAATATACAGAGATATCGAAAATGAATTCAAAATTAATGATGTAAATCTTGTGAGGGCATTAATGAAACTTATTGCAAATAAACCGGGACTAACATTAAATTTTAAAGCAATATCGGAAAATCTGGGTAAGGATCAGAGAACAATATCAAATTACGTTGAATACCTAGAATTTGGATTGCTGATAAAAATAATTTACAATTATCGGGCAAATGATTACATAAGTCTACGAAAATTAAAAAAGTGCTATCCTGTGACTCCCAATATTGCTTTTGCATTATCTGATAAATTCCATGAATTATTACCGTATGTTATGGAAAATCTGGTTTTAATGAAAATTAAAACGGATTATTTTTATAAAAATAGTTATGAGGTAGATTTTATTTTGGTTAATAATGATAAAATCTCCCCCATTGAGGTCAAGAAAACAAATAAAACAGAAAAGCAAATTAAATTGTTTATGAGCAAATATAGAGATAAAGTAGAAAGCCCACTTTTAGTGACATATGATGAAGAAAAATATGGAAATATAAACGTAATACCTTTATGGAAATTTCTTATTTTGCAATAACCCAGAATTCATTTTCTTTCAACCTATAAGTGAACATAAAAAGAGAAAGTTATTAATATTGTTTATGATTTGTTTTTGATGTATAACGGCCTGATAAACGATACTGTTAATCTTATAAAAAAATTGGATAAACAAAATAAAATAAAATTTATAATCAATTATGGTTCGTTTGCCAATAACACATTCCACAATGGTTCAGATATAGATCTATGCATTTATTATGATGGAACCCAGAAGGAAAGAAGTGAATTTAGATTGAATATACTAGGCCGGGTAAATGATATTTTTGACATTCATATATTCCAGGATCTCCCTCTGTATATCAGAGCCAGCGTTTTGAAAGGTAGAATACTCTACTATAAAGATAAAGAGATTTATGATATTTTTAGAAGTACTATACAGGACTATGAGGACTATAAACGTGGATATTATGATTATATAAACATGGAGAAGATACAATGAGAGAAGACATAATAAAAAATAAAATAAAAGAAATCCTGGAAAGTTTAGAGTTGATAAACGATAACTTTCCCGCTTCTTTTGATGAATTTCAAAATCTAGGCATTGTTAAGGATGGAATATACAAAAGGATTGAGTATGCAATTGAAAATTTAATTGACATTTTCTATATAATTAATGCAGATTTAGAGTTAGGAATACCTGAGGACGATTCTTCCATGATAGATAATTTAGAGGCTAAAAGCATTATAAGTATAAGTGTTAGAAATTTGATGAAAAACATGAAAGGTTTCAGGAATGTCGTTGTCCACAGATATGGTAAGATAGATGATAAACTGGCATATACATTCATAAAAGAGAATATGGGTGATTTTGAAATTGTAATAAAATGCATAGAAAATATAATTGATAGATACCAGTGAACACTGGCATTGCTATTATTGATATACCTTAATCATCAGTCAACCGAAGCATATGGAAGTACTTTTCCTTTAATTTCTTTGAATTTAATGCGAATTTTTCTACCTGTTGAAACACTATTTCCATCAATATCCATATATGCTCCGAACCCTTCCTGGAACTTTATTATGCCATAAAAGCCATGGTTGAATTCTGTACAGGAATAAATTTCTCCGGTGCCCGATGCGCTAACTATTTCTATGTTGCTGCCCCCGCAAAATGGGCATACAGTCCGGGGGTAATAATAATTCCTGCCACACGTTTTGCACTTTATGAACGGCATCTTATTGCTGACGAACATTTTATCATATTCATTATATATCTCATCGATTTTCATTTAATCACCCAGAATTAATGAAACTGAATGGTTTCTGGACCATCCCCCTATTCCATTTATGAATACCTTTCCAGGGCTTTTTACCTGATTCCCAGAAGCCATCTCATTCATCTGCAGAAGTGCCTCATACAGGAGAACGCTGCCGCTCATATATGCGGGCTGCCCCCGGTTAATGCTGCCACCGCCTGTATTCAGTGGCAGGTCACCATCCACGGATATTGAGTTTTTTTCAATGAATTTGCCGGACTGCCCAGCCGGCACTATGCCAGTATTTTCCAGCTGGAGCATTACAGTAATGCTGAACGAATCATAAAGCTCGTAAAAATCACATTTAGATATTTCATTCCTGAAATTTTTAGAGCTTTCAATTGCAGGTGTGATAGTTATATCATCCACTTCTGGAGGTAGAAGGCTCTGGTGGGCCTCGCCATAGTTCAGTATTTTTATTCCCCTGAGTTTTCCAGCTTTTCCGGATACTATAAAAGCATGGAAACCATCCACAGGATACACGATTTCCAGTAAATGCAATGGAGATGATATTATTGAGGATTTAAGTACATCATCCACCGATAGGTCTCCAGTAAACATTGAATACCCTGATCTATTTGCATTTTTTCTCTGCTTTACAATCAGTTCCGCCCTCTGGGAATCTGTTGAACCATAAATTTTTTTATGCCTTTCCGCCGCCAGAGCATAATCTGAAACGGGATTCATGTTATTGTAAAGATTTATTAAATGCCTGTATGGTGTGTTCGTTACCTCAGGATAGAGTTTTTCAAATGAATCCACCGTCTGCTTTCTCTTCCTTACATCTGATCCCTTTCCCCCGAAGAGCAGAAGTATATTTTCTGCTAACCCCTCCTTTATCAGCCTTTCAGCCCTCCATAATGCTGACAGCACGGATGGACCCCCATATTCCAGTGAGTCAATGTATTTAGGGGTAATGCCTAAATATCCACAGAGCTGGTCAGGGAAAAAGTGCATGTATATATTTCCATCAAATACGCCTGGCAGGAATGTTGTCATGAACCCATCAATATCTTTCCGTTCAAGACTGGCCATTTCAAGGGCTTTTTCAAGAGCTTCTGTCATTAAATCATAAACACTTCCATCGTAATTCTTATAAACTGCCTCTGCAAAACCTCTTATCATTGATAAACAACCTCCATTGATTTTATTCCGGACCTTTTGATTTTTCCGGATGCATTCAGTGGCATTTCCCGGACGAATATAACTCTTGTCGGAACCTTGTATCTGGCGAGTTCCTTTCTGCATGTTTCAAGGATATTCTCCTTTATATTTTCATATGAGGTTACTTCTCCATTGAGTTTAACGTATGCAGCAGGAACCTCACCTTTATACTCATCGGGCTCCCCGATAACTACCGCATCTTCCACATAGGGGTTTTTCCTTATAATTCCCTCAACTTCGGCAGGTACAACCTTATATCCTGAGACGTCTATGAGATCTTTCTTCCTGTCAATGATAAACACATACCCATCCTTATCAATGTAACATACATCTCCTGTTTTCAATCCTTTTTTGACGAATGATTTTGCTGTGTCCTCAGGATTATTGTAATATGAATCCACAATCTGTGGACCGGATACCATTAATTCTCCATCCCTACCACGGAATAATTTAGTGTAATAAACCGGCTGCCCGGCCGTAAGGACACCTTTGTAGGTCAGCAATTCCCCTGAATAGGGGTATTCCCATAATGTTACCGGCGACGTGCTTTCAGTCAGGCCATATGCCATATGTATCCATTTTCCGGCCATGGCTTTCCAGTCATACTGGGTTTTAACCGGCATGGGCATTCCACCTGCTGACCACAGCCTCATGGAAGAAATCCTATTTTTTATATTATCTATGCCCGACCACGAATTTAACATTGCCCTGTACGCTGTTGCCACGAACATGGTTACAGTAGTCCTCTCTGATTCTACGGTTTCAAGGGTATTCATCGCATCGAATCTGTAAGTCAATACCATGGATGACCCTGAAATTACCGTGAGTGATATCCCGAATATGAGCCCGGTTATATGGAAAAACGGAGCAATACACAGATTCTTATCTTTCCCGGATACCCCATACCATTCACGGTAAATATATGAAGCTGCGTATATGTTTTTATGCCTGATTACGGCAGCCTTCTGCCTTCCACTTGTTCCCGATGTGAAAACCAGCATTGCAGTGTCATTCAGATCCGGAAGATATGCGTTAAAAACAGTTTTTTTCCTGATAATCAGTTCTTCTAACTGCTCTCCGTGTATGAATTTATTTTTTAATTCCAGAGGTATATTTCCGAAGGTTTCAGGAGATGTATACAGGATGTGCATGCCCTTTAATGATTTTATTTGTGAGAATTTTTCCCTGAATTCACTGCTGATTATAACCAAGTGTGTTCCAGTAAATTCCAGTTTTGCAATAATTTCGGCCTCTGAATCGATAGGGCTGAGTGGGATAAATATGCATGAATTTTTCCATGCTGCATACTGGACCATGGGAAACTGGGGGATATTCTCTGATATTATTGCAAGAGTATCACCGGGATCGCAGTAAGCTGAAATCTGTGCAGCAACAGCATTGGTATATTCTTCAAAATCACCATATGAAATATCAGAACCAAAATAATGTATGAATGGAAGCTTTCCTTTTTGGCCCGCAATAACATCCAGCATAGTTTTCAAAGTATCATTCCTCCTCCTACATCAAGCAGAATTCCATTAATGTAACCGCTCTCCCCCTTCATCAGGAATTCAACTGCATTGGCAACGTCTTCAGGGGTTCCTATACGTTTTAATGGTATCTTTTCTATAAATTTTTCCTTGATTTTGTCGGGCATACTATCTGTCATGGGCGTCTTTATGAAGCCAGGGACAATAGCATTTGATGTTATCCCGTATTTACCCAGTTCCCTGGCCAGTGTTCTGGTGAAGCCTATCGCTCCTGCCTTTGCTGCAGAATAGTTTGCCTGTCCTATATTGCCATTCCAGCTGGCCGATGATATGTTAACTATTCTTCCGGAATTATTTTCAATCATGGAATTAATAAATTGTTTTGTAACATTGAACATACTGTAAAGATCTGTTTTTATAACAGCATCCCACTGTTCATATGTCATATTTTTGAACATGACATCCCTGTTAATTCCTGCATTGTTTACTATTCCGTATACCTCGCTCCGGTCAACGTTAGAAAATGCTTTTTCACACTTTTCATAGCTTGAAACATCGCACTGTATGCCCTCAACATTTCCATATAAATCATTCATTTGCGATCCGGTTTCATTAATAGAGCTATCATAATCAACCATTATGATCCCGTAATGCTTCTTCGCCAGATATTCAGCGATTGAATGCCCTATACCTCTGTTAGAACCTGTAACTATAATTTTTTTCATCAATATCAATACTCCACTAACTTAAAACCGCATGAGAATATAATATTTTCATAGGGACATAAAGTAATCCCTGAATGGTAATATTTCCGTATATTTCACCCGGTTTTTAAAAAGCATTATCAACCTAATTAATAATATTTAGGTTTACATGTCAATGAATTTTCTAATGTGTGTAATTATACAGAACATATGTCAGAAAAAATCCACTTCTGAGAGTAAATAATAAATCTTATTTTAATGGAAAAGAAATATTTAAGAACTTATAATAAAATATTTTTATTAAATGCTTATCACTGTATATGAATAAGATAATTTTAAATGTGGACACCGGTGTGGATGATGCCATGGCCATGATTCTTCTGAAAAGGAATGGAATAACACCGGAATTCATTGTTGCCCAGTCCGGAAATTCCTCGCTGGAAAATACATACAGAAATACTGTGGGTATAGCAGATATCCTTGATCTCGACTGCCCGGTATATCCAGGGTCTTACACTCCTATTGTAAAACCCGAATTTTATGAGGAATTTCATGGCAAAAATGGGCTTGCATGCTATAAATTTCCGGATGCACCATTAAAGGATACCGAAAATGGCATAATAAAGATGTATGAAGCTCTGAAACATGGAAAATATCATGTCCTTTCCACTTCCCCCCTGACATCCCTTGCGCTTGCTCTTAGATTAGACTCAGAGATAAGAAAAAATATAACAGAAGTAACAATCATGGGCGGAGCCTTCAAAAAAACCCAATGGGGCACAGGCAATATGGGGGACGCAGAATTCAATATATTTTATGATCCTGAAGCCGCAAGGATTATATTTGATCTGGACCTGAAAGAAACTATAATCCCGCTTGACCTTACAATGAAACCTGAACTGGCATTAAAACAAATATTAACCGTTAAGGATAAAGGCAGTGTCGGTGATTTTGTCGAAAAAGCAACGGAATTCATGCTGGAAAAGCACGGAAGCTATGAACTGCACGATCCCATCGCAGCCTATTCTATTATTGATCCGGGGGCTTTTAAATTTATTAATGGTAAGATAGATGTAGATTCCGGTGGTGTAACTACTATTAAAGAGAATGTAGAATCTCATCAGCGGATAGCCATTGATATAGACCCAGGGGCTTTCAGAAATGAAATACTGGGGACAATATACCACTGAGTACAAAAATCTTTAATGTTAATAAATATCTACATTTATGAAAAGGTATGATATCTATATCTCTGCCCCTCTTTTCAACGAAATGGAATTAAAATTCAACGAAACCATGAGCAATTTTCTGGAAGAAAGAGGATTTTCCACCTATCTACCACAGAGAGACGGGGGAGAGGATGAAATGCTTTTAAAAGACCCTCAGCTCTGGCCGGAAACCAGCAAAAGAGTTTTTGAACGGGATGTTGAAGCATTGAAAGACGCTTCGGCATTATTGATGATAATGGATGGCAGGGTACCGGATGAAGGCGCATGTGTTGAACTGGGAATGGCGTATGCCTATGGAAAAATTTGCATAGGATTTCAGACTGATACCAGAAGTTTTGCCACAGGCCAGAATAATCTCATGCTTGATCATTCACTCTCGTTTCCTATAGTGCATAATTGGAAAGATCTAAACACTCTCCTGACAAAAATCAAAAATGATATTAAAAAGAATTTTTGAAAAATATCACTGCAGCTAAATAATTTAAATACTCTGTAACTATCTATGAATATGGATGAAGCGCCTGTTTCCCAGGGAAAGATTCGTTCCAGTCTTTATTTAATGTTCAACCGCGATGAATGGGCACAGCGGCGTGGTAATCTTGATATCAAGCTTTCAGCAGATGATGTAAGAAAGGTTCTTGCACTGAACGATAAACTTACAGAATCAGAGGTCAGGGATTTTTATTTCCCCATAACGAGACTGCTCGAGTTATCAATAAACAACAATAGAAACCTGTATATGGAGAGAAACAGATTTATCGGTATTAATCCGGCGAAGATGCCGTTCATTATCGGCGTCACAGGCAGCGTTGCCGTAGGGAAGAGCACTACATCCAGGTTGCTGAAGACACTGCTGGAAAGAATTAATTCGGATTATAGGATTTATATTGTCTCTACCGATAATTTTCTGAAAAGCAATTCAAGGCTCCAGGAAGAAAATCTCATGGGAAGGAAAGGGTTCCCGGAAAGTTACGATATGCAGAAGCTTATAAGTTTCCTTGTTGATGTTAAATCAGGAAAGACAAGTGTAGAGATCCCTGTATATTCACATCTTAAATATGATATACTGCCGGAAAAGCAGGAAATTATCAATCCAGATATACTGATACTGGAGGGACTTAATATACTCCAGGTAGATCATTCAAAAACTGCCAATCAAATATACGTTTCTGATTTCCTGGACTTTTCTATCTTTATTGATTCAAACATAGATTATATCAAACAATGGTTTATAGAACGATTCTTCCTGCTCATGGAAACCGCATTCCGGGATAAAAATTCCTATTTCCAGAAATATTCAAAGTTTACCCGGGAAGAAGCCGTTGAAACCGCCTCGAAAATATGGGATGACATCAATGGTAAAAATTATGAGGAGAATATTGTTAAAACAAGATACCGGGCAGAATTGATTATTGAAAAGGGAAGAGATCATAGTATAGAAAAGATAATGATGAAGAAGCTTTAGATT
>JAKADL010000069.1 GCA_021820565.1 Thermoplasmata archaeon
CAATATTGTTATCATAGGAGCAGGAATAGTGGGTCTTTCAGTTGCTGCTGAAATTTCAAAGAACAATGATTCTGTATATGTTTTTGAAAAGAATAAAATGATGGGCATGGAAACAAGCAACCATAATAGTGGAGTTATACATTCAGGCATTTATTATCCAAAAGGAACCCTGAAATCCATTCTGTCAATCAAGGGCAATTCAATGATTTATGAAATATGCAAGAAGTACAGTATACCCTACAAACGGTTGGGAAAACTTATTGTAGGGAGTGGAGAGGATGAAATTGAGCAGCTCCAAAAATTAATGAGGAACGGAAATGATAACGGAATAGCCGGTTTAAAAATGCTGGATAGTGATGGAATAAAAAGGTTAGAGCCAGCAGTCTCGGCTGAAAGAGCCATCTATGTACCCTCCACAGGGATAGTCGAACCGGACGACCTTATGAATCGTTTCTATGCTGACATTACCAGAAATGGAGCAGTTGTTGCAATGAATACTGAGGTGACAGGCATAAAGCAGGTAAATGGTGGATATATCCTTGAAGGTATAGGCTCAGGAGAGAGATTTTCCATAAAATGTAACACAGTTATCAACTGTGCCGGTCTATATTCTGATAAAATAGCCGAAATGGCGGGTTTAGACATAGACAAGCTTGGATACCGCCTCAGTTACATCAAAGGTGATTATTTTAGAGTATCCGGAAAGCCCCCGGTCAAAATGCTGGTATACCCGGTTCCATACGGTCATGGGCTCGGAATACATATTACGCCAGATTTATCCGGTTCTGTGAAACTGGGACCGAACGCATATCACGTGGAAAATATAGATTACCGGGTTGAATCAAGTTCAAGTGATTTTATAGAATCGGTTAAGCGTTTCCTTCCATCTATTTCCGACCACAATGTGTACGAAGATTCAGCCGGTATAAGACCGCAACTGAAAATAGCTAACGGTTCTTTTAAAGATTTTATCATAAGGAACGAAGTTACAAATGGCATGCCCGGTCTCATAAACCTGATAGGTATAGAATCACCAGGCCTTACCGCATCGCCTGCTATCGGGGAGTATGTTTCACAGATTTACCAGAATGAAATTAAAGGTTGAAGTTCAGTATAATTTTTCATATCCCGGATCATTGGATTTCAGTATAATCATTTTATGAACCGGGTATGCAACAATTTTGCACTGTTATGTTTCCCTGGACGGTCAGCATTTTAAGAGAGAGAATAATATTATTCCCTGAACAGTATCACAGGAAAATACATACAAACAACGTAACATGGATATTCAAGAAGTAATTGAAGAGAAGGACAGGGAAGATAGGTGCATTTCCAGACAATGAATCATTGATGAGGGTGGTTGTTTCAATAACAATCAAGGTCAATGATGAATGGCTGGTAAGGCAATACATAAATAGGCTGATTTATCAAGTATAGAAAAGGGTCATTTGAATTTAAAGTAAATCTATTAAATTATCTGATTTATTACTATAAAATTTTAAATATAAATAACTATTGAACTTACATGATTGAAACTGAACACCTGAAGCGCAATTCCCTGGGCGGATTCAGACTTGTATGGCAGGCCATGGGGACACTCTCTGTCGCGGCAGATGCTGCATATCTATTGACGGGAGTGGTAGAATATGCATTGGGTGCAACTCCACTGGCACTGGTTCTTGGTGTTTTTGCATATTTGTTCATTATGAATACAGGATACCAGTTCTCCAAGCATGTTAATTCCGCAGGATCTTACTATACCTTTGCAGGAAAGGGTCTGGGTGGAATAGCCGGTACATTCCAGGCATGGAATATGGCATTTTACGGACTTATAGGTTATGGCAGCTTCGGATTTCTGGGATTGGCGGCCTTCATTACACTGCTCGATCCTACCTATAAAGGAATAATCTTCTGGCTCCCTGTGGCCTTCTTCGCCGCATTGATATCCTTCATCTTCACACACAGGGGAATGAAAATTTCCACTGATTACCAGATAGCCGGTGGCGTAATAGAGGTGGCTGTGCTCCTTATAGGATCTGCATTAATCATTATCAATGCGGGCAGGCTGAATACACTGGCTGTGTTCGGAACAAAATATGTCTCTGGAATATCCCAGTTGCTTTTTGCCATGATCTATTCCATGATACTTTACTTCGGCACAACCGTATCAATAACGGCCATGGGTGAGGAAGCCGTCACACCGCAAAAAACAATAAAAAAGGCCCTGATAGGCACTGTTATACTTTCCGGGATAACTTTAATAATCGTATCATATGCATTTACAATAGGATGGGGTCCATCTGCTATGGCATCATTTGCAGGAAGCAATGATCCCGGTGTAATCCTGTTCAGAAAATTGAATCCGGCAATATATATATTATTGATTCTGGTTACCGTAAACAGCTTCATGGGATACAACATTTCTGTTAGCAATGCCGATTCAAGAATATTTTATAGCTTTGCCAGGGATGGCATTCTATTTTTGCCGAAGAGTATAGCAAAGATCCATAAAAAATATAAAACGCCTTCAAATGCAGCTCTTGTAATATTCGGCATGTCCTTTGTCATAGCTGTCATTTTCGGTGTACTCTTCGGACCCGTCCAGGGAGGCCTCATGATGCTTTTAATAAATGCCTACGCTGCATATACAGAGCATATAGTTGCTTCGGTATCATTGCCCTTCATGATGAAACGTATCGGCAAGCTGAAGGTCATGGAACATCTGATTATACCAATAATCGGAATTTTAATTCTGGTCATCATCATGGCTGGAACACTGATCTCTCCGGAAAAATATCCGGATAACCTAGCAGTTTATATCGGAATCAGCTGGATTCCCATAGCCGGAATTATGACTCTTATTGAGTACAAGATACATCCGGACAAGGTCAGGAACGCAGCAAAAATGTCCATAGAAGAAGAAGCCATGGAGCCAAAATGAATTACATGCTATTTTTTGTTGGTACCATCACCTTCTTCATATTTTTATAGGATGCAAATAAAAGAAATACTATAATCGGGAAAATAGCAAGGAACATAAACCTGAAACCGATCAAATCTTCGATTATGCCGCCCGCAGTGGGGGTTATGATACCGATTGCCATCATTATGGAAAAGAAATAACTGTTTGCCATATTTCTATAGGACATATCAAATGTTCTGCTGATAGACACTATTGATAATGGGTATGTCACCCCGTGGGGTATTCCCAGAAGTAGATAGGCAATGATGTATACTATATCATTGACTCCAAAAAATAGGAATATTATTCCCGTCAACGTAATGACTATTGCAGTTCCCAGATAATGCCATAGATTCTCAGGTGCCCTATATGAGATAAACAACCTGGATGAAAATGAAACAATGAAAAATCCGGTAAATAAAAGTGTGACATCAGAAAGGCTCAGCTTCAATACACTCTTTGCATATATCCCGCCGAAGGTTATGATCAGGGCAAAAATAATGTTGTACGCGAGAATTGCATATATAGCCACCCGGAATCCCGGCTCATTGAACACTCTTATTTTCTTCTTTTTAATTTCTGATATGCTGTCTGGGAATTTCAGGAAGGGCGATAATATGGATGCAACTATACCGAATGGCACAAAGAACAGGAATATATATCTTAACGGTTCGAATTCCAGTATATATGACTCAAACGCGGGCCCGGCGATGAGGCTTACGCTCAGAGCCAGGGTATATATGCCGAGAACCTTTTCCCTGGACTTTTTATCTTCTATCAATCCTGCTGATGTAATTATATTGGGCATTATAGCACCGAATGCCAGGCCTGCAACCGCTATAAAGATCCAGACCGTTATGAAGTTTGAAAATTGCATGATTCCCAGGACCAGTGTAAATCCAATATTTGATCCAATGAACAGATACCGCCTGGGCACTGTGCCAAGATGGGAATTGATCAGACCCGTAGTTATAAATGTGGCAAGCGCCATGAGCGATTCTGTCAAGCCAACCTCAACCTGCCCGAAATGAAGATCATATTTAGAAAACAATGAAATTGTGGTCATCATCATATTATTTGAGGCCCTTACCATGAAGGTTATCAGAATAATGATAATTACAGAATACGTAAGATATGTGCTTCTTATAATCCCTGTTTTATCCATTTAAGTAGAAATATTGCAAATTTGAATAAATACTTTCACAATTATCTCATAAGGCAAGAATATGCTGATGTCGAACCATAAATTTCCGTGATTTGTGGATTAGATTACTTGGGGATAAGGCAAAATATTTATATCAAAATAATCACAATAACAAGAAAAGTAGGGAAAATATTAAATTCTATTACTATATAATTAAGTAGACGGAGATGAAAGAAACCCATTATTCATATAGTGAAAGTGAAAAACAGGATAAAAAACTGAAAAAAGTATTAACATCCTGGGATCTATATTTCCTGAGCCTGGGTTCTATCATCGGTTCCGGATGGCTCTTTGCCGAATCTGCCTCGGCAGGTACTGCCGGTCCTGCAGCCATCCTTTCATGGGTAATCGGGGGAATTATAGTTCTTATTATAACACTTGTTTATGCTGAAATCGGATCCATGATACCCAGAAGCGGGTTTATTACAAGATATGGCCATTATTCCCATGGAGGAGTAGCAGGCCTATTCTTCGGATGGGCTTATTTTGCAGCAAGGGCAGCATCACCGGCACTGGAGGCTGAGGCAGTCCTGACCTATGCAGGATCATACATAGCACATCCCGCATTGATTTACTATGCAAAAAATCCCCTTGATCCATCTACGAGTGTAACCTTGCTAACAGGTTATGGTATACTCCTTGCAGGTATACTGATTACTGGATTTTATTTTCTCAATTACTTCGGCGTAAAGTTGATGGGAAAAACCAATCAGGCCATAACATGGTGGAAACTGATCATTCCGACCCTTACAATAGTACTCATGGGATTCTTCCTGTTCCATGCGGGTAATTTCGACGATTCCTCTTTAGGCGGTTTCCTTCCACATAACAATATATCCCTTGTTTTTGAGGCCATATCCACTGACGGGATAGTGTTCTCCTATCTGGGGTTCAGGCATACACTTGACTTTGCCGGGGAGGCAAAAAACCCACAAAGGGATATTCCACGGGCACTGATATACGCTATGCTTACATCCATAGCGGTATATATCCTACTCCAGGTAGTATTCATATCTTCAGTTGACCCGGCACTGCTGAAAACTTCAGGTGGATGGCTCGGGCTATCATCTGCATCTGCAGGGAGCTATGCCAAGGGAATAGATGCTGCACCCTTTGCTTTTCTAGCCAAATCATCCGATCTTTCCATAATGGGGGTACTGACATATCTGCTGTATGCCGATGCATATATATCTCCATCAGGAACACTGAACATTGCTGCAGGGACCTCGACACGATCCCTATACGGGATGGCAGAAATCGGATACTTTCCTGAGATGATAGGCAGGGTTAGCAAGAAAACAGGGATTCCGGTTTTTTCCCTGATTATCAGCCTGATACTGGGTCTGGTATTTCTTGCACCGCTTCCGAGCTGGTATGTGGTTGTCGGTCTTGTTTCAGGTATTGCGGCATTCACTTATATCCTCGGCGGTTCAACCCTCATGGTATTGAGGCGTGAAGCAGCAGAAATGAAAAGGCCATTCAGATTGCCATACGCAAAAATTTTATCCCCGATTTCCTTTGTAGGAGCGTCCCTGATCGTTTACTGGACTGGGTGGCCAACAGTGGGATATACAGCAATTATCATCTTTGCGGGATTTTTAGTATACCTGATCCTGCTTGCGTTGCACAGGGTTGACAGTGTACTTTCAAGGGAAAATATAAAGGGCGGATACTGGGTGCCATTGTTAATAATTGCTCTGGTTATAATGTCTTATATCGGAGAGAAAAATTTCGGTGGTATAAATATTTTTCCATTTCCATATGACTTTATACTGGTAATACTGGTATCCCTGATATTCTATTTCCTCTCCGTGAAATCGGGTTTCAGGACATCGGAAATAACAGACATAATAAAGTCCGGTGAGCAGTATCTCACGGATGATCAGGTACAGGAATAAAATGTTTAAACTTTAATATTTATTCGTAAATTTAAGCAATATTTAAAAACTTATACTATTACAGGAGACCATGGAAAAGGTTTCCGAATCAAAAACTTTAAAAAAAGGGGCAGCAGGTTTTTATCCGCTCCTCGGACAATCCATAGCAATGATTTCTCCACTGGGAGCAGTGGCTGCAACAATGACAGGTGCAGCAGAATTTGCCAAGGGCTCGTTGCCACTGGCATATATAATATCTATTTTCGGAGTTCTGATATGGATCAACACACCATACCAGTTTTCAAAAAAGATCAACGGCAGTGGTGGTTTCTATACCTTCAATAGCAGAGGAGCAGGGCCACGGTACGGGCTTATAATAGGATATATGATGTGGTTTTCCTATTTTATGGTAATAACAAATGCCATTCTGTTTACTTCCGGAGTCTTTATTCCGGGAACAATATCGTACTTCCTGAATATCAACATAGGTACATACACATGGATACCCATAATGACCGCCTTTATTGTTATATTAACCGTAATTGCATATCTCGGTATAAAGCCCTCACTGGCATATAGTTTTGCGGCATCTGCAATAGAAATAGCTCTATTAATCATTGTATCGGTGGTTATCATAGTTGCCCTGGGTTCAAAAAATACATTTGTTCCATTCACACCGACACCAGCCGATGGATTTGCCGGTGTAGCAGTCGGAATGGTTCTTGCAATATTTTCCATGTCAGGATCGTCAGCCGTAGTGACCCTGGGAGAGGAAGCGAAACAACCCAGGAAAAATATCAAAAAAGCACTTCTGATCAGTTTTCTGATTACCGGGGTTGTGTTTGTGCTTACTTCTTATGCCCTTACAGTTGGCTGGGGCGTATCAAACATGGGGACGTTTTTCAAGTCCAGTGTGCCCGGGCTCATAGTGGCAGATAAGTATCTCGGTCTTCCGTTTACGATAATACTCTTTGTGTTTATTATCAACAGTCTTTTTGCAGGGTCGCTGGCACCTCTGAATACAAGCGCCAGAATGATATTTTCCATGAGCAGGGATGGACTCGGTCCAGCGATGTTCTCTAAAGTGCATCCTGTACATAAAACTCCTTACATTGCAATAATAGTGATGGCCGGTGTTGCATACTTTGTATCGCTGATTGCAGGCATCCTTATAGGCCCGGAGGATGGTTTCCTGTATCTTGTAACTGCATCCTCAGCTGCCTTGTTCCTCGGTCACATACTGAGCAACTTCGGGCTTGGTGCAACCTTCAAGAAGTTGAAAGAGTTCAGGGTACTCACACATGCAGTAATTCCAGCAGCAGCCACCATAATACTGGCAGTTGCAATGTTTTATAGCTTTTATCCCCCTGCATATCCTGTAGACTATGCAATTATAACAGCAGTTGTATTCATCATTATATCTGCAATAGTTATCTACATATACGGGAAAAACCATCCTGAATCTATAAAAAAGGCAGGTTCTACCGATATGCTCGTACAGGAAGAAATATACAGCAAGGAATAAATTAATAATATTTTTTCAATTATTTCCGATATTTTCAAATAATTTTTTTGACAGGAGCTGGGTTTCCAGTCCACCACCGACCACATTTAGATGGTCCATTATGGATTTGCTGATTTTCGGCATATATAATTCCCCCTTCAAAAGATACATATTTACAGTTGAAAGCTCTATCATAAGAGAATCCACCAGTTTGTGCCTTCCGGGTCCCGGAATACTTGTATTTCTGTATAAGGAAAGATAGAGTTTCATGGTTATTATATTCAGAAGTATGTATCCGTCAAGTTCAAGCCTCCCCGGAAGCAGATTCCGGTCAGAATCAAGCCTGTATTTTGAGCTGGATATGGAAGAATACATAAACCGCCTGATATTAATCGCCTGGTAGATAAGATTCTCATGGAGGTTCATGTTGGATACAACAACTATGAGTGACCCCGTGTTTTCTGGTTTAATATACTCCATTTCGCCGTGAGCCATGTCATCCATAATGTAATAATGAAGCCTGCCATCATCTACCCTTGCATGGTATAAGTACCGGTTGAGCAATGAATTAAATCCCCTGCGAAGTGAAGCCCCTCCTACCAGGCCATATTTCTTCAAAAGGGTCTCCACAGAGTCAGCAGGCACATCCATAATGAAATATTTTCCATCCTTTATCAGGGAGGCTATATTGTTCTGGCTGTAATGGGCTGATTCCAGCACAAGCACACCATCATATCTGGTTGCATCCTCGGTACGGTCGAGAAATCTTGAGAACATATACTCGGATCCGATAAAATGTTCTGAATTCAATATTCTCATCTCAACAGGATCGAAAACTATGTCAAGTGTAACAAATTCACTGCTATATCTATTCTTCCTGTTAACTGCATAGACCGGGATTATAAGCTCCACATGCAGTATCAACGTGCTTTCATCAAATTCCTCAAGTTTTTCAAAGGCAAGTTTATTAACTGCAAGATATCTCAGCATGGATGTCAGGTTTTTCGGCTCCAGTTTGAGTTTAGGCCAGTAATGGTAAAGTATGGTTTTTCTGTAATAACGTTTTACATACTCCATTGGTATTCTTCCGACAATGGTTATTATTGCTGATGTCACTATCTCCCTCCAGTATTTGTCGTAAGTTACTGCTATCCTGTTTATCAAATCCAGATTCAAAGATACCAGCAATGCCACATCTCCGTACTGATAGGATTTTTCTGGCAGTGTTACCTTCCTTTCTATTTCGTTGTTCTCATTCAGCCGACCGAGATACCTGCTCACCTTTATTTCCTTTTTATTTATTTTATCCCAGAGGTTTACAGTAGTATATGCATAATTTTTTCCCTTTATTTTCTTAATTTCAATGTGATCTCTGGCCATGCATATACAT
>JAKADL010000070.1 GCA_021820565.1 Thermoplasmata archaeon
GCAAGAAAAGGTGAACTGGAGGATAAAATATACTGTGTTTATATATCGCCATTGAAGGCACTGGCCAATGATATAAACAAAAATTTGAATGAGCCACTCAATGAAATATACGAACTGGCAAGGCAGGGGGGACTTAAAATTCCGGAAATAAAGGTGGCAGTCAGATCCGGGGACACTGCCCAGAATGAAAGAAACAAAATGCTGAAGAAGCCACCGCACATAATTATTACTACCCCGGAATCATTTTCCCTGGCCATAACAGCGACAAAGTTCAAGGAAAAATTTACCGGAGTTGAATATGTAATAGTGGATGAAATCCATGAAGTTTCATCCACAAAGAGAGGTTCGCTTCTTTCCCTTAACCTGGAGCGTCTGGAGAACCTTTCACCGGGGTTTGTCAGAATCGGGCTTTCCGCCACCCAGGCCCCACTAGACCTTATCGGTACATATCTTTGCGGATATCAGGGAGATAAGAATAGAAACTTTGATATTATTGAGGTCAGTACAAACAAATACCTTGACCTCAGCATTATAACGCCGGTGAAGGATCTTACATTAGTAAGCTATGAGGTTGCCAATGAGAAAATGTATGACATACTGGTTGACATGGTGAACAGCCATAAAACCACTCTTATATTCACCAATACAAGAAGCTCCACGGAGCATGTTGCCATGAGGCTCAAAGCCCGTGGCATCGAAAATATTGAAGCCCATCATTCATCCCTTGGGAAGCAGACAAGGATCGAGGTAGAAAATAGATTGAAAGACGGTGACCTGAAATGCGTGATAACATCCACATCACTGGAACTGGGCATTGATATAGGATACATTGATCTGGTAATCCAGATCGGAAGCCCGAAATCTGTTTCCAGGGCACTCCAGCGAATAGGCAGATCGGGACACGGTGTGCGTGACCTTTCCCTGGGTAGATTCATCGTCTTTGATCTTGACGATCTAATGGAATGCGCTGTTATGACAAAGGCGGCATACGATCATGAAATAGACAGGGTAACGGTGCCCGTGAATCCGCTGGATGTCCTCTCACAGGGAATAATCAGCATGTCCCTTGAAAAGACATGGGGTGTTGATGAAGCATACAGTGTGATCAGGAATTCATATGCATTCCACACCCTGGAATATGAAGATTATATTGCCACACTTAATTATTTATCGGGAAGAATCGAGGGGAATACCCTGTTTTCCAAAATATGGTATGACGAGGATGAAAACAAATTCGGAAAAAAGGCAAGCACAAGGATGATATACTTCATGAATGTGGGAACCATACCGGAAGAGGCAAATTACAACGTGGTCAATGAGAAGGGCAGAATGCTTGGTCAGCTCAGTGATAAATTTGTAGAACGTTTGAAAAATGGTGATATATTTGTTCTGGGGGCAAAAACATATATGTTCCTGAAGGTATCGAGAAATAATATAACGGTAAAAACCGCAACAGGAATGAAGCCCACGGTGCCATCCTGGACCGGGGAACTTCTGCCACGGAGTTACGATCTGGGTATACTCATAGGAGAATTCAGGAAGGAATTATTCAGGAGAATAAAAAACGGCGAGGAAACCGAAAACTGGCTCATGGAAAATTACCGCGTGGATTCATTCGGGGCCAGAAGCCTGATATCCTATGTAAAGGCCCAGGGCGAATTTGCCATACCTACCCAGGATTCACTTCTGGTCGAGGGATACATAGATGGCGATTTATACAGCATTATATTCCATATACCGCTCGGGCGGAGAGTAAACGATGCGCTTTCCAGGGCCTACGGGCTTGCTGTTTCCAATAAATATGGTTTGAATACCAGGATAAGCGTAAATGACAATGGTTTTACAATAACACTGAACAGGCGCGTTCCCATAAAGGATATCATAACACTGCTGACTCCATCAAATTTCCGTGACCTCGTGGACAGGTCCATAATAAATACCGAGTTATTCAAACAGCGGTTCAGGTACTGTGCAACCCGGTCCCTGATGGTGTTGAGAAAATATAAACAGACCGATATATCTGTTGCACGGCAGCAACTCCGCAGCGACCGCCTCCTTAGAACGCTGGAGGCCATGCAGAATTTCCCTGTTATAAAGGAAGCATTCAACGAGGTAAAATACGATGTGATGGATGTTGAACGTGCCTCCTGGTATGTAAATGATATTATTTCAAAAAAGAAGTTTACCATAAGGGATTATTCCACTGAAACCAGCCCGTTTTCTTATAATCTGATCCTATCCGGTGTATCCGATATAGTATTAATGGAAGACCGTTCAAAGCTATTGAAGGATTTGAGAAGCAAGTTGCTTGATAAAATCTACGGCACAGAGGGCATTGATTTTCTCATAAAAGATTCTAAAATGGTTGAAAATTATTTCAAGAACAAAGTGCCACGGGTGACAGACGAGGAAAGCTATATAGAATTTTCCAGGCATTTCCTTTATATCGATCCCTTCAAAAAAAAGTACAACTCTCCAATAGAATACAGTGATATGGATCTGGAGCCAATAACGGAAGAACTGATTGCATCAGGCAAAATCAATTACTGTTTCATAAGGTCAGACCAGTGGGTTTCCTCCGAATATTATCCCGTTGTATACGGACTGTTCAAAAGGGAAATACAGCTAACTGAAAGGGACAGGGAAATTTATAATTCAATAAACGATTTAAAGTTCAGCGAAATAAAAAAGGCAGGGTTCGGTGAACAGGAAATCAGGGACAGCCTGATAAAACTGGAATCTGCGTATATGATACGCAAGGAAATACACGGTGAAATGCAGTATTATGTAAAAAATGATGCAATTCCTGAAATACCTGACAATGGCATGAAAATTGCAGTTTCCACTGTACTGTCATCTTATGGCCCTTTATCCCTGGACGAACTACTCATACGCCTTCCCGTAAACAGCGAGGAATTGGAGCAGGCGCTTAATTCCATGATACGTGAAAATATTGTTTTATATGATTACATTACACCCATATTCATGAAGCAGTACATGATGAAATCAGATTTCGAGGCTATAGTAAACAGCACGGATGAGGATATTGTCCATAAAAGAATAATTAATTTCTGCTCCCCTGTTGAAGATGTCGGAGAATTTTTCCAGAAGTATGGCTTTGCCTTTGATACCTTTGACATCCGTGTGAGGACCAGAAATTACCGCAGGGTAGACCTGGAAAGGATGCTGGCTTCAGGTGAGATCTACCGCGCAAGAGCCATAAAGAACAAATATGTACTGATATCAAAATGGCTCATGGACATTCTATATAAACTCAGGGAGGAAAAGAACAGTGACCTTGAGGACCAGGTTCTGGGTTTTATACAGAGGGGCATAGACACTGATGAAAAGCTATCGGCAATGACCGGAATGGAAGGGAAAATCATAAAAGGCGTTCTCAAGAACCTGGAATTCAAAATAGCTGTCATACCTGGCAAATCCGGTGAATGGAATCTTTACATGCCTGAAAAGGATGTGGATACGTCTGTAATCATAGAAAAATATGGGCCGGTAACGGCCAGGGAGCTTGCCCGATTTTTCTGGTTCAATCCTGCAAAACTTGATTATTCGGGATTTACACCGGTGTATTACAGGAATGAGATATATTATGGTGGTGAAAACCTCAATCCCGAACCTGTTTCACTGATAACAATGAAGAATGATCCTGTAAGCATATACATGGGCAGGTATGTGAGAAACGATGACTTCAATGCACGATTCATATACAACGGTTCGGAGGAATCCATGTTCTTTATGGAGGAGAAGCCCCCGGGAATCTGGTTTGATAATATGGACTTCGAAAGTGGAAAAATCAATGAATTCCTTGAAAACATAGGTGAAATTTCCAATAAACTGGATGAGAATTCAATTATCATAAAAACATCTAATCCAGACCTATTGAAGGCAGGTGAAAGCAAGGGTTACATTCGTTCTGAAAATGTAATATATATGGGTAATTTTGATGTAATGCCGGTAAACACCGATGATTTATTATCAATAGCAGTGCAGCGCTACAACTCCGGAAAAACCACCATGAATTACAATATACTCAGCAGGATATTTCTGGGCATCAGGAGTGACATGGAGGCATACTATACAGGTATACGGAGTGTCGAATTGACCAATTATTATAATTCAATGCTCATCTATAACTTCGATGGGCCATTCAATACACCGGCACTGGGCACAAAAAATGTTATTGCACTTTATAAAGCTATCAAGAAACGCCCTCTCACGGAAGCAGAGGAAGAAGTCTATAAATCATTGATATCCAGGAGCATGTCAGAAAACGAACTGATAAAATCCATGAAGATGAATTCTCTTCTAGTCAGGGAATCGGTTAAAACCTTATATAAACTGAATGCCATAGCCAAGGATAAAAGCAGAAGATATATAACTGTAAATGATGAATACAGCAAGATTGAGGCAATAGAAATTCTTTTACGGGAACTGATCAACAGAATAGGCTTTTTTGATATCAATGTGTACCGTGATCTGACGGGGCAGGAAGATGATACAGAATACAACCTCACAGTAAAGAAACTTTCACGGGAGAAATTTATAAGGGAAACACTCATCCCCTCAGAAAATAGAATCATATATGCTGCATATGGCCTTCAGGCAGGAAATATTAAAGCCAGGGTTTCCAGGATAATTCCACCGAAAGACATCATAGCCCTTGTATTTTCAGGGTATATAAAGTCAAGATATCATTCCTCCAGCAATTATATGTACTTCGCCGATGGAGGCATAAAGATGTCCATATCTGTTAAAAAGAGCGGAAAATACCTTTCTGTGAAGAAGATAACGGGGGATTCAGGGTACAAGGATCTGGCAAAAGCAGAATTCAACAGTGCGGGTTACATTCTTTCAAATTGAAATTAGGTCCTGTATAATTAAAAATTTTCTGTTTATGGTGAAAATTCCTCCTGAAGTTCAAGTATGACCTCATTTATTACCTCTTCCAGGGTCAATCCGTTGTATTCCCTGAGCCCGCCCATATCGGTTCTCAGCCTAGCACTGTAACCCGTTTCATCCTTTTCAAATTCTATATTACAAAGCAACTCTTCCATGCCAATCACTCCATAATTACAGCGATTATTTAAAAATTGTCATTACCCCCGGAATAGTAGCCCACAATCAGGTCCGAAACATTGTTGCCGGTCCGCCCGGTCAGGATTGTTCCATGGCATGAGGATAGTGCATTATAGCTATCGTTGTTATCCAGATATTTATCCAGGCCACCTATCCGTGTGTCCTGGTCCACTATGCCACCTGCTGCGGTGCTCTTCCCGTCTATGCCATCTGTGCCGATTGAACAGAACGTATACTTTTCATTAGCATCCATGGATTTCAGCAACCTCAGGACAAGTTCCTGGTTCCTTCCACCATATCCGGCACCCTTTACATTTACCGTGGTTTCCCCGCCACAGACAAAGTGGAAGCCCCTCCCCTTGAGGTCATACACGGATCTGAGTATGGCTCCTATGTCTGCCGCAACGGAATTCACATCCCCATTGATGTTGCTTCCCAGGGTTATTTTTTCTCCTTCCATTCTGGAAAATATTGCATTGACAAAATCAGAATTGCACAGGATTATTTTATTTTCTATTGATGAAAAATATCGATCTTCCCTGGGTCCCGGAATACCTTTTTCAACTATGATTCTAACCAGTTCCTCGGTCTTAACATACTGGCTTACAAGTAAGGAAATTTCTTTCACCGGTTCTGATTTTACCAGCGGGCCGGAGGCAATAATTGCCATATCATCGTATATAACATCCGAAATAATGTATGATACCACGGAAGCAGGATGGAGCATGCCGGCAAGTTTACCACCCTTTACCGAGGATAGAAGTGACCTTATCCTGTTCAGTGTGTAGATATCCCCATCATGGTCCATGATCTCCTTTGATATGGCTTTTATATCATCTATTCTCACTCCCTTTTCCGGAATTTCAAAAAGTGAAGAACCGCCACCTGATATGAGCACTATAACCAGATCATCCTCAGAAAGCTTCCCGATCCCTGATAGGAGTTTAATTGATGAATCTACGGAAAGCTGGCTGACATATGGATGGGTCCCTCTGAGGATCTCCAGTTCTGGGAAAAGGTCCGGTTCTTCCTGGTCATCCGGTATTATTATGCCAGCATAAGCAAGCTGGCCCAGCAAATGATCCCTTATGCCTGCGTACATACCATATGCAGCTTTCCCGAATCCTATCAAATAGATATTTTGAAATATTTTTAAATCAACATTGAAATGTTCTTTCATGGCATTTTCCGGGGTTAAATCGTTCATAACATTTTCAATGGTTTCAAGCAGGTATTTTCTTTCAGGTGTACTGCCCGCGTCATCCATGTTAAGGATTTTCATGAAATTGTATACAGATGTAGTTTTTAAGCTTTTTTTATTATCCCTGTGGAATTTGGGAATCTAACAGGGATGCATTGCTGCATAGCATAGAAAATATATATTTATCGTAGAATACGGAATTCGTAATAAAAATAATAACGAATCATCTACAAAAATTAAAATATAATTCATCTATTAAGTGTTACGTGATAGAAGAAGATGGTTTTCGTCCCGAAAAGGAATATAAACATCTAGGTTATAATCAGTTATCATTGAGGCATGCAGTGTCCCAGGCAATCGGCCTCAATGCTCCCGGCGGCACAATTGTCCTTTATGTTGCCGGAACTGCCGCCCTGCTTACATTCACCTTTTCAAAATATCCTGATGGCGCTTTTGCAATCCCATTGATTCTTTTAATGGCATTGATAGTTTATTCAATGATGAGCTACTCATCCTATGAGTTCTCAAAATATCTTTCTAGTTCCGGTGGTTATTATACCTTTGTTGCCAACGGGCTCGGAAGAGGGTTAGGCCTCACCACGGCACTCTCATATATAAGTTATCAGATTCTGAGCTTTACAGGTTTCGGCATTCTGGGCTTCATCGGATTTGCATATGCAATCTTGCCCAGCCTGGGGATTGCTGTCCCCTATGTCAATATTTTATGGATTCCGGTTACCGTTGCTTTTATTCTTTTTGTGAGCTTTCTTATTTATAAAGGAATAAAACCCTCTTTAAAATATGTATCTTATGCCATTCTTATAGAAGTAATATTTTTTGTTGCAACCTCTATTTATCTCATAGGAGTAAATCATGCATCACTTTCCATCAAGCCATTTACGGCCATACCTGTTGGAGGGAACTTTATCATACTCATGGCCATGATGGTCTATGCAATAGGATCCTTCGTGGGTGTTGGTGGTTCCATACCCATCGCAGAGGAGACGAAGAATCCCAAAAAAAATGTCCCGAGATCCATTATTGCCAGTATCATTATACTGGGCGTGACCATCATATTGGCATCATACGCTGAGGTAATATCATGGGGATATGTAAACATGTCAAGCTTCGGAACCGGTGCAGGCATCGGGGCATATCCTGTTCTTTCAATTTATAAAAACGGATTTGCAGGCATGAGCCTCATACCCTTCGTAGTTTTATTGATTATAGTTATAAATTCATTTTTTACTGCAACCGTATCACTGGGCACGAATGCATCCCGTGTTATTTTCTCACTATCCAGGGAGGGCGTGGTCTCTGAAAAGCTATCAAGAACCAATACAAGGGGAGTTCCGGTTTATGCCATTCTGTTCATAACAATAGTCTCACTGGCCATTGTGCTCTCAACTGGAATAGCATTCGAATTGCTGTACCCGGGTCAAATCATAGATGCACTTCTGTATTCTTCAGTGTTCTTGCTTGTGCTTGAATCCCCGATTTCATATATAGTGCATATACTCACAAACACCTCACTTCATATGTACCTGAAAAAGAAGGGGATGAAAACACACATATTCAGGCATATAATTATTCCGGGCATATCAAGCATTACACTGGTTGCCGCAATAATAGCAGCTGTTTATTTTGATCTCAGTGCACCTTACATTTACGGTGTTTATGGATCTCTTGTATGGGTAGCTATTATAGCAATCACGGTTGTCATAATGTATACCAGATATAGAAACCACCTGGATAATCTGGGGGATTTCACATTATAATTTTATTATATTTTCAATTTCGTTCAGAGACCTTTTCCTTACGGTTTCCAGATTTTCATCTATTTCAATTTTTCCGCCATCCATATAGTTTACCATTATATTTTCCATAATTTTCCCGCAGGAGCATTCCGGATTTTCTGTTGATACCTGAACCTGTACACGGTGGCATTCAGGGCATCTGAATACATTTTTTATTCCGGAAAATTTACCACGTTTTGTTATGTCCCTTCCTTCTATATTCACGATGTCCATTCCGAAGTCAACCGGCTTCGCTGATGATATGGATGTTCCGATACCGAAAGATTTTACACCGGCATCCACCAGTTCAGGTATATCTTCAAGTTTTATGCCCCCGGAGACCATGATTTTGATATTTTTATGCCCTCTTATGTCCAGTTCCCACCTTATCTCCCTGATGAGATTCGGAAAATTACCTCTACGTGATGATGGGGTATCCAGCCTGATATAGTCTATATCTGGGAATTCCTCGGCAGCCCTTATTGCCGCAAATTTCTCATCCATGTACGTATCTATGAGAAATACCCTGAAATCGGAGTGATCATACTGTACCTTCCATGCTTCATGGTCTCCCAGTATCAATGACAGTGCATGGGGCATGGTGCCAGATGGTTTGATTCCCAGAATTTTGGAACTGAATACACCGGAAACCCCGGCAGCGCCGCCTATATATGACGATCTATCGATCATGGCCGATATTGCCGGGTGCATTCTCCTTATGCCGAAGGAAATAAACGGTATATCCCCAAGGGATTTTTTAATGAGGGATGAATATGATGATATACCGGATGCCTGGCAGAGGAATCCCAATAGTGGTGTTTCAAGCTCTGCAAAATCCAGGTAT
>JAKADL010000071.1 GCA_021820565.1 Thermoplasmata archaeon
AGTGCGTAGAATGAAAAGAGATCAGGGCGGTCAGGATTGAATTCAAGTTTAATTTCATTGCCCTCTTCTTCAATTGAATATCCTATGATGCGGGAAAAGTCATATAATTTTGAAAAGTAATTTTTTCCTATATCACTGATCAAATCTTGATTATTTGCCTTTATTACAACCATTTAAAACCTATATCAACAATTTATATAAATTTAGTTTTTTGTCTTGCCCTTTGCATATTCTCTGAGGATAAACCTAATGAGATCGTTTACAGATATGGCATTTCCGCTATTGACCTCCTCCTCCAGTTCGGCATAAATATTGCGGGGCAGTTTCAAATCCACCTTGCTTGTGGAATTTGTGTGGTTTTTTGTGATAAATTCACTTATGGCCAGGCGAATTGCCTCTGAAACACTGCTATAATGGTTTTTTTCTACTATTTCCTGTAACTGATCTAGTAAATCCTCTGAGACCCGGATGGTGATTCTGTAAGGTACCGACATTTGAATAGATTAAATTAACTGTCGATATAAAGTTTTGCCATATCCCGTGGGATTATAAATAACCAATGCATTTATTTTTTTATATAATAGTTATACAGTATTGAGGTGTGTTTATGTATTATTTCATAAAATACGGGTATGAAGGTACACAATTCAGTGGATTCCAGCGTGGGAATGGCGTAAATAGTGTAGAGGACAACATAATAAACACGCTGTCAACCTATAATATATGCAATAATATAGAAAGTGCTGCAAGAACGGACAAAAATGTTTCCGCAAAAGGAAACGTGTTCCTTATTGATACATCCCGAAATATTGATGATGTAATGGGAATTTTAAATGCCAGGATTGAAAACATGTTTTTCTATTCTTTTGCTGCACTGGAAAATTATAGGAATCCAAGGTATAATTTGATGAAAATATATTCGTATATACTGACAGGGCAGAAAAACATATCAGCCATTATGAACAGCCTTTCTGAATTTGTAGGCAAACATGATTTTCGGAACTTTTGCAAACTGGATGCCAGAAATACAGTTAGAACGATTGATCATATTTCCTGTTCCAGGGAAGGAAAATTCTTTATTATAAATTTTTATGGCAAAAGCTTCATATGGCACCAGCTGAGAAGTATTATGGCTTTTGCTCTTAAAGGCAATAGAGACCCATTTGGCATTGAAAATAAATTCACATATATGGCGCCACCGGAGCCGTTGATTTTAAGGGACATCATATATGACGGGATCACATTCATTGATTTTGATTACAGCAAGCATAAGCGGAACATGGAAAAGAACTCGGAATTGATAAAAGTCAGGTATATGCTCTATGAAATTTTGAATGGAAATCAGGTCTAACGAAAACAATTATCTTTAACTATAGAAATATAATCAGTATTTTATAAATTAAATTTTATAATTTTACCTCTTAGAATGTATTCAATTCAACGGTTTTTAGAATCTACGATTATACATGAAAATAAAATAAAATTATATAGAAATAAGTTCTTACCTCTGTAATGATAACAGAAGAGATATTCTTAAAAGATTCATACTTAAAAGAATGCGATGGCAAGGTCTTGATGTGCGAATTTACCGACCTTACAGTGGACAAAACCATATTTTTCCCCACAATGCTCGGTCAGCAAAACGACAAGGGGGAAATTGTAATTGACGGGAAAACTTTTGGAATAGTTGATGTATGGACAGATGGCGACTATATACATCTTATATCACTTGACACATATCCTGATAACATTGTCGGGAAAACAATAAACCAGAAACTTGACTGGGATGTCAGGCAGATACACATGCGATTCAGGACTGCGATGTTCATTATTTCCGGCCTGGCCTATAAATTTTACAATGCCAAATCCAGGATAAGCCAGACATATGATGATAAGGCCTGGGTAGACATCTATATAGATGATATAACAGAGGATATTGTAAATAAAATAGCAGAAGAGGCAAACAAAATTGTGAAGCAGAATATACCGGTAAAGATTGATTACATGGGTTCAAACGAGTTTCCCAGAGAAAAGCAGAGAATGAGCTATTCAACCGGTTCACTTCCGGATGATGAGGAATTGAGGGTGATTAATATCTCCGGGCTTCCACTTCAGTCTGATTATGGATTATATGTTGCAAATACCGGTGAGGTTGGAGAAATAGAGGTTAAAAGTTCTATGGTGAAGGGAAAGGTCGATAAGAGGCTTACAATTACCTTAAAATAAGTAGAATAGATTATTTAACATGAATGAACTGGAATTGATAAATAAAATGAACCGGGGGCTTTCCTATATTGGAATGGCCATCGCTGTCATTGCATTCTTTTTTACATTACCATTTCTTTTCAAGGACTTTGGATCTATAATAGGTATGTCCGGCCTTTATTTTTACCTGAATATAACTATCACATCGTCTATAGCATATGCTTTTATTGCACTGGGCATAATTTTAATAGTGCTGTCATTTTTACCCATATTTTATGATAAAATAAAATCATCCGGTTTTGACAGGAATAATAATGAATTTTATTTTTCGGCTGTTTCTGTATACATAGCTGTACTGGTTTTTTCTTCTGTAATTGTCGAGATATTTGATCCAGCCATCGCAGTCAGTGCTGTTAATGCAATGCCACTGGGAAAGCAGAATTTTATCTATATGATGGGTTCGGTATTCCAGGTTCTCCTGTTTGAATTTATCCCCCTATCTATATTAATTGTCATATTTCTTGCCTTATCCAGACATCTGAAACTTGCATCTTTTCTTGAACCTTACAGTTATATCAAGCGCTATACTGTTGTATTCATGCTTCTGGCAGCAGCAGTAGCAGTGATAATTACAAATTATAATATTTATAATTCCATACTTATATATGTATCAACACTTGCACTCAGTTTTATATATATCAGATATGGATTTTTAAGATCTATCATGGCAAGTTTTATTTCAACATTCATAGATTTTACATTGACAGCTTTCGGGGGCAATGTAATAGTTACATCGGCCACATCCCTGTTCATATTCATATGGGCATTCGCAGGGCTTTACACCATTACATTTTACATGGTTCAGAGACAGAGAAAAACAGCGAAAAGCCCGGATAGCGCTGCAAACGGACCGGAAGATCAGGATGTTGAGCATAAAATTATGCAGGGTCCAAAGATACCGCCTGATGAATTGTGGATCAGAAGTGCGTGCCCGAACTGCGGAAATGTAGAGTATAAAATAAATGATGATATGTCACTTGAATGCACTAAATGCGGCCAGAGATTGGATAGTGATTATACCGGGCCTTATAATATAATAATAAGCAATGTTCTCAGGAGAAGGCAGGTATAAATAAAGAACCCACCTAATTGCTTAAATTGGTATTTTCATTTTAAACAACATGGCTTTAAAGGCCTGCATTAAACAGAGCATTATATCAGATTTTCCTTTCTATATTCCCGCAGAAAAGCGATAGATAGTTGGAATATAAATTTCAGGGCATTTCCGGCATATGCAAAATTAAATTTCACAATTGTATCTTTTATTCTGTTCCGGAACCCCCATGGCTCAGAATGCTCAAAAGTGCCACAGCGCTGTTATGATCTGTATTCCGTGATGAATAAACAAATGTTACTCTATCATTTATTTTTATAATTTGTTTAATTTTATCTACTTCCATATTCCCGGATAATTCAGTTTTATATTTCTCTCTGAATTCTTCCCATTTGCTGTCATCGTGGTTGAACCATTTTCTCAATTCAGTTGATGGCGCTATTTCCTTCATCCATATATCTATATGCGCATTTTCTTTTGAAATCCCCCTTGGCCAGAGCCTCTCAACAAGAATCCTGATGCCATCATCTTTGCTATATTTATCGTATATTCTTTTCAGAAATACCATAAATATTATAATACTGACCGCTTATAGCTTTTATCTTTTATTCTGCTCAACAGATTTTTTGCAATATATTAAATAAAAGTTTTCACTCTATATTAACAATGTCGCCACAGGATAAAAAGGAAATGCTTCAAAAATCAGCATTGCTCTCAAATGTTTCTTTAATTATTATCTTCCTTGTATATATAATACTTTCATCGATTAAATTTACATTGTATTCACTGCTGATAATGGTGGTTATTATCGTTATTAACAGCCTCCTTTTCATGCATTTCAAAAACATAATGCGGGACCAGGAATCAGACGAGAATATATTTCAGTATATAACAGATGATATGAGCTGGAGATATGTAACTTATCTTTCCATCTTTTTCCTTATAATGCTTATTGCACAGGGTTACATCAAAGTTGTAGATCAGTATTCATATCTAATACTGCTCAATGCCTTTATAGTGTTCATCTGGGCAGTTTCGGCCAACAATCCCATGGTAACCATACTCATAAAAAAATCAAAAAAACTCCAGGATATTTTCATCAACAATGAGGTGGCTCATCTTTCAGAAGAGATGAACATAAGAGAACCGGAAGTATATATCATAAACACAAATGACAGAATAGCAAATGCATTCGAGGTGAACAGGAGAGAATCTTACATTTTTATAACCAGTTTTTTGATGAATGTTCTGGATTATAATGAAATCATAGGAGTACTTGCACATGAACTCTCCCATATAAAACTGAGGCATAACCAGAAAACCATATTTATTAACTTCATATTTTTTATCATAATGATCAATATAATTACCATGGCCATCACCTCAACAAACATACTGTTCTTTTATTCCACACCTGCACTGTTTCTTATACTGCTTCTTTTCATCATGCTTGTGGTTCCAGCTATTAAACGGCACAATGAGGTTCAGGCTGACCTGAATGCTGTGAAATATGTGAATAAGGATTATCTCATAGATGGCCTCAGGCGTATATCCGAAATAGATAAAATACCTGAAAATGTTATGAAATCCCTGAGCCTTGATCATCCATCAACCGAGAAAAGGATAGAGTTGATAGAAAATAGTAAATCCTGAAATGTTATACAAAATAATGCTCAGACTCATTATAGCTGATGCGGAATTGCAGCTCGTCCCGGAAAAAATGTGGAAAGACCGTGCTATCAGGAGTATTGCTGAAAAAAACCATAAAAAACCCGGGGAAATGTTGCTGGATTCCAATTATATGCATACATCAATTGAAAAATATTATCCGGGAGAATCCAATCGAAGAGGAAGGCCAGACATAGTTTATCTTTTTCTGGAAATGGCGACAGAATCCATATTGAATAAAAACAGGGGGCTGGATATTTTTATACATACAAGGGATAATTTTATAATTCATATCAACGGGGAGACCAATCTGCCAAGGTCCTATAATCGCTTCCAGGGGCTTATAGAAGATCTTTTCAGAAAAAAATCCATAGAATATAATGGTATGGAACTTCTTTCCATGAGAGAGGAAAAGCTCATACCCTTCCTGAAAACTCTTGATGGAAAAACAGTGGCACTTTCTCCCGATGGCAAAGATTCTACCATGACGGACATTATTAATAGTGAAAATATCAATGTTGTCATAGGGGGATTTTCACAGGGAGATTATATTTCGGATGTCTACAATAATTTCAGTGCCTTCAAAATTTTTAATGAAGAATTAACAATATGGTCTGTTGGAATGGAAGTGATATCCCAGTATGAAAGGTTAATATCCCTTGTCAGGTAATTTAAGCTATAAATGCAGAAAAGCAAAAAGAATAAATTTATAATAATAATACACTATGGATTTCAATGGCACGAATGCATACAAGAAAGAGAGGAAAATCAGGATCCAGAAGATTGACACTTGAAGAAAGGCCATCCTGGATGCAGAATGATGATGAAATAAAGGAAGAGATATTAAAATTCAGAAAGGATGGATTATCAAAATCTATGATAGGCATCAAACTCAGGGATCAGTACGCGGTTCCCGGAGTGAGACCGGTACTTCACCAGAAAATGGGGAAAATACTGGAAGAAAATGGGATAAAGGAGGATATGCCAGAAGACCTTGCTTTTTTAATCAAGAGGTATAAAAACGTATCAAAGCACCTCCTTTTGAATAAGAAGGATATAAGCAATACAAGGGGAAGCCAGCTAATAATGTCAAAAATACTACGTCTCATGAGATATTATAAACGCACCGGCAGATTGCCTGCAGACTGGTCCCTGAAAAGAGTTCTATGATTTATGACATAACGGGAGAAGACCTCTTTAATGCACTGCATGATGCCACTGAAAAACTCAGGGCAGAGAAATATGTGAGGGTTCTTGCCCATTACGATGGGGATGGAGTCAGTTCTTCCATCATTCTTTTGAAAATGCTGGATCGCCTCGGTATAAAATATCATTTATCTTATATAAAAAATCTCGACAATGAAGGTTTTCGTGTGCTTTATGAAGAGGGAGGCGACAATCTCAATATAATTGTCGATGCAGGGTCTTCACAGATACCGGCAATAGCGTCCCACTCAAATTTTATAATTCTGGATCACCATTTTTACAATAAAACAGAGACATCTGGGATAAATATCAATGCAAGGGATTACGGAATAAACGGAACCAGGGATGCCTGCGGCGCCACAATGGCGTATATATTTGCACTAGCCATGGATGAGAAAAACAGTGATCTCTTTCCATTTTTTATGTCCGGTGTGATGGCAGATAAACAGGATATCGGTGGATTATCAGGACTCAATAAAAAATTATTTGAAGAATACAATTCATACCAGACTCATCATACATTGAATATGGAAGGCAGTGTGGTTGATGCCATAACATTTTCAATAGACCCGTTCTTCACAGGGCTAACGGGGCATCCCGACAGTGTGAAGGAGTTTCTGGAAAAGATAAAAATAGATCCGGAAAAAAATATAATAGATTTGACTACGGATGAGAATAAGACCCTGGCAAATATGCTCGCATTGAAGATGCTTGAGAACGGTGTGGGTTCAGATGCGATAAAATATCTGGAAGCGGATGTCCTGTATTTTAATGATATAGGATTTTCCTCAAAAGAGTTGAATTCCATTATTGACGGAAATGCCAGAATAGGCATGCAATCACTTCCTGTCCAGTATTTTCTGGGGGATAGCAGTGCTTCTACCGAAATGATTGCAAATACCAAAATATTCAAAACAAAATTAATAGATTATATATACAGGGCCAAAAGCGACCTGAAAGAGGAAAAATACCTGAGGTATTTCTATGCTCCTGAATCAGAAATGGCAGGGCCTATATCCGGTGCAATAGCACTTTACACGGTAAAACCCGATAAACCGGTTATCGGTTTCAATGCTGGGACCGACGATATCAAAATATCATCGAGGGGTTCAAGGTTCGCCGTTTCCAGGGGCCTGAATCTTTCAGAGGTTATGAAATCAGCCTGTGCAACAGCAGGTGGATCCGGTGGCGGGCATGATATAGCAGCAGGTGGTGTCATTCCACGGGGCAAGGAAAAGCAATTTCTGGATGCTGCCGGGGAAATCATAAAATCCCAGATTAAGATTATTTGATTGAGTTAATAATATTAACCTAAAATGAATATAGCCACATGAAGATTGATTCTATCATAGCAGACCATGAGGACTCAATTATATCCCTTTCAGAAAAAATCTATGGATTTGCCGAACTGGGAAGCAGGGAATACAAATCATCAGCTCTGGTTATTGAAGAACTCAAGAAAGAGGGGTTCACCGTTACAAATCCCTATATGGGAATGGATACGGCCTTTCGTGCTGAATACGGAGTTGGTTCCCCGGTTGCGGGAATACTCATGGAATATGATGCACTTCCAAACGGGCATTCGTGCGGTCATAATTTAATATCGGCATGGGCTTATGGCACTGCAATTACCGTAAAAAACATGATAACAAATGGCAAAATTGTTGTTTTCGGCACGCCGTCAGAAGAGGGAATAGGTCCCTATGCTGGAAGCAAGGCCAGAATGGCTGCTGCCGGTGCATTCCGTGATATAGATTTTGTTACTGGCATGCATCCTGACGATATCTGGGCGGTCGGATCAAAGGCACTGGCAGATGCTGAAATGGAATTTACCTTTCACGGCAAGGCTGCACATATGGCTGCCTCTCCGTGCTATGGAATAAATGCCCTTGATGCACTGGTAACAACCTATGGTGCAATAAACAACCTGCGTGATTCTGCCCGGGGAGATAGGAATATAGTAGTAGGCATGGTCATCAGGGAGGGTGGTCAGGCATCAAATGTAGTTCCGGACAGGGCAGTCATGGAGGTTGATGTGAGATCATCCAGATCAGATTTCCTTACAGGATTTGTAGAAAAAGTCAAGAAACTTGCAAATGGCATAGCAGGGGGTTACGGGGCAACGCTGGAAATAAAGGATTTGATGCCTTTATATACAGAATACAATGCCAACAGCATAATTGATCAGATCATGCAGGAAGAGCTGCTAAAGAAGGGTATAAAACCTTTGAATATAGACACAACGGATGAACCTGCAAGTGGGAGTACCGATGAGGCGAATGTCAGCCTTGTAGTGCCCACCGGGCACATAGATATGAAAATTGGTACAGGGTTGCCCGGGCATTCTGACCAGTTCCGTGATGCATCTGATCCCAGGAAGGCCAGAGAAAGCCTTTTAATCGCTATCAGCGTGGCATCAACAGCGATTGTAAAAATAATGGAAAATAAGCATATTCTTAATTCCATAAAAGAGGAGTTTGATAAACATGGAAGGTAGGATAAAACCACCGGCATTGAGGCCGGGAGATGAAATAAGGGTGATA
>JAKADL010000003.1 GCA_021820565.1 Thermoplasmata archaeon
TATTACATCGGGGTTCGGATCAGGTTTTGAAATGCCTGATGCGGTTATGGATGCGATAAAATCAGGAAGCAGTACAAACCAGTTTGTTGAAGATAGTTATGGAATTAAAAAAATTGGGCGTGAGAGGGGGATTACCGGTCTTATCTCTGGCAACATGGTTACAAGGAGCACACTGATATATGAATCCGTGAGAAATGCCTTTATGCCACGTCTGCGCCCGGACATTTATGAAAGGGAATTCCGCCCGTGAACTTTTTTACCGGAACCGTTTTCCTTTGTGCCTTTTGCAGAGAAGAATATTCCTGCGGCTACCATGAGGAGCCCTCCTATTTCAAGTATGGTAGGTACCTCCCCCAGTATAATGAAGCTGAAAACCACGGAAAGTGCAGGAACCACAAATAGGAATGAGGATATTGTAGATACACCGTATTTTCTGTTTAAGTGCATGAATGCATAATATGCAACTGCTGTGCCCGGTATGGCCATTATAAGGACTAGTACAATAAGGAGCGGACTAAGTTCAAATGCCTTAATATCCGGATTGGCAATCACGGCTATTACAAGTGTAGGTATAATAGCAAATCCGAACTGGTAGAAGTTGGTTGTTTCCCTGTCACGTTTCGTGTGGTATTTCATATAATACATTGTGCCCAATGCCCACATTACAGCGCCGAGTAGCGCTATTATGAGACCTGGCTTTAATCCGGTGCTGAGGGAATTTGAAAATATAACCAGAATACCTGCAAATCCGAGGCCTATCCCTAGAAATACATATTTATTGTAATGCTCGCCCAGGAATATTATTGCCATCAGCGTCGATATTATGGGGTATGTGTAGATAAGTATGGATGTGAGGGATGCAGAAATAGTTGTTTCAGCAACAAACCATAGCTCCATCCAGATAACCACATCAAGGAGGGAGAGCACGAATAGGGGAATAATATCATGCCTCGATAATTTTAAATGAAGTTTTGGCCGGAATATTATATAAATAAAAATGAATGAGAACAGAATTCTATAGAATAGCAGAGCATAAGGCGTCGTATAATTCAGGGCAATTTTCAACACCGGGTAATTGATTCCCCATGATGTAACCATAATTATAAACAGCGCGACGTCGCCCCTGGTACCCATACATGAAATTAACAATGGTTAATAAAGAATTTTTTTATTAAGCATTTATAATTTTATTGTAAAATTCAGAAGTTTAAACATTAAATAATGTTTAAATACATATTTAACATTGAATATCTTATGGTAACAAAAGATGAGGTTCTTGAGGCATTAAAAGAGGTATCAGATCCGGAAATCGGCATGGATGTGGTAAACCTGGGACTGGTATATGATGTGGAAATTACGGATAATAATAGAGTTTATATAAAAATGACCATGACGGCACCAACATGCCCGGTAACTCCGTGGATTCTCTCCGAAGCACAGAAATGCGTGGAAAATCTTGCCGATGTGGAGGCTGCGGACGTAGAACTTGTATGGGACCCACAGTGGAACCCGGAAATGATGACAGATTATGCAAAAGAACAGTTAAATATGTATTAAATTTGTTGAATAAAGGGAAGATATATAAACTAAATTAAAACCTTTATATACCCTTTAAATATAAACATACTGATTAATATGAGTGAAATGGAAAAAATAACAATTGAAAACATAGTTGCATCAACTTCACTTGCAGAACATTTGGATTTAAGCAAAATAGCACTTGCCCTTGAAGGATCAGAATATGAGCCCGAGCAATTCCCGGGATTGATATACAGATTGAAAGACCCGAAAACAGCAGTTCTTATTTTCAGAAGTGGGAAAGTTAACTGCACAGGTGCAAAAAATCTTGAGAATGTTAAAAAAACTATAGATATAATTATTGACAAGCTTAAGAAAGCAAAGATAGAAGTTTATGATAACCCCGATATCATAGTCCAGAACATTGTTGCTGTATACGATCTTGAATCGGACCTCAACCTTACGGATATAGCAATGTCACTGGGGCTTGAAAACGTCGAGTATGAACCGGAGCAGTTCCCGGGACTTGTTTACAGGGTTGAAGAGCCAAAGGTTGTTCTGCTTTTATTCGGATCAGGAAAGGTTGTCTGTACAGGTGCCAAGGAAGAGAGTGAAATAGAACAGGCTGTTATAAAGGTTAAAAAGGAACTCCAGAAGGTTGGGCTAATCTAAGTTCTCCTTTATTATTTCTCTCATGAGGGATGTTGCGTATATCCCCTTTCCCAGAGAGAATCCAACTTTATTTTTTCCCATGAATTTGAAATCGACGGGCAGTGCTGAAATTATCCTGTAATCCCCGGATGAACTCATTTTATCTCCTGACACTGTGTCGAAGTCCTTTTTTGAGATGGATTCCAGTCCCATGATATTTGTTTCTATTTCTCCTTCCATTCCACCGGATAGCTCTGTGTTATAACCGATCAGGGGAATGACGGGCCTTACCTTCCCCGCAGCCGAAAGGTTGTTCAGTTTATCTAAATTATATTTTGTTGCATGTATCATTTCACGTTTATCCGGATTGAAATACTGATCCAGCGAATATAAGTTATCACCATCCATAACCGTATGCATGTTGCCGGTTAATTTCATGCGTTCACTGAGTATTCGATTAAACAGATATGACTGATAGGCGTGAATAAATAGCATTGAAAGATTTCTCGGAAATACGCTGAAGGCATTGTTATATGTTTTTTCCCTTGCTATATAGCCAAGGAGTGCCCTTTCAAAGCTGAGATATTCTGGAAACTCCTTCAGGGCAAGTTCTGCGTCCTCTGTTTCCCCGTAATGTTTTCTGTAATCCTCACTGTCGAATTCCGGATCGTAAATATACAGTTTGACCGCATCTGCATATCTGTTTTGTAGAAGCAATTTACCTATTTTATGTGTATTGGCCCTTATGCTGCCGAAGCGCTGAAAACCGTAAAAGTTTGGAAAGCCTTTATTCTCGTTTATTTGATTTACAGTATCATTTATTTTTCTATTATTGTCCTCATCTGATTTTATTCCTATTATAAACTCGTTTCCCAGTAGATCGCCAAGTTTGATCATTATATCGGTGCGGGTACTCGAAAGGATTTCTGCATCCTTTATGTTGAGGTTTCCTATGCTGGTGTTTTCTGGAAGATTTAAACAGAAATACTGTGTAGTTATGCCTATTTTATCCTTTGTGCCGGCATAAGTTATCCTTTTATTGCTTATATGTAGCCTGTCCGCAAGGTGCATCAGGAATTTGTTTGTGTCCCAGTTGGTAAGCCTTATTTTTAACACTGTATATTTGCCGTCCTTTTTTTCCGGTATTTCCAGTGGTATTTCATTAACAGTAAAACTGTCAGGATCATATTTTATTTTCCCGTTGATTCCGGGAGTTGTGGTAGAATAGCCCTCTATTCCGATGCTGGAATCATTCATCATACATTATCCATTTATTATATATTGAAGTACTGATTAATGTTAGTGCCAGAATTTTCAAGGTATGAAGTAATATACCAGTTCCAGCATGCCTTCACTGATTCTTTTTATTCCCAGTATATGTTCCTCAACCATTTGGTTTAACAGGAATTCCAGCTTATTTTCAACAAGTATCTGTGCACCTATTTTGAGATAGCCCTCATTTGATTTGTCCTCTGCATTGTATCTCCCTATTATTTTATCAGCAATCTGATTCTGTGTCATTTCATGATTTTGCAGCACGCGGATAATATCATCCTGATTCATATCTATAAAATACAGATACTTATAAAAAATTTGTCAGAGCAGATTCGTATTTCAGATAGAAATTTAAAAAGATATTGTTATCAATAAATCCCGGAATTCTGGTAGTTCGGAGGTTCAGAAACAATTCTTATATCATGTGGGTGGCTCTCTTTCAATCCATTATTTGTAATTTTTACGAATGTGGCCTTTTCCCTGAGTTCCTGAAGATTTGCTGCACCGAGATATCCCATGCCTGTTTTGATTCCACCGATAAACTGGAAGAGATTCTCTGAAACTTTGCCCCTGTAGGGTACCGATCCTTCTACTCCCTCTGCTATGAATTCATTGTTTCCAAGTTTTCCGTATCTGTCGGATTTTCCGGCTTTAATAGCACCGATGGATCCCATACCGCGGTAAGCTTTATATTTCCTGCCATTTATGATCATTTCGGTACCGGGGCTCTCCTCCGTGCCCGCAAGAAGGGAACCCAGCATTACCGTTGATGCTCCTGCCGCCATGGCCTTGATCATGTCGCCCGAATATCGTATGCCGCCATCTGCTATTACAGGAATTCCATGCCCTGAAGCTACATCTGCCACATCTGATATGGCGGTTAACTGCGGTACTCCAACACCGGCAACAATTCTTGTTGTGCAGATAGATCCCGGGCCTATTCCCACACGGAGGCCATCAACACCTATAGATATAAGGTCCTCCGCAGCCTCGGCTGTAGCAATATTTCCGGCCACAATATCTATACCTATTTCCTTTCTTATTTTCTTCAATGATGATAGAACATTGTTGTTATGGGCATGGGCAGTATCGATAACAAGGAAATCCGATCCCGCCTTTTCGAGGTTTATTGCCCTATCCATATCATATGCTCCTATAGCAGCTCCGACCATCAGCTGACCCTGTTCATCCCTGGAGGCATTGGGGAATTTCTCACGGGTTTTAATGTCCTTTGCAGTTATTAATCCCATCAATCTTCCCCTGGAATCCACAAGTGGAAGTTTTTCAACCCTGTTTTTGTATAAAATATATTTTGCATCCTCTATGGACACATTCTGATCCGCAGTAATAACGTCTTTTGTCATTATGTCCTTTACGGAACCGTCAGAGTCAGAAAATTCCAGGTCCCTTTTTGTCAAAATACCGATGAGTTTGCCGGAAGATACAACAGGAAGGCCTGCTATATTTTTGGTTTTCATCAGTGTTCTTGCAACGTTTACAGGTGTTTCCGGATCGATGGAGAAGACATCCCGTATTATGATGCTCTCCTCTTTCTTGACCTTTTTAATCATTTCTATCTGCTCGTTGGATGACATATTTCTATGTATAATACCAAGTGCACCGTAACGTGCCATTGCTATTGCCATGGGGTCTTCTGTTACCGTATCCATTGGAGAACTGATTATGGGTATCCTGACCTTTATATGCCGTGAAAAACTACTGGAAACATCTGCATTTTTTGGTTCTATTGATGAATGCAATGGTTTGAGCAGTACATCATCGAATGTATAGCCCTCTTTTATATTTTGAAACTTCTCTTTAAACATGGAAAAGTAAGACTTATAAACTATTTAAGATTATTCATGAAAAATTTTTAGATAAACTAAAAAAATACATATACAATAAGAGAGTTATTTATTATACCCATAACTTTTAAATCATTGACCAAGTGGCAATGTCAAATAATATTCTCTATACAAAGCTTGAATTGATTTGTGCCATCCTGTATGTTCCTATATGTTTAAAAAAATCGTTACACATATAATCGTTGGGCGTGGTCATAATTATCGGTATTCTATATTACAAATTCGTGCAAAGAATCCCTAGTATCACAAATGACTAATTTCCAAGGTTATGCAATAATATCAGAGAGACTATGAACTCTTTAGAAAAATTATAATTTTATAAACCCACCATAAAATCTCAATTATACCTAATTACCATTTAAGAATATATTTACAATTCATATATTTAAACTAAACATAGAAATGGCGATTGTTTATCATTGATTTATATTTGATAATAGGCAAGAAATAAAAGTTAATAATATGTTAGATTCAAAGATTATGGTATTTATATTGATGTGGGCATTTTTGTATATAGTTAAATTATACTGACAATAACTCAGCAAAAATATCCAGAAGGAGTATATATTATGTAACTGGGGTTGCATAATTTTGTATTTTGTGTGCTATTTTTTCCTTCAATAGTTATAAGAATTTATATCATTAGGCGTTGGTTTGACTGCATAATCGGAATAGCATGATAGTGTTTTTAGCTTTATAGTATGGCGATACTGATTTGGGTTGGGGAGCTCAAAGAAGTAAAAAAGGATGTAATAAAATTATTCAACATCTTCTATGTATGGTGATTTAATAATAGCTAAATTTTTTGTTACATTAAATAATTAACAGGTGCAAAAATGGCAGGAAACTAATCAACAAGTTTATAATTTAGTATGTTTATGCGTGTCATGGAAAATTCTCTCAATTGGAAAATCGCAAGAGATGTGGCATTGATAGATTCCTCAATGAATAAAAGTTTCTATCGTAAATTAATGGTTTTGGGTGGACTGGGATACACATTCGATGCTCTATCTCTAGCTATAATTGCATTTATATTGCCCATAATAACTGTGCCTTTTAATCTGAATGGGCTAGAGACGGGAGTGCTTGCAGCGAGCACATTGATAGGCTATTTGATAGGTGCAACTTTTTGGGGATTAATAGGTGATAAATTTGGAAGGAAACAATCCATTCAATATACGTTGATAATCTATTCTATTTTCACACTAGTAAGCGCCTTTTCCGCAAACTTCTCTGAGCTCACTATTCTAAGAATAGTTGCGGGGTTTGGCATTGGCGGTGAGAGTGCAGTAATTGCACCATATTTCAGTGAATTCATCCCTAGATCAATTAGAGGGAAATATACAGGTTATCTTACTGGATTTTTCTCATTCGGTTTTATAATCGCAGCAATACTAGGTTACTTTCTAGTACCAATACCCATTATTGGGTGGCGTATTGCAATTATAATTACTGCCCTGCCTGTTTTTTACGTTATTGTTATGAGATTTAAACTGCCGGAATCTCCACGATGGCTTAGATTAAATGCGAAAGATGCCGAGGCAGATGCAGTACTTACAAAAATACGTGGAAACCTTGACCTCCCAAAAACTATAAACGGTGAAAGCAGTGAAAGCTATGTCAAAGATGTCTATGAAACGTTTGAACGAGCTAAACAAAAGTCATCAAAAAAGGAGAACAGCTTCAGAGAAATATGGTCTAAGCAATATATTAGGAGGACCGCTATGCTCTGGATTCTCTGGTTTTCAACCGGCTTTGCCTACTATGGGTTCTTTACATTTGCCCCTACATTACTTGTAGCCTTAGGTTATACCATAGTAACTTCTCTTGGCGTTTCCCTACTATCTTATATTATGCAGGCCCCTGGTTACTATGTAGCTGCCTTCATAAGCGATAAAATAGGACGAAAATTGCTATTGGTAATTTTCATGCTGGCTGGTGCCTCTGTGGCAATTGCTTTAGCATATAGTAGAATGTTTGTGCTTATTATCGTGCTTTACGCGCTGATGTCTTTCTTCCTGAACGGTCTATTCGGCGGAGTTTATATTTATACACCTGAACAGTACCCAACAAAATTTAGAACCTCTGGAATGGGGTACGCATCCTCGTTTGCAAGAGTTGGCGCTATAGCTTCTCCAATACTTTTCGGTGTACTATTATCGTCCATTCATTTTTCAGGAATATTTGTAATGAGTTTTATAATCATGTTAATAGGTGCTCTAGCAGTGATTATATTGGGTAAAGAGACGACAAGTAAGGATCTGGAGGCAACTTCTGCCCCCGAGGCTTGAATGGAAGGTGAAATTATGAACGGAAATAAAGAAACTTTGATAAAAAATGTGAATTTGGTAGATGTAAGAGAGGCGGCTATAAAAGAAAAACAGAATATTTTGATTTCCGATGGAAAAATAATAGACATAGGGCCTAGCTTATCGGGTACAAAGACTGAAGTACATGTAATAGACGGTAATGATAATTTTTTAATACCAGGTATGGCAGACCTTCATGTACATCTCAACTGGAATGGGGGCATAGATCCAAAATCAACATTAGCCAAGGAAGGACCTAAAATAGGAATCATACGCGCTTACAAAAATGCAATGGATCATCTAAAAATTGGAGTAACATCGCTTTTGGACGTCGGTTCCGTGGATGATTTAGCTATTGACCTGGCTGCAGCTATAAGGCAAGGAGTAATATTCGGTCCAGAGCTATATGCAACTGGAAGAATAATATGCATAATAGGTGGACATGGAGCAGGCTTGGGCTATGAAATCAGCGGGAAGGATGACGCTCTGAGGGCAACAAGGAATCTAATTAAAAATGGTGCTGATCTTTTAAAAATTTCTGCCACATCAGGAGCTTATGGATCATATGGGGCAGAAAAATTAGAATCGATACAACTTGATCCGGAAGAGATTAAGACGATCACCAGCGAGGCAAGTAAATACAAAATTAAAGTAACCGCCCATGCTCTCAACTTAGAGGGTATTAAAAACTGTGTAGAAAACGGTGTAGAAGTTATACATCATGGAGCTTTTATGGATAAAGATACTGCCAGAAGGATGGCCCAAAAAGGTATTGTCTACGTTCCTACCCTACTTGTTTATAAAAAATTAGCCGAGGATGTTCCCGGCGTTATGCCCGAGGCCATCAAGAAAGCCAAGGAAGTTGCAAAACATCACAAAGAAGCTTTCCTTAATGCCATTGATGCAGGTGTAAAAATTGCTGGGGGTACTGATGCATATTCACCGAACTTCGGTGATATTCCTCGACTTATTGATGAAGCTATATTAATGTCTGAATATGGAATGGCAAATATAGATGTCCTGAGGTCTATAACCATCAATGCTGCTAAGGTGTTAGGGAACGAAAATAGAACTGGGACTTTGGAGGTTGGCAAAGATGCCAATTTAGTTTTTTTAAAGAATGACCCCATTAAAGATATCAGAAATCTTACACAACAAAGGCAGGTAATTTTCAGGGGAAGAGAAGTATACGGGTAAACAGTATGAATTAAATTAAACTCTAGACTTTGTTATATTTGCTAAAATATTTTTTAACCAATTCAACTAAAACATGATTTGTCGTGTTGAAACTATTATTGCTTGATTCTAGAAAAGCATCATGAAAAAAATAAATCCACCCTTTTAATCGATAAAATTCAATTCTTCTATCCCAATACTTTTAGTGTAAAGCTTGAAAACTAGGAGCCTCTTTAAAAGACTTATAATATTTGTACTTAGTTAGTTCATATTACTTACATACCTCCTTTACGGTTTTCAATGATATTTCCTGAATGAGCAAAAAGATCGAAATCCCTTTTCTATGTAATAAAATTGTGATATTATTATTTCTATTATATGCTATTTATAAATTCGTTTCCTTAACTTTAGATTTCACAAAATCCTGGAATATACGGTACATAGCTGTAAATAACTTCCAAGACTTCTTCCCATTATACCTTTACTTAAATTAGATGTATCGGTTGCTATAACTAATAATTATTTTTTAATTCTTTGTTATATAAATGATCATTACATACTGTAATTATAATTATCAAATTGGCAATAACACACAAACATAACATAACAGAGTCTTTATTAACAAAATCCAGTCTAAGGTTAAATAATCACTATAAAATTAAAGATGTGTTTGGTTATTCCGAAGTGCATTGTATTTCCATTGTTGAGAGATTAGTAGTTTAACTTTATAATATCTCACCGAAAATGAATTGATCAAAAAAAATTCCAATAAAAATTAAAGGAAGGATGTATTAATGTTGTAATGGATTTGTTCGATAACCGGATCAAGGTACTTACGTATTTTCATGAGAAAGGCATCATGGTTACAAAGGATGCCCTTGACAGAATACTTGATGCGGGCATGGGTGAATTGCTCCCGCATCTGGTTACGCAGGAGGTTCTTGATAGCGGTTTTCTCACATTAAATGATGTTTTAAAATTAATCAGGCAGCCAGTACGTAAAAAAATGGATTTTGAGGTGTATATACCGGATATCAAAGCCCACAGTTCAGTTGAAGATTTCCGCGAGATGTTCGTCGATAGATACGATCGCCTGAAAAAAATTGTGGTGCAATCCTCTGAAATGAGGGGTACATATACCATTAAAAGTGCCAAGAAATCGCAGGGAAAGATCAAAATCGTGGGCATGGTTTCGGACGTGGGTACTACAAAGAATGGACATAAAAAGATACTTCTTGAGGACCTTGATGATAGCATAACAGTTTTTCTTCTCAAGGGCAAGGGATTGAATGATGAGTTGATACTGGAGGATGAGGTTCTGGGTGTCATAGGTTCAATTAGTGCAAATGGCAGGGAAGCGGTACTGTTTGCAGATGAAATCATAAGGCCGGATATTCCGTATAAGATGATAGATGAACAGAAGAAAGAGCCGGTATTTGTGGCATCCTTATCCGATATCCATGTTGGAAGCAAAACTTTCAGAAAAGACGACTTCCTCAAAATGATTTCATGGATCAAGGCATCCAGGGATGAGGCTTCCAGATTGAAATACCTGATTCTCAGCGGCGATGTTGTTGATGGCATAGGGGTATACCCCGGGCAGGACAGGGACCTGGAAATATTAAATCCATATGAACAGTATCAGCAGCTGGCCGAGTATGTTAATATGGTTCCGGAGGATATCAACATCTTCGTAATGCCCGGGAACCATGACATTGTGAGACTTGCAGAGCCACAGCCAGTATTTTCAGAAAAAATCAGGAGTTTTTTTAATTCAAACGTTACACTTCTCCCGAATCCATACAATCTTGTTTTAGAAAATAAAAATGTACTGATATACCATGGAATGTCACTGAACGATATGATTGAGCTTGTACCAGGGGCAAGTTATGCCAGTGTCGGGTCAGCCATAGAAGAATTATTGAAAAGGCGGCACCTCGCCCCGGTATATGGCGGAAAAACACCCATAATTCCATCTAAGAGGGATTACCATGTTATAGACCAGGTACCGGATATATTTATAACAGGCCATATACATTCATTTTCCCAGGGGGATTATCGCGGTGTGAGGTATATCAATGCCTCAACATGGCAATCACAGACGGATTATCAGAAAATGATGAACTTTTCCCCGAATCCATCCATAATGACTCTCTTTGATCTGAATTCTAAAACCCAGATTATAAAAGATTTTAAGGAGTCATAATGTACTTTTTATTATTTCTTCTATTTCTTTCCTGAATGTTTCCATGAAATCATTCAATGCTTCGTTTTTAACGCCCGATGGGGCACTCATAATGCCGATCTTTGCAGTTACCTTCGCCATTTTTGCCAGGGAGTCATATTCCTTTACCTTTGCCTCCATGAACTCCTCGAGAACCTCACTGATCTGCCTTTTGAGTTCATCATCCTCGTTTATTTTCTTTCTTATATATTCCTTGATTAAATCCCTGAATACATCGTGTATGGCTTCGAAGTACATTTCCTCCGAAGGCCCTGAGTTTATTATATTGCTTATATATTCATTAACATCCTTCTTCATAATACAATAATCCATATTACTAATTAAAGTTTAATCAATACGATAAATTTCGTTCAAAAGTATTATATAAAAATTAATGTTCATGTATCTTATGAATAAAAGATACTGGTAATCGGTATCGCCATGCTGATCATAGGGATTGCCATGCTCGCAGGTGGCGTTGCATATTTTGAAAATTCATTTGACAGTGCACATAGTACAAATTTTACTGAAAACAAGGCAACAGCTTTGTATGCATCAAACAATATAACAGTAAAATCCGGTTATATAGTGATGATAGAAAACCCTGTATCGAATTCTGGTCTGGTTAATTATTCAAGCCTTGCCTCTGTAAAAAATGCAAGTGCCCTGAAATCCGCAGAACAGCCCGTCACCGATTCCAGTTCTACGCTTCAGCTTTATATTGACCTGAAACCTGGTACCTACAAATATGTCTATTTCAACGGAACCTCAAAAGCACCTGAGTATGGTTACATTACAGGCTCACAGTTCAATATAATTGAGGGCATGGTAGCAGGCGGCGTAATTATTGGCTTAATAGGGTTTATAGTAATGATATACGGTGCAATTAAAAAACAGAAACCTAAAAACCCATATGCGGCCGATGACCCTTATAATATAGACAATATAAAAATATAAAATTAATGATTTGCAGATAATTTTTTTACTATTATATTTTTTGAACCATGTTTTCCGAATTCTATTGCAACAAATACGAACAGCAACATGGCGGCTATAAAAACCGCCAGGGCGGCATTCAATGCTTCATTCCCTATAGTCAAAAATACAGGGAAGAGAAATCCGGCAATCGCGGAAAAATTCATGCTCGGCCCTATTTTATCAGAATCAACGTTTAGATTCCTGCTTATTATGGGAAGCAGGGAGTTTACTCCAAGTCCGAACATAGTAAATATTATTGCAAAGGCAAGGTTCAGTGTGGAGAAGAACAGTACCCCGCTTATGCCAACTATGATCAGTGATGAGAACATTGTTTTTTTAAGTGAGAAACGGACCATCATAGCAGGCAGGAGCAGGTAGGCAAATACGGCAACAGAATATGCCGCTATTGATTCTATAAATGATGATGGCCCGAGGTATGATGGAACTATTTCAAGTACATATGCCGGAGTGAACCCCAGAAGGAATATAATAAATACTTTCAGGGAGAAATCGAAATGGAACTTTTTCAGCAACGGTGATATGACATTGTGTTTTCTGGAAAATAATACTGCAGGGGCGAATATGATTCCCGCTATTGACACGAGCTCCCATGAACCCAGCAGCATGAAAAATATTGCACCAATCAACCAGCCTATAGCCCAGCCACCCATGGTCAACCCCATAACCTTTCTATTTCCTGTTATGGATGAAACTTCTATGGAGGCTGATGTGGCAAGTCCGAAAAATACACCTATAATGAATCTGCTTGCAAAAAGTGCCGCAAATGTTGTTTCATAACCCATGCCGAATGAAATCAATGCCATGGCTGTAATGGAAAGAAGCGCAAGCCTGGGAACACCGATTCTTCCTGCGTAGGAATATATGAATGGTGTCACCATCCTTCCAATAAATGGAATGCCTAGCAAAATAAAAGATTCTGTATAAGTAAAATGCAATGTCGTTACAATATCATCAATGAAGAAAGCAAAATCCATCAAAAAGAAAGTTGCGATAGAATATGAAAATATCGGCAGTATCTTATTGAATTCTGATTTAGATATGCTTAAATTATTTACATGTAAGTTTAACATATATTTCGAAATTCGACATTAATATTTATGCATTGTTCTTTATATTATTATTTATATATGTAGAGGATGAATTAATAACGGTGCATAATATCCTGGAACTTAGTAAGAGATTGTGCAGATTCAGTTATAACTCATTGTAAGGGCATATAACACTTGCCAGTTATTTATTGCCATTATGTTAATATTATTTTTACAAATCTGTATTTCACGAGTTTTACAAAAGATTTTCAATATACATGATAGAATTTTAGCAATAATAATTATAATAAAAACTATTACATAACTTTATATATAAAATACAAAATTCGTAAATATAATACTAAAATAGTAATTAATTTATAAAAGGATAGGATAAACATGCAATGAATATAATAGAAAAAATACTGTTCAACCACTCTGTAGAGCCTGTAAAAACTATTTCTCCAGGCGATATAGCTACGGTTAACGTGGATAGGGCTATAATAGTCGACATGGCAGCTTTGCATCCTGAATTTGTGGATAATCCACCGCTTAAACCATTTGATCCGGATAAAATATCTCTTGTGTTCGACCATTACGTACCGGCGCCCAGTATAGAGATAGCAAACAGGGTCAACAGATTGAGAAAACTGGTATCCAGATGGGGTATCAGGGATTTTTATGACACAGGGAGAGGAGGAATTTCACATGTGCTGGGAGGTGAACTGGGCTGGTTCAGGCCCGGCAGCCTGGTGGCAAATACCGATTCGCATACAGTGGCAACGGGGGCTTTCAATACGCTCGGCAGAGGGCTTGGAACGCCTGAGCTGATGAATATCATAGCTACAGGAAAAACATGGTTCATTGTGGGAGAAACAGTGAAAGTAAAATTCAGCAACAGGATGAGAAAAGGATCATCCGCAAAGGATGTGTTTTTTAATTTAGCATCCATTACAGGAGACATACCTGGTAAAAATGTAGAGTTCGCAGGAAGCGGGATAAAATCCATGGGAATGGATGAAAGGAGTTCAATATCAACAATGTGCGCTGAGCTCAGCGCTGAATTTGCCGTATTCCCTTTTGATGGGATTTTAAAAGAGTATATGGAAAATGCCGGCGTCAGCAGATATAAAGCAGTAGAACCGGATAATGACGCTGCTTACGCTGATGAGGTGGAAATAGATATGGCTTCCGTGGAGCCCATGGTGGCCATGCCTGATCGCATTATAAACAATATTAAACCGGTCTCAGAACTGGGCAGGGTAAACATAGATGTGGCTGTGGTGGGTTCATGTGCAAACGGTAGACTGTCTGATATCAGGGATGTTGCAGAGGTTTTGCGTGGCAAAAAGATAGACAGGAATGTCAGATTGACGGTAACTCCAGCCTCCAGAAAAATATACGAAGAAGCAAACAGGCTGGGATATATAAATACCATAGTGGAGGCAAATGGGCTGGTTACAAATCCAACCTGCGGTGCATGCCTCGGTGGACACATGGGTGTCGTTGCCGATGATGACACGGTTATAAGTTCAACAACCAGGAATTTCAGGGGCAGGATGGGTTCAAGCAAAGCACACATATATCTGGGATCTGCAAGAACCGTTGCAATATCGGCTTTAAATGGATATATAAAAGGTGATTTGAATGAATAATATAACCGGAAAAACATGGCTCTTTGGTGATGATATCAACACGGATCTGATATATCCACAGATTTGCTATACGCTGCCTGAAAGGGAGAAACCACTGCACGCCATGGAGGCAAACAGGCCTGGCTGGGCGTCCATGGTTAAGAACGGAGATATACTGGTGGCCGGAAGAAATTTTGGAACCGGATCCAGCAGGCCTGCAGCGGATAATCTGAGAAAATTGGGCATATCGTGCATACTTGCTGAAACAGTCAACGGGTTATTCCTCAGAAATGCTGTTAATACAGGCATACCTGCACTTGCGGTACACGGCATACGTGATGTGTTAAAGGAGGGGGATATAATTACTGTTGATTTCAGAAACTCGATCGTCCGGTATGGAGATAAAACACTTAGTTTCAAACCATTACCATCATTTCTTATGGATATAATTGAAAATGGAGGGATCATAAATGTGTTGAAAGCAAAAGGATTGCTTGGTGAACCATTATAATGGGACCGCCTTTACCAGGTTTCCTTTCACCAGGAATATCAATGGCAGGAAAATTAATCCGGCAATTCCCATGGCAATCCATGAAACTGTGTAATTATAATCTGAATAGAGTACAGTAAATATAATCGGAACTGCCACTGCGACCATAAGCTGGAGTGTGTTTACAAAGGAAAGGGTTAATGAGACAAGGTCTCTACGTGCAAGATACCGCACGAATGTATATGTTATTGACATACCGTAAACCGTGATCAATCCGGTAGCTGTAACCAGTATTATGATAAATATATAACTGTGTATGAATGCAATGATTATCAGGGATAGGGATAAAGCTATGTTTATGGCAAGGAATGTTCCTATTTTATGCCTGGTCCTGGAAAAGTGGTAACCCCCTATGATACCACCTAAAAAGCCGATTATCAGGTACAGGGCAGATATACTTCCGGCAAGGTCGGCAGAATAGTTTATTGATTCCAGATAATAAACAAAGAACTGGCCTATTATAGTTTCTGTTACCATTGCAGATATTCCGATAAAGGCTATTAGAACTATAATCCTGCTCGAGAATACCTTTTTAAAACTGGTGACCATATCGGCTTTGTTGGTTTTTACGTTTTTTATATCCCTGAAAAGGAAGGTGAGAACAGCAAAGAGTGCCATGGTGGCAACACCGGCTATTATGAACGGGATTCTGTACCCCAGATACTGATCCAGTATTGCCCAGCCAATAATGCCAACACCACCTCCCACATTAAATGCCCCATTATATATTCCTATATGGAATGTGTATTTATCTTCAGGAACTATTGATGCCAGCAGGCTCAATGCAGGTGAGAAGAACAGTGCTGCTGACATTCCGGCAAAGAATCTCGAAATTATCAATTCCGTAAAGTTGTTTGAAAGACCGGACATTATGGCAAATACCGAGACAAATAGCAGCCCGATCAATGATGTGGTTTTATCGCCTATGTATGAGGAGAGGTATCCACCGAGAACCTGGAAAATTGCAAGGCCAATATAAAATGCAGTTACAAGTGTTCCCAGTTCCACAACGGTTAGATGCATGTATGTTTTTATATATACAAGAGCTGGTGCCATATCCATCCAGTTAAGGGCATACAGTGCTCTGGCGGCATGCACTAAACCGGCTCTGGCACCATAATTCATCCCCAATAATTGAAATCGTATTTATAAACATATCCTTAAAGAAAAATTGAGTCAAACATAATATTTTCTTAACTTTTCATATATATTTTCATCTTTGATCAGCAATTTAAGTTTACTTAACATATGATCGGAATCATAGCTGAATTTTTTCATTATTATGGTATCGTTTTCTGTATCTATAACTGCGTATGATGGTTTTCCTGAGAAGTCCCTCGGTTGCCCTGCACTTCCGGGATTTATTATTTTATTTCTGTAAATCATCATGAAATGCGTATGGCCGACCATAATATATCTGTATTTATCGAAAAACTGTTTATCCCTGAAAACTTTTTCAGCCTCATTGGCAAACAGATATCCATCCAGGTTGTTATATGGAGATGCATGCACCAGATATGCCTTTCCATTCCCCACGTCCAGTTCATAGTTAATATGAAAGGTCTTCATGAAATCCATATCAGATTTGCTCAAAAGTTTCATGGTTATATTTTCCCTTGTGTAATCACTTAACTCCAGCATATCGAAGGAACAGTTGCAGGAGGAACCGGTAAGAACAGCATTATCGTGGTTTCCCATTATATTTACATCACTGTTGCTTTTCAGAAAATCCAGTACCTGCCCCGGTTCAGGGCCATAATCAACGGCGTCTCCAAGGAAGACCATTTTATCATAGCTTTCCCTGTCACTCAATGCTTTTAAAGCGTCAAAATTGCCATGCACATCTGATATCACGAGCAGTTTCATAATCTGTCATCATAACCCTCTATTTATCATATATGTTAATTTTTACATATGAATAATTATTTATATATAATTCAAATTTCATATGGAATGGATAAAATTACTGATGTAAATATATATAAAATGCTTTCCGATGAAATAAGGCTCAAAATATTGAAAATGTTATCTATAAAAAATATGGCGGTCGGTGCAATAGTGGAGGAAACAGGGATTGACCAGCCACTGATATCCCATAAATTGAAAGAGCTGAGAGAAAACGGGCTTACGGTAAGCTACAGATCCGGGAAAAATATAATTTACTCACTGTCCAGTGACTCCTTAAAGAGGGTTATTTCCGTGGTTGAGGATGCCGGCAATATAGTTGACCATGTCTGCAACTGCGTAGAATGCAAAGAGAATGATGAATGACAATATTATTTTACCTGTCCCTGCTTATTTTTGCCGTTACACTGCTGATGATCCTCATAAAGCCGAAGAACATAGGAATCGGATATTCAGCAATGGCCGGGGCAGCTGTCACCCTGGTTCTTGGCATTTCGACCATAGGTGATATAATAACGGTGTGGGATATAGTATGGAATGCCACTTTTACCTTCATAGCTGTAATTATCATTTCACTAATACTTGATGAGGCAGGGTTTTTTGAGTATATAGCCTATAAAATTGCCATTTATTCCAGGGGTGGTGGAAAAAAACTATTCATACTGATAATACTTCTGGGTTCCCTGATATCTGCGGTATTTGCAAATGACGGGACTGCGCTCATACTCACACCTATTGTTTATGCTATTCTTTACAGATCCGGTACGCCTAAAAATAAGATTATACCATTTATAATGGCGACGGGCTTCATAGCAGACACCTCGAGCATCCCATTTATAGTGAGCAACCTTGTGAACCTGGTTACTGCAGGATACTTTCATATAACCTTTTCCAGGTACACCGAGATTATGATTATACCGGATGCTGTATCAATAGCTGCAAGCATTGTTGTCCTTTATGTTTATTATAGAAAAACAATAGTCAAAGATTTCCATATAGACAAGAATATTGATCCTGCATCCTTTATAAAGGACAGGAGGATATTTATTCTGGCATTCCCGCTTACTCTGCTTCTTATGATTCTGTATTTTATTTCGGGGTTTATAGGAATTCCTATTTCCTTCATAGCCATTCCATTTGCCCTCTTATTTTATGCACTGGCAAGAACGGGCGGGAAAATTGATGCAAACCATGTAGTCAAAATTGCTCCATGGCAGATAGTATTCTTTTCACTGGGGATGTATATAATAGTATTCGGTGTGAGCAATAATGGCCTGGATGCAGTATATGTAGGCATATTGAATTATTTCACATCATTTCCGGGGCCATTCCCGGTTATATTCAGCGGTTTCTTCTTCGCACTGAATGCGGCATTCATGAATAATCTTCCCTCTGTTATGATCGGGGATATAGCAATTTCCGGCCTTGCACATCCTGGAATCCTCATGTATGCAAACGTCATAGGAAATGATATTGGCCCGAAATTCACGCCAATAGGATCGCTTGCTACACTTCTCTGGATTTATACCCTTGAAAGGAAAAATGCAATAAAAATTTCAGTGTCATATTATATGAAAACTGGTTTTATACTGGCTGTCCCGGTTCTTTTTATGACACTTATATCCCTATATCTAACAACGTTGATTATCTGAAGAATTTATCATTGCTTTCAGGTCTTCATCCGAATAAACCATATTATTGTTCTTGATTTTATCCAGGACTTCTGATATTTCACTATCTCCAAGGTTTATTCCCATGCCCATGAGTTTCTCACGTAAGGCATGTTTTCCGGAATATTTGTCTATTGTAAATGACCTGTGCATCCCGAGCATCGCAGGGTCCATGAATTCGTATGTGCCGGCATTGCTGATTATTCCATCCACATGCACCCCGGATTTATGCGTGAATGCGTAATTTCCGGTTACAGGATAGTTCGGAGGCAGATTTATCCCGCTGTATTCCTCAACTTTTGCTGAGAGGGCTTTGAGCATCAACAGATTGGCTGCATCAACATCCATGTGATATTTCATCAGGACGGCCATGATCTGTGTAGGTATAATACCCACCCTTTCACCCAGCCCATTTACGGTGGTATGCACTATGGTTGCCCCTGCTTCAAGTGCCGCAAGACCGTTTGCAGCCGCCATTCCCATATCGTTATGCCCGTGAAAATCATATTCAACATCTTTTATATCAGAAATATTGTTAAATATAAAACGTGTTTTATCCGGAGTGAGTACTCCAAGCGTGTCTGCAATAGATACCCTGTCTGCCCCTGCCTCTACAGCCGTTTTTATAATATTTCTGAGAAAATTGATATCTGTTCTTGACGCATCTTCTGCCGTAAACCGCACGGGTATTCCGGTGGATGTCGCATAACTGATTGCATCATATATTATGTCCATGGCTTCAGTTTTGCTTTTATGTGTTTTATAGCGCAGGTGCATATCACTGACACCGTAAAAAATTGCTATTCTATCCACGTTCAGCGATGCAGCGGAATCCACATCCGCAGCCACAGCCCTGCTGTGCGCAATTATTTCTGATTGGATGGTGCCAGACTGTTTTAATTCCATGATTTCTTTAATTGCGGAGTATATATCCGCAGAAACCAGCGGATGCCCGGCTTCTATCATTGCCACATGTGCATCCGAAAGCATTCTTGCAATTTCGACCCTCTGACTTCTGTTAAAAAGTACACCAGGTGTTTGCTCGCCTTCCCTTAAAGTTGAATCCAGTATTCCTGCTTTGGTAACCATAATATCATAACTATATTCAAAACATATAAATAAAATTTTCGTATTATTTTTACTAATTTCGTATAATACTTTTCACTGTTTGTTTAATAAAAAAGAATTTTAACCAGTCTTTATTACATGAAATATGATATTGGCAGTTGATGGTGGTGGCACAAAAACAGTTGCGCTCATAGTGGATGAAAGCTCTTATAGGTTACTTGGAGCAGGAATTTCCGGTCCGAGCAATGTCAGAAGTGTTACTGCAATTACCTCCAGAAAGAACATACTGAAGGCAATAAAAAATGCTGAGAGGATGGCCGGAATGGTTCAGATATCTGATTCCATATACGGGATAGCCGGTTACGGTGATTCCATAGCTGCAACAGCAGAAATCAATTCAATAATAGAATCCATAGATACGCTTTCCCCTGCGAATCCTGTAATAACCAATGATGGCGAGGCGGCGGCTTACCTTGTCACAATGGGCAATGATGGCATAGTGACTGCTGTTGGTACCGGTTCCGTCGGTGCATATATTAAGGGAGGGGTTCTGCACAGGGTTGGCGGGTGGAGTTACCTCACTGATGATGCTGCATCCGGATACTGGATAGCCAGGAAGGGGCTCGAAATGGCCGAGAAGAGCTATGATGGTTTTATCGGGGAGACAGTACTGGTTCAAAAATTTGAGGATTATTTTAAATTATCACTACGTGACCTTGTTGCGGACCTTGAATCACACTTTAATAAAAGAGTAATGGCCTCGCTGGCCATGATTGTGGATAAAGCAGCAATGGAAGGTGATGCAATTTCAAATGATGTTCTTAAACTGGCTGCAGGTGAAATAGAGCTCATGATAGATGGTATGAAACGGCAATTTGACAGCCCTGTAACCACCGGATGTGTTGGCGGCGTCATGCAATCCTCTAAAATAAGGGAAGTGGTCAGTGGAATATATGAAAACTTGAAGATTTTCTACGGGTATCATGTGGCAATAGGAAATGCCATGCGGTTAATGAAAAAACGGGATGAAGCCATAAGGGATTCACTTGTATCACAGCTTGATGCCATTATACCGGAATTGTCAAGAACTGAAAAGGATCTGCTATTTATAAAATAGTATCTTTTTTAAAAAAGATATCTATAAATACGATACAGGTATTAGTAATGCAATGAAATACCATCTATCTGATATGCTGATACTGGAGCAGGTGTCACTTGAACCGAAAAAGCCGTACAGGATAATAAGGGGCATAATTTTAAAATTTCAGATGGATTACAAACCAAGTACAGGTATGATTTACCCTGCAATAGAAAGATTACTCAAGGCAGGATTTGTGAAAAGAACATCTGAAGGGCTTATTATAACGGAAGCAGGCAGAAAATACAGGGAAGAAAATCAGGAAAACTATGAAATGCTCATATCGAATTTTATGGATAACAAACTATTTTTCAGAAATCTGAGAAAGGCCATAAAAGATTTGATCAATAGCATAAAGGAGGCAGATAAGGAATATGTCAAACTCCACCAGGACGAGATAATAACTCAGATAGGTAATATAGCAGAAAAAGTGAGGAATAGGGAGTGATGAGAACATGGAATACAGTATTGAAATAAACAAAATAACAAAAATATTTAACGGCAAGGTCAGGGCAGTGGATGATGTAAGCCTCAAGATAGAAAAAGGTGAAATATATGGATTGCTGGGGCAAAATGGCGCAGGAAAATCCACTTTGATAAAGATGCTTACAGGAAGCCTGAAGCCCACATCTGGTTCTGCGAAAATAGCAGGTCTTGACCTCATGGAAGATTCAATGAAAATCAGGAGGATAACAGGCGTTGTCCCCCAGGACCTTACCACAGATGGGGATCTCAGTGGCAGGGAAAATTTGAAACTCATTGCTGATCTATATGACATCCCTAAGAAAGAGGCACTTGAAAGGATAGATGCGCTTTTGCATATGGTAGACCTTTATGATGTCAGGGACAGGCACGCCGAAAATTATTCAGGTGGTATGAGGAAAAGACTTGAGCTTGCCTGCGGACTGATGAATACACCTGAGGTCCTGTTCCTGGATGAGCCTACACTTGGACTTGATGTAACAACAAGGGAGCATTTATGGAAGTACATAAGGGCAGTCCAGAAAGAATTCGGAATAACAATAATCCTCACGTCCCATTATCTGGATGAGGTGGATGCGCTGGCCAATGAACTTTCAATAATAGACCATGGAAAAATTGTGATATCCGGAACATCAGAGGAGCTAAAAAAGAGCCTCAAGGGAGATATAATTACATTGCGCGTCAAGTCTGATTCAGAGTATAATGCGCTTCAAAATTTTCCAGACGCCATAGAAATCAAGCGCATGGAAACCGGGGATATCAGAATGAAGGTAAATAATTCCGATGAAGTGCTTCCCAGATTGATGAAATTTCTTTCTGAACACAATATCTCACCGGAGTCCATCAATATAAGAAAACCCTCACTGGATGAGGTATTTATCGAATATACTGGGAGGAACATTGACTCCGAAGCGGGAAATGTGGACTATGCAAAATTAATGATGACGAGGAGATAAAAATGGGTGGTTTGATTCCCCTTACTATAAGGGATTTGAAAAGATGGTATAGAAATCCGGTTTCGGCTGTTGTGGGAGTAATACAGCCCATATTCTGGATTGTACTTTTCGGTAGTGCGTTTGATATTGCTAAATTTGGAGGGGCCGCTGCCTCAGCAAATTTCTTCGAGGGGGCCCCGGATTATATTACATACCTGATGGGTGGAATACTTACAATAATAGGACTTTTCACCGGCATGTTCTCTGGTGTGAATATAATATGGGACAGGAGGCTCGGAATACTCCAGAGATTTCTTATTGCTCCCATAAACAGGGCATCCATAGTTTTCTCAAGGATACTTTCTTCAGTGGCAAGAATACTTGTACAGATTGTTATACTGTTTGCTGTTGCATTTGTTATACCGGACGGACTCAAATTAGAGCATGGCATAGACGCACTGGACATAGTGGTTCTAATTTCTGCGGTGCTTATGATTTCCTTCATATTTTCATCGCTTTTCAGCATCATCGCGGTCCGTACCACAAAAATGGAATCAATATTCGGTATAGTCAATCTGATCAACCTTCCACTTATGTTCGCAAGCTTTGCCATATTCCCGCCTGATCTTATGGCAGGATGGCTGGAGAATGTTGCAAGGTATAATCCGGTATCGTGGTCAGCACAGTCCATAAGGCTGGTCCTGATAAATGGAACCCTTACAGGGAGTCAGGCACATACTATTTTCATCTACATGATGGGGCTGCTGGCTTTGAGTGTGTTCATGCTCGTTCTCACATATGTAGTGTCAAATAAGGAAATACGTGAATGATCAGTGTATTACTGTACCATCACATTTTTTATTATAAAGTATATTTTTATATTCATTTAAATTGAAACCGTTTACTACAAATATTTCTATCCCCGCCCTTTTCGCAATTGTAAGTGATGTTATATCCATAAAAACGTTTGCCCCGGCACCGGTTGAGTTCTGTATAGAAAGTGAAATAGCATCGTTGTATGATAATTCCCTGTATTTTATAGCCCCGGAGTCCGTCTTCGGGTCTGCTGAATACACGCCATCAACAGAAGTTGCGTTTATAAGTATTCTTGATCCTATCCTCTCCGCAAGAAGAGTGGAAACTGTATCGGTTGTATGGCCCGGTTCAGTTCCACCCATGACAACGTACCGGTAGTTGTGTATCATTTCTGCGGCATCGTTAATCGTTGTTGGAATCTTTGAATTTACATCATCAAAAAAGGTTGTCATGGCAAGTGCATTAATCCTGGTTGCATTTATACCGATTTCATCCAGTATATTGTCGTTTACTTTATATTTCTTCAAATCTGATATGTAAGTTCTGGCAAGTTTTCCACCCCCCACAACTATTCCGAATTTGTCATATGTAGAAATTGACTTCATTGTTTCTGAAAATTTTTCCATTAATTCCAGATTGAGTCTGTCCTTTGATATAATTGATCCACCGAGCGAAATAACAACACTGTTCATTTGATGTCATTAAGGTTAAATATTATTATAAAATTTTCTATAATGGATGACGAGGATTATAAACGCTATGAATTTAGAAAAGCTATGGAAGAACTGTCTGAACTTCATGGCCGTGGAACGGAATTAATATCACTTTATATTCCTCCTGATAAGCAGATTTCAGATGTTGTACAGTACTTAAGGGAAGAATTTTCTACATCTTCAAATATAAAATCCAAAACTACCAGGAAAAATGTACTCGGAGCAATAGAATCTATTATGTCCCGCCTGAAATATTATAAACAGCCACCTGAGCATGGACTTGTTTTCTTTGTGGGCCACGTGGCAACGCGAGGGGATCAGACAGAGATGTATACTAAAATAGTTGAGCCTCCGCAGCCTATCCAGACTTTTCTTTACAAATGTGATTCAAGCTTTCATCTTGAGCAGCTCACAGATCAGCTCAGGGAAAAGGAATTATACGGGCTTATTGTAATAGACCGTAAGGAATCAACAATAGGATTTTTGAAGGGGACAAAAATTGAGGTTGTCGATTATGAATACTCTCTTGTGCCCAGCAAACACAGGCAGGGTGGACAATCATCGCGAAGGTTTGAGAGGCTTATAGAGATAGCTGCCAATGAATTCTTCAAGAAGATGGGAGATATAGCAAACAGTACATTCATGCCGGTCATAAAGGATATTATAACCATATTTGTGGGAGGCCCCGGCGCTACAAAGGAGTATTTTATAGAAAAGGATTATCTCAGAAATGAGGTAAAGGACAAAATCAAGGATCTTTTTGATATAGGATATACGGATGAATCAGGGCTGCGAGAGCTTGTGGAGAAGGCATCAGAATCAATAAAAGATATGCGTATTACACGTGAAAAGGATATAATAAACAGGTTCCTCAGGGAAATAAAGAAATCTGATGGCGGCCTGGGCGTATACGGGGAAGACGCAATAATAAACGCCCTGAAAATAAAGAACCTTGAACTTCTCATAGTATCGGATAGCATAAGAAAACGCAAATACTTTTACCGATGCCCCACATGCAATCTTGAAAAGACATTCACATCAGAACCTGCTGAACAGCCGGTGTGCGACAATGATGGGACCCCCATGAACTTTGAAAGAGAGGATGATTTCATAGAAGATCTGTATAAAATGGCAGAGGATTCCGGAACAAAGGTCGAAATGGTGTCAGAGGACAGCGACGAGGGGAGGTTGTTGAAAACAGCTTTCGGTGGCCTTGCAGGAATAATGAGGTACGTGCCTGAAAACCAGATCAGGATGTAATAAAAATTAATGCTCTTTATTAACACAAACAACATAATATCTTACAAAAAATAATAAATATGGATTTGCCATAAAAGACGGTGAATCCATTCTTCCTCTTTTTCAAAAAGTTCAGGAAGTATTCGAGAAACCATATTATGAAAGCTTCAATTTTATCCATAGTTGTTATCATTTATTCCGTATTCAGTGAATTTTACATTGAAAATCCAATAGCATCAAGCGGCGTTCATTCATTATTCACGAGCCTGTGGTGGACAATGCAGACAATTACAACCGTGGGCTACGGTGATACTCCTGTTTACGGTCTTGCAGGCAGGACCAATGGGATGATTATAATGGTTGTGGGGATAGGCTCCCTTGGATATCTTACAGCTGGAATAACAAGTATGCTCATAGATATAAGATTGTCGTCAAAATTAGGTGATAGGATGGCCACTGAAAAAAAACATATTATACTGTGCAACTACAATGAAAGCACAAAGAAGGTTCTTGACAAGATCAAGAATGATGGAATAGACATAGTGATACTGAATGAAAATGAGGTTAAGGGAGACAATGAATATACATATGTAAAGGGCAGTTTTTTGAGGGAAAACGACCTTATAAAAGCTGGTATTAAAAAGGCATCTTCAGTAATCATTTTCTCCCGGGAGGAGGATAAGGATCAGATAGCAATGGATGCTGAAACAATTTTATCCTCTATGATCATCAGGAGGCTAAATCCGGATATCCGGATAATAGGGGAAATTCTGAATCCAGATAGCCGTGTGCATGCTTCAAATTTCATGGACGACATCGTGATAAAAGGAGATGTTTCATCCATGCTCATATATTCATCCATAATGATTCCAGGCATACCCCAGTTCATAAACGAGCTTCTTACCGGGAAGAATATCGGTGAGGAAACCATTGACCAGAAATATATCAATGCAACGTACAGGGAATTTGTATCTGCAATGGAAAAGGACAATAAAATAGTACTGGGATTCAGAAAGCAGGATAAAATAGAATTAAGAAAAATTTCGGATGAAAAAATAGATTCCGGAAGTTATATTTTCATAAAAAATTGATTATTGATATAAGCCCATTTCCTCAGATTTCTTTTTCTCGCTTATATCCCGTCCCATGGTGGCTGCCAGGTCATTGTAGAATTTTATCACATTCTTATCTATGGATGGCCTTATGGATTTCATTGCTTTCAAGAATGCATCCTGATTGACTTCTGTGGCATCCGGATTTTCACGGTAAGCCATCATGCCTGCCTCCCTGCAGAGATTTTCCAGATCGGCACCAACATAGCCATCAGTCTTCCTTGCAATTTCCTGAAGATTTACATCCTTTGCCAGGGGCATTTTCTTTGTGTGCACCTCCAGTATCTTCAGCCTTCCCTCCTCCTCCGGTGGTGGTATGTAAATAATTTTATCAAATCTTCCCGCCCTAAGAAGAGCAGGGTCTATTATATCCGGACGGTTTGTCGCAGCTATTACAACTACCCCTTTCAGAACCTCGATACCGTCCATGGAGGTTAACAGCTGGTTGACTATTCTTTCTGTAACACCGGAATCCATTGATGCTCCTCTCCTGGGTGCTATTGAATCTATTTCATCCATGAATATTATGGCCGGGGAAACCTGCTTCGCCTTCTTGAATATCTCTCTCACTGCTTTTTCACTTTCTCCCACCCATTTGGAAAGCACTTCAGGGCCTTTTACAGATATGAAGTTTGCATTGCTTTCATTGGCAACGGCCTTTGCCAGAAGTGTTTTTCCTGTTCCCGGTGGCCCGTAGAGCAGGAATCCTTTCGGAGCCCTGATACCGAGCCTGTTGAATACATCCGGGTTCAGCAGCGGAAGTTCAACGGCCTCTCTCAACTCTGATTTTACCGATTCAAGGCCACCTATATCTGCCCATTTTATGTTGGGAACCTCCACTGTTACCTCCCTGAGGCTGCTGGGTTCAATGGTCTTCAGTGCCTCCATGAAATCGTCCTCCGTAACAATCATCTTTTCCAGCACATCTGTTGGAATAGGCTTGTCAAGATCGATTTCCGGAAGATAGCGTCTGAGCGCGTTCATTGCGGATTCCCTGGTAAGCGCAGCAAGATCAGCTCCCACAAAGCCGTATGTTATATCTGCTATTTTACTGAAAAATTCACTCTCCTTTTCATCGTCCATGCCCAGTGGCATCCCCCTGGTATGTATGGTCAGGATCTCAATTCTTCCCTTCTTATCTGGAACACCGATAACTATTTCCCTATCGAATCTTCCGGGCCTTCTCAACGCAGGATCAACAGCATCAAGCCTGTTTGTTGCCCCTATGACTATAACATGCCCGCGATCCTTTAAACCGTCCATTAATGTTAAAAGCTGGGCAACGACCCTTCTTTCAACCTCACCCTGAACATCCTCTCTTTTAGGTGCAATGGAATCGATTTCGTCTATGAATATTATAGATGGCTCGGATTCGTCTGCCTTCTGGAATATTTCTCTCAATTTCTGCTCGCTCTGCCCGTAATATTTGCTCATTATTTCAGGACCGTTGATTGCATAAAAATTGGCTCCGCTCTCATTTGCCACCGCCTTCGCTATGAGGGTTTTTCCTGTTCCAGGTGGCCCATTGAGCAGGACTCCCTTTGGAGGAGTAATTCCCAGCCTCTCGAAGAGTTCCGGATGTTTTAATGGAAGCTCTATTATTTCCCTGATTTTTCCAAGCTGATCAGAAAGTCCTCCTATATCCTCGTAACTGACCTTGGTCACCTCCTCAAGAACCTCCGATGCGGGGTCTTCCCTTATCTCTACATGGGTTTCCTCGCCCACTTCCACCGGTATCTTGCTGGGAATTGTTTTGATTACCTTGAATAGAAGCCCTGTATGCCCTGCAAGGGTTAATCCGGGAACGCTGATGCTATCCTGTTCTATCAATGGCCTTCTTATCAATGCCTTCTGGACAAAATCATCTATGCCCTCACCGAATCTCAGTTTCTGATCCTTTCTTATAATGGGTGCCAGAACCACTTTCTTGGCTTCCTCAACCTCAACCTTTTTTACCTTTACCTTGTCGCCAATCGAGGCTCCACAGTTGTTTCTCATAACACTGTCTATTCTGACAATGCCCTTATTCTCGTCCTCTGGCCTTGACCGGAATACCCTGCCCACAGTTGATCTTACCTTTTCAATGGATACAACATCTCCTATTTCAACATCAAGATCTAATCTGGATATTTCATCAAGTCTGACTCTGGCCATACCAGGATCGACTGCATTTGCCTCAGCAACTCTGAGTGTAATTCCATCGTTTGGTTTCATGTCCCTATATTTACTAAATAGTATTTTAAAATATTGATATAGCTTTATTATGGCATAAAAGGGGGCGGGAGTTGATAGTATATCTCTTCAGACATATATGTGGTATGGCTTTATTACTTGCAATCATATAACATTAGATAATTAATTTATTTTATGAGTCCATGCTATTATTATGGAAGTTACAAAACGCAGTTATTCCTCTTCGGCAAACCTGGGACCTGGCTATGATATACTATCACTGGCACATATGGCATTTTTCGATTCTGTTACCGTGAAAAAAATAGATGAGGATGGCATAAAAATTATATCAGATTCCACACCGGAGAATCCCGAATATAATTCCGCCGGACTGGGCATATTGAAAGTACTGGAGGACAAGGATATTGATCAGGGACTTGAACTTAAAATTACAAAGGGGGTCCCTATTGGCCTTGGACTTGGAAGCAGCGGGGCATCCTCATCAGCAGCTGTTAAGGCGGTGAATGAATTGCTTGAGCTGAATATGAGTCCTGATGAGATGGTATATTATTCCATGTACGGGGAAATAGCGGCCTGTGGTTCTGCCCATCCCGATAACGTCTCATCCGGTATATACGGGGGATTAACCCTCATAAGCTCAACATCCCCGGTAAAGGTAAGGAAAATAAAAATAAATTATGATATGAAATTGATTCTGGTAATTCCGCATGCAAATATAAAAAAGAAAACCGAGCAGGCAAGATCCATGGTTCCGGCAAATATCAGCATGGCCGAGCATGTGCTGCATTCCTCGAGGATTTCCACAATGCTTTACGGGTTTATGAATGGAGATCGCGATGCCATAAGAGAGGGCATGATGGATGACATAGTAGAAAAATCAAGGGAGTCCATGTTTCCGTATTACCGGGAAATCAGAAAGAAAGCAATTGCCGGAAACGCTGTTTCATGCTGTGTGAGCGGTGCAGGCCCATCAATTTTAATATTCACCGATGGGAAAACAAAAAAGGATGAGATTATCTCAGATGTCAAGGGAATAATGGGTTACTATAACTCAAAATACACCCTAATGGAGACATTAATTCTGGAGGATTATAATGATTAATGATGGTATTAAAAATATATATGCAAAGCCGGTTACATTTCCCATATACCAGACCAGTTCATACATAGTCCCTGAGGGTGAAAAATACAGGTATACAAGGGAATACAATCCCACCGTGGAGAACCTTGGAAAGGAAATAATGCATATCGAAGGATCTGAGGATTATAATGTATTTTCCTCCGGCATGGGGGCAATAACAACAACCCTGCTGGCCCTTGCCAGCCCCGGAGATAGGATATTGACGCACCTTGATACCTTTGCCAGATCATATCATTTCATAAAGGACTTCATGGGGAAGTGGGGGATAAAAACGGATATATCTATACCGGGAACTGAAAATATAATCAGTTCAATAAGGAAAGATACAAAAATCGTATTTATTGAGAGCGTTACCAACCCGATCCTCAGAGTAAACGATATAAAGGCTATATCTGAACGCTGCAGGGAAGTTGATGCACTGCTTATAGTGGATTCCACTGTTCCAACACCGTATAATATCAAATCGATAAAACTTGGTGCTGATATAGTTATACACAGCTCTTCCAAATTTATTGCAGGTCACAATACCGTTATTTCCGGACTGGCTGCTGGAAGGAAAGATTTGATGGAAAAAATAGATGCCATGAGAAGGACCCTGGGGACCACACTTGATCCAAATTCTGCATTCCTTACTGAAACCGGAATGAAGACACTTGATCTTAGAATGGAAAAGATTAATTCAAATGCATTGAAAATAGCCGGTGAGCTTATGAATAATCCGGGTATAAAGAGAGTAATATATCCGGGACTTCCCGGGCATCCAGACCATGATACTGCGGCTAAATATATGAAGGGATATTCCGGAGTGGTATGTTTCGAGATAAACGGAGATGTGCACAAATTTACAGAGAATCTTAAAATGATAATTCCTGCAAATACAATGGGAGGGGTTGAAAGTATAATATCTACACCAAAAACAATGTCTCACAGGTCACTAACAGATGATGAATTGAGAATACTTCATGTAAATGATAATTTCATAAGATTGTCTACCGGAATAGAGAGTCCGGATGAAATTCTGGGGGATATTAATAATGCCCTTTCTTACTCACAATAGAATTGATATATTCCTTTATTGCAAATTCCGTGTCAGAAAAGTTTTTATTGTCTATAATTAAAACGTCCGGGCCACAATGTTCCATGGAATATTTTTCCATTACACTGTACACCGGCAGCTGTTCAACCAGCCTTTCTCCCGGGGAATTTAAATGCGTATAATTTATCCTTTCCTTTAATCTTTCACTGTGAGTATTATTGTCTGATATATGTATATATATCTTGATTATTTTATCCCTGATATCTTCATCCAGCATTTCCGGCAGAAAATAAAGTGTTTCCAGTATAAGAGGTTCCCCGTTTTTCAGGGACCGCCGGAATATTGCATTAATTCCGGGGTACATTGATTTTGATTGGCCTATATAGCCTTTTATTATATTTTCATCATTTTTTTCCCCATATAGTGAATATGCACTGTAAACACTTACATCCATGAGCCCGTTATCGGCATATGGCCTGAGGAATTCCCTCAGATAGTCACCGGAAAGGATTATATTAATATTTAATTCTCTACCTATGTATCCGGAAATGCTTGTCTTGCCAACTCCCGGAATACCGCCTATTAATACAACAGGAATCATGGGTGCAGTATCGTGACAGGATTATTAATTTTTATTAAATTACCCTTGTAATTCAATTCCGTATCCATGTATTAATTTAACTTTAAGCTATAAGAATTTCAATAAATTTTTAAATGATAAGCTAATATCAATATGATAAATATGGCTACAGAAACATGGGAAGTAAAGGAAAATGATAGACCTAGAGGATTGGATGGCATTTCAGACAAACAGATAGACTACCACTTTGATTTCCATTATAAGGGATATGTGGCAAAACTCAACGAAATCTGGTCAAAATTGCCCAGTGTTGATTTAACAAAAGCAAATCAGAATTACAGTGATCTCAGGGAAATGAAACTGGAAGAGACATTCAATTATGACGGTTCAATGCTGCATGAATATTACTTTGAATCACTGAACAAGGATCATGTTGCAATGCCGGAATCGGTCAAATCTGCAATAGAGAAAGATTTCGGGAGCTATGAAAACTTTGTTGCGCTCTTCAAGGCAGTTGGCACAGCATTCAGGGGATGGGCACATCTTGTTTTTGATCTTAACACCGGAAAACTGAGAGTGCTCGGTGCAGATATACACAATGCCTCGGCAATATGGAATGCACTTATGATACTTCCACTGGATGTGTACGAGCATGCTTATTACACCGACTATGGCGCCAAGAGGGCACCGTACCTGGATGCATTCATGAAGAATGTGGACTGGAAGGTCGTTGAAAAGAGACTTGAAAGAGCAAAAAGAACCTACGAAGCCTTCAAAAAGGATTAAAAATATTTTTATTTTTCATGATTAAAGAAGATGAGCTGTCCATTAAAATAATGGAATCAAAAATCGTTTTCGGTAAAAAAGTCAACGAGCGTGTTATCGATTTTATTAACATGGGAAAATCCAGAAATGATTCACTTTTCATGGAACTATGCTTTTGCATACTTACAGCAAATACATCTGCTGAAATGGGGATAAGAACCCAGAGAACCATAATGAACGGCTTCATAGAATATCCACCGGAGAAATTGAGGGATGAATTGAAAGCTGCAAAATACAGGTTTTACAACAAAAGATCATCGTATATTGTTGATGCCAGGCATATAAGAAAAAACATCAAAAAACTCATTGCGGAAATGGATCATTTTTCACTCAGGGAATACCTGGTAAATAATATAAAGGGTGTTGGATACAAGGAAGCGTCACATTTCCTGAGGAATATCGGCATATTTGACTTTGCCATACTGGACAAGCATATACTGAAACTCATGAAGGATTACGGCTATACCGATAATATTAAGCTGGGCACGAGAAAGGATTACCTGGAAAAAGAGAAGATTTTCAATTCAATAGCATCGACTTACGGGCTTTCACCAGGAGTTTTCGATCTCTACCTATGGCAGATTGCGACCGGAAAAATACTGAAATAAAAAATCAATTATTCAGGGCATATTCCTTTTTCAGATCCTTTTCAGTAGAATAATAGGATTTGAAACCGTTGGAGATCATGATTGATGATGCATAGGCACTGTTGAGCCCCTTTTTGCAGTAAAAGAAGTAATTTTTGCTTTTATCCCCCGTCTCAATCAGGGAGTTGAGAGATTTAAGATCCATATTAACCGAATCTGGAATGTGCCATTTTTCAAATTCAGCGGGAAGCCTCAAATCTATTATTACACTGTTTTCCGGTATCCTGTCTATCCTGCTTCCCTGTACCGAATCTATGTAAGAATCGATCTGATCCATCTTTATTACTGTTATTTCATGTAGATTGCTCTCAACTGGAAAATTATCGAGTTCTCTTTTTAAATCCTTATAATCGGTATTGATTCCGGGATTTTTTGAAAATAGGGAGCAGAATTCACCTACGGATTCTTCCATATAGAGCCCCTTTGATCTGGAATATGAAATTGTTTCCTCCTTATCAAAGCCTATCAACGGCCTGAATATGGGCATTCTTATGTCCATGGAAAGTGATTTCAGGTTTTTAGGTATCTGTGATGAGACCTGCCCTATTGATTCACCGGTAACAATTGCATCATAATTGTACTTTCTGCAAAGTACTTCCGCGTATCTGTACAGCAATTCTTTGAATATTAAATTGGCATATTTCTGCGATGGATTGTTTACAATCTCGGTAATCAGCGATGTGCCATCCATTATGAATATATTCCCATTATAACCTTTTGAATATTTTACCAGGAGGTTTCTGGCTGATTTCAGCATATAAATTGTATCCGATGGGTGTGCCAGTGAGCAGAAAAGTATATCGGCGGCCATGCCCCTTTTCATTACCATGTAAGTGGCCACGGGGGAATCAATACCCCCTGAAAAAAGGGATATTGCACTGCCCTCGGACCTGAGCGGCAGTCCTCCCGGGCCATCTATTTTTTCTGTGAATGTATAGAAATTTTTATCGCGTACCTCTATGAACAGGGGTGCTTCAGGATTTTCAAGATTTACACCGGAAGATAGATTGTAAAGGGCATCACCAACCGCTATTTCCAGTTCCTTGGATGTGAAATTATGTGTTCCCTTTCTGGTGGCACGGATGGCAAAGCTTTTACCGGAAACATACTTCGAATAATGTTCAACACATTTTGAAACTATATCATCAATGCTGCTAAATGTGTATTCACGGGCTTGGGAAAAGGATTTTATGCCGAAAATACGTGGTAGTAATTCAAGGAATATGCTATCATCTGAATACAGGTATATACGACCGTCACTTTTTTTATATTTTAAATTGAAATTTTCTGGAAGTGATGAAATTATATTTTCCATGAGGGTTTTTTCCATCATTCTCCTGGTTTTATTTCCCTTCAGCCCTATTTCAGAATATCTGACAATAAACATTTATTACATATCTTTAATTTCTATTTATGTATTGCTTTCAAAAAGTATCGCTAAAATATTTAATATATAACGGTATCTGACTGCATGGAAACAATAAAAATAGCAGGATTCGGAGGAAGCTTAAGAAAAGAATCATATAACAGATATTTACTGGAAAACGCGGTAAATCTGATGCCGGAAAATTCAGAATTGAAAATACTCAGCATCAGGAATTTCCCGCTTATGAATCAGGATGAGGAGAATAATTATCCGGAAAACGTAAAAAATTTCAAGAAACAGGTAAAGGAAGCAGATGGTGTGCTTATAGTAACGCCGGAGTATAACTATTCAGTTCCAGGATATTTAAAAAATGTTCTGGATGTTGCTTCAAGGCCATACGGAGACAGTCCGTTCGATGGAAAACCGGTTGCAATAATGAGTGCGTCTATCGGGATGCTTGGTGGGTCCAGGGCACAGTATCATCTGAGGCAGAGCTGTGTGTTTCTCAATATGATTCCAGTAAACACACCTGAGGTGTTTGTTACATTTGCGCCACAAAAATTCGATGAAAATGGAAAATTGACAGATGAAATGACTGCCAAATTTGCAGGACAGCTTCTTGAAAACCTCGTAAATCTGGCAAGAGACCTGAAAAAGGCTCACCACTAAATATTTTTGCATCC
>JAKADL010000072.1 GCA_021820565.1 Thermoplasmata archaeon
CATGCAGATTTACATGCATCATACAATATAATGAAAAAAGCAATCCCTGAAGCATTTGTGAACGGGATAGAGGGTATTGGGTTATATCCAGGAAGTTTAAGCATCAAAGGGATGATAACTTCCAAAGGTGGATGTTAACACTGTTAACGGAAACCATAACCTGGTGTTTTCTCACAAAAATTGCCAAACAGCTTTAAATAAACAATGGATATAATTAATTATGAAAACAATTGCAATAGTTGGTGGAGGATCCGGTGGATTGGGTACTGCAAATAGACTTGCGTATAAATTCAAGAACGAAATAAAGGCAGGAAATATAAAAATTATTTTAATTGAGGGAAGTACCAAGCACTACTATGAACCTGGATTCCTGGAAATCCCATTCAATCTTCTTACCAAGGAAAATACATACAGGGAAGAAAAAAATATGCTGGCAAAGGGAATTGTTCTGGTCAATGAAAATGCCGTTAATATTGATCTGAAAAATCAGATAATACAGACTACAAATCAAAAAATAAATTATGATTATATTATTATAGCTACAGGCACATCCTATGATTATGATGCTGTACCTGGGCTTAAGACTGGCACTGAAAATTTCCACGCACTGGAAACATCTCTAAAACTAAAAGCCACACTTAATAAGTTCAAGAAGGGCAATATCGTTGTCGGGGTTTCGAGTTTGCCATATAAATGCATGCCATCACCAATTGAGACGGTTTTTATGCTTAATGACTTCTTTTTGAAATACAGGCAGAGAGAATCAGTTAATATACAGTATTTTTATCCGATTCCCATGGCATTCCCCGAAAAGGGGGTTTCCGATGCTATAATGGCAAAATTCCAGGATAAAAATATAGAAAGCACATTGAATTTCCAGCTGGATTCTGTTGATAATGATAAGCACGAGCTGATATCAAAAACTGGAGACAGGATTAAATTTGATCTTGCTATCGTTGTTCCACCTCACAGAGGTTCCAGAGTTATAGATGATTCTGGAATCGGCGATAAAATGGGATGGATCGATACAGATGCCTATAAACTGAATATAAAGTCATATGATAATGCATATGCTATCGGGGATGCCACAAATTTAAGTGTTTCTAAATCTGGATCCGTTGCCGATGCTGAATCAATTGTTGTTTCAAATAGAATTTATGAGGAAATGGGTGATTTCGCTCCACATACTTTATACGATGGAAGCGGGGGTGCAATGGTTTTGACTGGCCTTGATAAAGCCATGATGATAGGATCATCTTATGCATCAAAACCTAGCCTAACTCCGGAAAGCTATTCATTTTACTGGCTGAAAGTAATATACAATAATCTTTACTGGAATCTAACCGCAAATCCTGTACTCAACGGGGTGGAATAATGACAGAAAATTTATTAGATATAATAAATAAAAATATGGAAAACAAGGATAATGCGAATGCGATAAAGAAAATTCTGGACAATGCAAATACAGTTGCTGATACAATAGATTTAATTAAACAGCTCCAGGATACAGGCATGGGAGAAAATCTGATCGGAATTCTGTATTTTATTGCTTCTCTGAGAAATGTTCTCAATGATGATATGCTCAACGGGTTCTCATCCATGTTAAATTCATTGCTAGGGGTTATAGCAAAGCTTTCAAACCCAAATATTATAAATATGCTAAATAAAACAATAGATGGAATATCAACAGGTGAATTTACCACAGAGCCAAAAGTACACGGAGCCTTCAGCATTTTAAGCGATATGAAAGATCCTGAAATAGAAAGGGGATTAACAGTGGCGCTTAACATTTTAAAAATGCTTGGAAAGTCTGGACAATAACTTTTAGTTATATTTTTTTAAAAAAATATTATAAATCAAAATTATTATTTCAGTATATTTATGGATGAAGTCATCGCTTTATTCCCTGTAACAAATCTGGTTAAAAACAATGCATCCTCCATTTCCGGATATGTGCCATTTAATTTAAAGAATTGTTTAAGATAGGTTTTTGCACATTCTTTATATCTTATTGAAACACTGTCAGCGAAGGCCATAAGATATATATATTTCATATCAACCATTAAGGGTGAAAGTAGTTCAGTTTTTTCTTTTAAATGCTCCTGAAACAGATCAAAAGAAACATTTGACAATGATACCAAATTTTCAGGCAAGTCATCCATGCCTGACTGTGATCTAATATTATCCAGTATTTTTTTAACTTCACCATTTTTTGCCATATTTTTTGTATTGGCTGCTATTACAGGTTCTATATCCTTCATTACATCCATAGTAGAAGCCAACAATACCATTTTGGCCGTTTTTATAGAATCAAGTATTTCAGGGATTTTTGCACCGAATTTAGTTGCGAGTTTGAAATGAATCATGGCGGAATTACCCTGACCATTAGCAAGAGATACTGATAAAGCGGTGAGGGCAAGAATTTTCTTTGGGAGGTTATTCCGCCCGAGATACATTGAATTATTTTCTCTGAACTGCTCCTTTGCCATTTCTACATTGTGATTCCCCAGGAGCTTTATAACCTCTGGAAGACTGCCTAGCGTTTCATTTGCGAATTTTTCTATTTCGTCCATATCTGACATAAACATCTATTCCATCACTTTATATAATACAACTCAGCAAAAGCTTGGGCATATACTAGAAATATTGACAGTATTTGCCTTATTTTATAATGGAAAACTATAATATCTCGTCAAGGACGACTTCAAAATCCACATCATAAATATTAAATTTTGGAAGTATTTTTCTGGCGTATTCCCTCAATGAACTGCAATCTTCCCCGACCATGGTTATAACGAAACGTGTTGTTCCTGTCCTTATAAATAATTTTTTAATGCCTTTTTCTTTTTTTGAAAATAAAACAAAATCATCTATTTTATCTGCAGGTACATTAAAGGTTATCATTGCCTTGCATTTCATTCCCATTTTTGAATAGTCGATATCGGCTTTACACCCTTTAATTATTCCACGCTGTTTAAGCAAATTCATCCTATCGCGTACTGTCCATATGCTCCGTCCTGTTTTTACCGATATTTCTTCATATGTCAGTGTGCAGTTATTGCTTAGAAATTCAATGATATCCATGTCAAGTTGATCAAGTTTGAATTCTTTCATTTTCAAACATAATTCATGTTTAAATAAAACTTACGGTGATTTGATTGTAATGATAATTTAATGAAAAAGCTGGTAGTTGTTATTTGAATAATTCCTCTTTTACTACCCTGTCCCGTTTAAACTCTATCAGGAAGTAGTATAACATGAACAGCACAAGTATTATAATGACCCCTATATCAAGTGCCTCTCTGGGCATACCGTATATGAATAGAATCAGCAATACAATACCTGCTATAGTTGTATATGGATATAATGGAGTTTTAAATGTTCCTGATTTTTTTATCCTCCGAAAATGTATCAGTGCAAAGCTTGATACGAGATAGGAAAGCAAAAGTCCGAAGTTGCTGATCGCAGCTATTATATAGATATTGCCGGAGAAAAGCATTACAATTCCGATCACGGAAGAAATTATTACACCGTTAACGGAAACATCCTTTCTGGTATTGAATTTTCTGAAGAATTTTGGAAGAAGTTTGTTTTCACCGATCTGGTAAAGTACCCTTGATGACGTCATGATCATGGCCAGGGTGGCAGAGGTTGTAGCTATCAGCGCACCGACGGTTACAATTAAATAAAGCGAATAAGGTGCGTGTACATAACTTAAGGCAAAGGCCAGGGGGTCTGCGGATACTGTATATTTTGATGCGGGTACCATTACAAGCAGGGCAACAACAACAAGGATATAGAATATCATGCTGATAACTACCGATAATACTATGGCCTTTGCCGCCTTATTTGCACCACCCTTAACATCTGATGTTAGTGTTGATATGGACTGAAATCCTGAATATGCGAAAAACACCGCTATGCTGGCAGCAAATATTGCAGCAATATTATCCTTCGCCGGAGGCACTGTGAAATTTGAAACATTCAGAGTTTTTGTGGAGTATGCAAGTACAATGGCTGAAATAACGAAGATTGTTAATATCCCTAATTTTATAATTACGAGATAAAAATCTGCCCTTGCTGCCTTCTTTATTCCTACTATGTTTACAATGGATAATACAAAAATCAGAATAATTGCAAAAATAATTGGAAAGTAACCATAATGAAGATCAGTGAGGCTGCCGAGGTATGACCCGAATCCCAGGGCAATAGCAGCAATTGCCGTGGAAAAACTGAAATAAAGCAGAATTCCGGTTATAAATCCCATTTCACTGCCGAAGGCCTCGAAGATATATGAAAATGAGGCTCCCTTGGCATGTGGCATTATGGAACCAAGTTCCCCGAATTCCATGGCAATAATAATTGCCAGAACTCCCACAAGGGCAAATGCAACCAGTGCATTTGCTCCAGCCAGTGCTATTGTTGTTCCGCTCAAAACAAATATGCCCGCACCGATAATTGCGCCAAGCCCGACTGCAGTTGCCACAGGAAGACTTATCAACTTTTTTTCTGCCATTTCACTCCTTACTACCTTTTAAATTTTAATGGAATTATTGATGGTATAATGATTATTAAGCAAAAATCTTTCCATTCCCAGCTTTTTTATTTGTGATCCTAGAAAAATCATCCTGTTTCATTTAGTGAGGAACTGAAATTACCTTGCATAGAATTTGAATAATTTATCATATAACAGCCTTAATCCATCCTCTACCATAAACCATACAAAAGCATATAAAACTACAAGTATGGCTATGAATGGCCCAATAGCCCCGATGCCGAGGCCGAATGCAGCAAGGGAGTAACCGATAATTATTGTGGACATTAAGGCTAGAAACAGGATTAAGCTGGGTGGGTTATGCCAGAAAGGCTTTCTGTTCCTTGTCACAAACATTGTAAAATGCCCTGAAGCTATTAGCTTAAGAAAAACTATGGAATATACTATTATTAAGGGCAGGTGAAAAACAGAGTATCCCAGATATAGCAGAAGGAGAGTTTCACCAGCCCCCATTAAACCCAGGGTACTGGATAAACCAGCAATATATTTCATATTCCATTTCTCCGGCTGGTTAGATGCAGTGACATGATCTGTTGATACGGCGATTATGGGTATATCGTTTAAAAGAGCAAGAATTACAAGCATAAATGCTGTTATTGGATAAAATCTGAATATTAATATCGAGGCAGTAACAAAAACCAGTATCCTAGCTGTTTCTGTTATCCTGTAAAGTACATAGCTGAGCATTTTCTGGAATACAGACCTGCCTACCTTTACGGCATCAATTATTACAGAGAGCCCCTGAGCAGATAAAACAAGGTCAGCAGCATTTTTTGCCACATCAGTTGCACCGTAAACTGCTATACCGACATTTGCCTCTTTCAATGCAGGTGCATCATTGACGCCGTCACCGGTCATTCCTACAGTGTGTTTATCTGATTTTAACAGTTTGACTATATCGTACTTCTGTTCCGGAAACACCTGGGCAAATATATCGACTTTTTCTACCTCTTCCGTAGTGGCATTCGATAAACTCGAGGAATTTATTGCCTCTCCAGTCAGTGATATTTGCTTACCTATTTCCTTTGCTATGGCTATATTGTCCCCTGTTACCATCTTTACTTTGATTCCCATGCTCTCTGCAGTGTCTACCATTTCCTTTGTATCTGGCCTTAAGGGGTCAAATAATGGTATTAAACCAACAAATTGATATTCTTTACCATCATTTGAAACGGCAACGGCAATAACACGGTAACCTTCACTGGCAAGACCATCTACTTCATGTTGTAATCCTTCTGGAACATAATGTACCAGTGATATAATGGTGTTAGGTTCACCTTTCATAATATGCATCACGGAATTTTTATCTCTTATCATTACAGTGGATTCTGTTCTTTTTTTTGCCGGATCAAATGGAATAAAATTTTCTTCCGTGAAGTTAGAAAGAATATCTGCTATCCCTGCGGTCTCTGCCCTTGTTACTACTGCCTGATCGATGGCATCCATATTCTCGTTACTGGAGGAGAGCACTGCGTAGAGTAAAACATCACTGGAGGTATAATTATTATATGGTACAGGGTCGCCTGCAGTGATAACGTTCTGCGTTAACGTCCCTGTTTTATCGCTGCACAGCACATCCATTGTTGATAGTTCCTCAACGGCTGCAAATCTTGTTACTATTGCATTTTTCTTAGACAGTTCAACTGTTCCGATTGCCATTGTCATTGTTAGCACAACAGGCATTGCTATGGGTATTGAGGCTACAAGGAGTATTAATGCAAATAATAAATCTTCAAGCAAATTTGTGTGCAAAATTATGCCATCTATAAATATTACTATATCCAAGATAACTGCTATACCAACAAGAAAATACAGTACTTTATCTGTTATTTTCTGCATATTTGAGGTCTTGACAGCTTCACTTGTCAATGTGGTTGTTTTCCCGAATAATGTGCCCTTCCCTGTTCCAATGACAACAGCATCCATCTCTCCCTGCCTTACAAGGGAACTGGAGTAAATGACATCTCCCACGGCCTTTGAAACCGGTAGCGATTCCCCGGTTAATGCTGACTGATCAACATTCAAATATGAACCTTTAATCAACTTTCCATCTGCCGGAACAATATTCCCTATGCCCAAGTGTATAATATCTCCGGGTACCAGATCACTTGCAGGGATGACAATCCACTGATTATCCCTAAATACCTTTGTATTTACGGCGAGTTTTTTCATTAAAGCCTTTACTGCATTTCCGGCACTTTTCTCCTGCCAGAATTCTATGACAACGTTGGTAAGTAGCAGGCCAAGGATCAAATAGAAATCTGAGAATCTTCCGAGAATTATTGAGAGAATTGCAGCAACTTCTATGGCTATGGCAAGAGGATTTATGAAATAGCTCAAAAACTTTAGAAACGGATTCAGTTCTTTTTCAGGAATTTCATTCTTTCCATATATAGATAGCCGTTTCTCCACATCCTTTGACGAGAGCCCCTCCCTTGAAGTATTTAATTTATTCATTATCTCATCTATTGATAAGTTTTCGAGGTCTTTCGATGTTAAAAATGTAGGATTGCCTTCAGTCATGCAAATTCTTAGTTATTAGTTATAATTGCTATTTAATAATTAGCTGATAATGTAATATATTTATTATTTATAATACGGTATAATATTGCCATGATAATCGATTGTCCCGGTGCCAGATAATGGTGACATCCTCTCCACGCTAATGCACGGAGCTTCCCGCTTATCCGGTTAAATTTATTGGGAAAATAAGCCTATACGATTTTCTTATGGATTATATTCTATGGTTTCATAAATATTGTACACTCATAGCTTATGCTTATTCCTAATGGAAATAATTCAAAGCTTCATTCTGCTTCTAAAAATATATTCTATTTCCGTTAACATTAGATTTACATCTCAGTTATAATTAATTTTGTCTGGCAAATATTTAAATATTCCCTTGAATTAATTATATATGGAGCCATTTTATTTTAGATCTTTTGATAGAACCATTGGTATAGCCTGTGATGTCCCGAGCCTGTATTATGAGATGAAATGCCAGGCGTTATATGACAAAGCAGCCCTGGATTATCACGCTAAAGAAGGACACATATCCATGTGGCTTGATTATATAGGAGAGCATGACCTTGCCGAAAGTATAAAAAATCAGAATCAAACAGAATTAATATTAAATATCCTGAAAGATAAAATAAAAGAAAACAACCATGGTAACTCAAAAAAAGGTGGCATGCAGCATGGTTCAGGGCATAAAGGTATGAAGGGGGGACAGAAACATAGAGAAGAAATGATGAGATAAATCATTAATCTTAATGCAGAAAGTTTTAGGCATCATTTTCTATGATAGTTCCAGTATCCATAGTTTCTATATTGTTTATGGAAGTTATGTACACTTTTTTTCCGCCTCTTTCCAGGAATTGGAGAGCTGCCAGAATTTTTGGTTTTATTGTGCCCTCCTCAAAGTGTATTTTTTTGTAATAATCTTTCATTTCACTGTATCCAATTTTATTGATGGCGCCTGTTTTACTGGTAAAATCAAGATATACATTTTTCACGTCGGTGATAATAATAAGGTCTTCAGCACCTATAAGTGTCCCGATCAGTGCAGAGCTTAAATCCTTGTCAATAACACCCTCAAATTCACCGTACCCGTTCAAGGTCTTTTCAACAGGTATTCCACGACCCCCGACCGCGATAGGTATATATCCATTCGACAAGAGATATGTTATTGAATCTCTTTCAAGTATACTTACCGGTTCAGGCGATTTAACCATCTTCCTATACCCCTTGCCCATCTCCATTGTATATGAATCGTCGATCTTATGATCATAAAATGGGCCTATCGGTTTC